>CALXLT010000043.1 GCA_944389275.1 uncultured Spirochaetaceae bacterium
TGAGAAGGTAGAAAACCTCATAAAACGGATTCTTGAAAATCCAAATTCTCTGAAATACAGGGACTAAACTGCGATTGAACGCTTTAAATGAGGTTTTTCAGCAACGCTGTGCAGATAGGAGTTTAAAGAAAATGATGCTCCCGCATATCTTGAGTTCTTCCAATCTGTTACCTCAGAGACAGATAATCTTGCGTGCTCGGCAAGGGAAGCTGAGTCATTGACAGTGGAAGATGAACGAGATTTTATCAGTAATCTAAATAATTCAGGATCTTTTTCTGTTATTGCTGCAAACGATGATAGCATATGTGGTTCGTGTGATATCCGGATACAGAACAGCGAACGTCTGAGACATCGTGCAGAGATGGGGATTGCGGTAAGAAAAGAATATTGGGGTACAGGTGTTGCACAGCACATCCTTGAAGAAGCGATAGCAGAAGCGAAGAGGCGGGGAATCAGGATAATTTCTCTGACTGTCCGAACTGATAACAAAAGAGCTATAGCCTTCTATAAAAGAAATGGTTTTGAATTTTCGGGTGTGCTCAGGATGCTGTTCTGCATTGATGGTAATTATGTTGATGGCGAGCAATATGAACTTCTGCTGAAGTAGAATATGCTGAAAGAAAAGTATGTCAGACAACAACAATTCTTTTTAGATCCACACCATTTTGCAAAACTCGATATTACCCAAAAAAGCATTGCGAATAAGAAATAAGGAGCGGCTTTCCGAAATACCGCTCCTCGCTTTGTAAGAAAAGGCTTTGTATCACCTTTTTGTTTATCGATGGGCGCGATTGGGATTGAACCAACGACCCCTACCGTGTGAAGGTAATGCTCTCCCGCTGAGCTACGCGCCCTTGCGTGCAGATCATCTTTCTGCACTCGAATGACTATAAATTAAATCCTTACCTTTGTAAACAGGTTCTAGATCATAAGCATAAGAGTCGTCGCGGCGAGCGAGACTATTATCGCAACAATCATGGGTCCCTTGAAGAACGAGACAGCGAACGCCGCGGTGACGCCTACAAGGCCTGCGATCCATTCCGGTCCGAAATCCGTCAGAGCCAAAGGGAAGATCAGGGCCCCCAGCGACGCGACCGGAAGCAGCATCATGCACTTGCGGATGAACGCGGGAAGCCGGCTGAGGAACGCGGAAGCGAAGTATGGGATTATGCGCGGCAGGAGCGTTACCGCCGAGCATGTGAGTATGAGCGCGATCTTATTCAAGTCCAGCCTCCTTGTCCGTATAGATGAATGCGCCGAACAGCGTCGCGAGTATAAGCGAGATAAGGAACGAGACACCTGTCCCCAATCCTATGACGAGTATCAGAAGGGTGTTCGAGAGAGCGGAGAACGCAGCGACGAATAGCGCCTTCATATGCTTACGTGTCTCCGAGCCCAGAAGGGACGCGAACATCGCGTAGACCGTGATGACAGCAGCCTTCTGCACCACATCAGGAAGGAATGTGCCAGCGACGTATCCAAGCGCTGTCCCAGATACCCACCCCGCATAGGATGTGAATATAAGGCCCGCCATATAGCTATATGAAAGCTCCTGTCCCTTGAACGAGGAGACGGCGAAGACCTCATCTGTGGTGCCGAAGCCGCACATTATCCTTCCAAGGATCGACTTCCTGTCACGCAGCCTCTGGGAAAGGGACGCGGCCATGAATATATAGCGGCTGTTGATGAAGAACACGGAGAGCGCTATCTCGAAGAGAAAGGATCCCGCGTTATAGAGATTCATCATCAGGAATTGCCCGGAACCCGCGAAGTTCGTAAGGCTGACCATCACGCCCTCGGCAAAGCGGAATCCGCTGTTACGCGTCAGGAGCCCGAAAGCGAGGGCTGTCGTGAAATAACCGAGGAATATGGGAAATCCATCATGGATGCCCGAAAGCGCGTCCTTACCCTTCCTGCCCATAGTAGTCTCCTTTAAGGCGCAGCGCCGCCTCTGTCCCGTCGATAGCCGCGGATACTATGCCGCCGGCGTATCCTGCGCCCTCTCCCGCGGGATAAAGCCCCCTTCCCTGCTTCATCCCATCGTCGCGGAGTATCCTTATCGGGGAGGATGTCCTTGTCTCAGGAGCGATGAGAAGGGCGTCGTTCGTGAGGAACCTCGAGTGGCTCATCCTTCCAAATGCCTTGAGCCCTTCCCTCAGCGACGAGGCGACAAGGGGAGGAAGGACATCGTCAAGGCGCGTAGGGATGACGCCTGGATGGTATGTTGTACGCAGCACGCCAGAGCGCGGACTATCATCAATGAAGTCCATAAGACGCTCCGCGGGAGCCGCAAAGCCAGGGTTCCAGCACTTGCGCTCGATCTCCTCTATGTACCTCAGGACGGCAAATGGATCATCTCCCTCCACGTCCTCCCTGCGGATCTCGACAACGATGCCGCTGTTAGCGAACTCCCCTCTCCTGCTTCTCGGGGACATGCCGTTGACGACAAGGTGGCCCTTCTCCGTGGCCGCAGGCACGACAGAGCCGCCGGGGCACATGCAGAACGAATACACCCCGCGGCCGGACACCTGCGTGACGAATGAATAGGAAGCGGGAGGAAGATACGGGCTTCTTTTTCCCTCGGCATGGTACTGCATCGAATCTATCAGGGCCTGCTTATGCTCAAGGCGCACGCCTACAGCCGTTCCCTTCGGCTCAAGGGCATAGCCAGATGAGTCTAGGAAGCGGTAGACATCCTTCGCGCTGTGCCCTGTCGCCAGGATCACGGGAGCGATTATCTCCTCCCCTGTGGAGAGCCTCACGCCGATCGTCTCATCGCCCTTACGGATAAGCCCCGTCACGAGCGTGGAGAACCTGACTTCCCCTCCGTGGGACAATATGGCGGACCGCATGTTCTCGATGATGGAAGGAAGGGCATCTGACCCGATATGCGGATGGGAATCATAGAGGATCTCCTCATCAGCCCCGAACTGGACGAATAGGCGAAGCACCTTGCCGACGTCTCCGCGCTTGGATGATCTCGTATATAGCTTTCCATCGGAGAAAGCCCCTGCCCCGCCCTCCCCGAAGGCGTAGTTCGACTCAGGATCAAGAACACCCTTCTGCGAAAGGAGCGCCGTATCGCGAAGGCGGGAATGGACATCCTTCCCACGCTCAAGGACGATCGGGGCTATCCCATGCTCAAGCAGCGTGAGTGCGGCAAAGAGACCGGCGGGGCCCGCGCCGACGACTATGGCCTTCCTTCCAGAAGAGCTCTGGAATGCAACCGGCTGGAACCTTGGCTTCTTCTCTCCGGCATACAGGCGGATTCTCATCTGCATCTTTATGTCATGGCGTCTGGCATCTATGCTGCGCCTGAGTATCGTGAAGCTCTCTGCCTGGATGCCGGCCTTTCTGGAAGCGGCCTTCAGGATGGATCCATCGCAGGCAGCGGCCTCTGGGGATATCGAGATATCAACATCGCGGATCATGCGGATTATTTTAGGAAAGTGCGGAGGTCTGTTCAATCGCCGCGGCAAGATTGTACAATCAATCCGTGAATATCCTATCAATAGAGAATCTAGAGAAGACGCTGAAGGACGAACCGCTTTTCGAAGGTGCCACGCTTGGGCTCGAGGACGGGGAGAAGGCAGGCATCGTCGGGCGCAACGGTGCCGGCAAGTCCACGTTCCTGAAGACCGTGATGGGAAACCTCACCCCTGATGAGGGGAAGGTCTCCCAGCGCGCCGGCACCGATATGGCCTATCTTGAGCAGGCCGTGTCCTTCTCCGGCGGCGCGACCGTAAGAAGCTACCTATATGAGTCTTCGGCACGCAAGATACAGACGCTCCTCAGCTACCGCAAGGCGCTTGACGAGGAGGATGAGAGGAAATACCAGCACCTTTACGAGATGATAGAGAAGGAAGGGCTCTGGGATATCGAGCATGAGTATCTGGCGATACTCGAGAGCCTCGGGGAGAAGATAGATCCGGATCGGACGATGGCAAGCCTTTCAGGCGGACAGCAGAAGAAGGCGGCAATAGCCCGCATCCTCGCGATCGATCCTGACATACTATTGCTGGATGAGCCCACCAACCATCTTGATATCCGATCGATCGAGTATATCGAGACCTGGATAAAGAGCAGCAGCAAGGCCGTGATCATAGTCACCCATGACCGCCATATACTCAACGAGTGCTGCACCACCATATGGGAGCTGGACAGGAAGCGTTTCTACAGGCACCCGGGATCATTCACATCCTACCTCGAAAGGAGGGAGGAGCGGCTGAGGATGGCTGAGAAGGAGATGGCCAGGATAGAGACGATCCTCAGGCGCGAGCGAGAGTGGCTCATGCGCGGCCCCAAGGCGAGGACCGGGAAGGACAAGAACCGCAAGGAGCGCATAGAGGAGATGGAAGGCCAGCTCGGAAAGGTCAGGGAGGACAGGCAGCGCTCCTTCTCATCCCTTGACAGGCGGATGGGAAAGAAGGTCCTTGACGTTGAATCAATCTCCAAGGGCTATGACGGCACAGAGCTCTTCTCCGGCTTCACGTTCTCCTTCCAGAAAGGACAGAGGATAGGAGTGATCGGAGACAATGGGACAGGCAAGTCAACCCTTCTGGATATCCTCACAGGCCGCATCGAGCCGGACAGCGGAACGGTGGACAAGGGCGTCAATACATTCTTCGGCTACTACGACCAGCTTGGACGGAACCTAGTATCAGAGAAGCCTATGATCGAATACGCGGAGGATATCGGGAAGCGCGTCATGCTCTCCGATGGTGAGGATGTGTCGGCATCAAGATTCCTTGAGCTCTTCGGCTTCCCTGTCTCGATGCAGCGCCTTCCGATCTCAACGCTCTCGGGAGGAGAGAGGCGGAGGCTTTATCTCATCACGAGGCTTCTCTCGAATCCGAACTTCCTCGTGCTTGACGAGCCGACGAACGACCTTGACCTCGAGACGATGGAGAATCTCGAGTCCTACATACTATCCTTTCCAGGCACCGTCCTCATATCATCCCACGACAGGACATTCCTCGACCTCACCGTCGACATGCTCCTCGTGATTGAGGGAAGGAGGATAACGCTCTTCCCCGGCTCCTATTCGGAATGGAAGGAGAGAAGGGACTCAAGCAGGGCCGAGGCGAAGGAGACTGAGAAGGCGCAGCCTGAGGAGCGGAGGCCGCGCGAGCGGAAGGGACTTTCATACAAGGAGAAGAAGGAGAAGGAAGGCATAGAGGCAAGGATGGAGGAGCTTGAGGCTCTTATCCAGGATCTTGAAGCCTCCTTCTCCACCCCAGGCGACACGGAGCTCGGGACGCTTCGGGAAAGGACCGATAGGTATGGCGCAGCGAAGGCCGAGCTTGAGGGAATATCCGAGAGGTGGCTCGAGCTGGCGGAGAAGGAGGAGGGCTGATTGTTGACCAGTGGCTTTGCTGGTACTATCTTATGTAGGCCTTGATTATGAGAACATACAGAAACGAAAGCTTTGATGAGGAAAGAGCCCTATACGGCGAGCACGATATACTTGTATCCGAATGCAGGATAGATGGTCCGAAAGACGGCGAGAGCGCCTTCAAGGAATGCTCTGACGTACGCGTGGAGAGGACCTATCTCAACCTGCGCTACCCTTTCTGGCATGACAGCCGGCTTGAGATCAGCGAGTCTGACATGACGGAGAACTGCCGAGCCGCTCTCTGGTACTCGGATGGCATCAGGATCGACAGGACGAGGATGCATGGCATCAAGGCCCTTAGGGAGTGCCGCAATATCTCGATAACGCGCTCTGACATCATCTCGCCTGAGTTCGGATGGTCCTGCGACAGCGTCGAGATGAACGACACGAAGGCCGAGGGAGAGTACTTCATGATGCGCTCCTCGAACCTGCTTTTCACCAACGTAGACTTCAAGGGCAAGTACTCCTTCCAGTACATACATAACGCGACGTTCCGCAGCTGCCGCTTCGACACCAAGGATGCGTTCTGGCACGCCGAGAATGTCCTTGTCGAGGACTCAGAGGTCAAGGGAGAGTACCTTGCATGGTACTCGGACTGCCTCACGCTCAGGCGCTGCACGATAATAGGCACGCAGCCTCTATGCTACTGCCGCCATCTCGTTCTCGAGGACTGCACCATGATAGACACCGATCTCTCATTCGAGAAATCAGATGTCAACGCCGTCATCAACTCCCCTATCCTCTCGGTCAAGAACCCGCGTAGGGGCTTGATAACAGCGCCATCGATCAAAGAGATCATCAGGGATGACGAGACCTCAGAGGCACGGATCGTCATCTCATGAGATCCGCGTTCCTTACCGATAGCATCGGATCATTGTACTTCAGGTATCTCATTCCTTCCCTCGGGGGTGCCCTTGCCACATCCGTCTACAGCTTCGTTGACACGATCGCCGTGGGACAGGCATGCGGCCCTGATGGGGCCGCGGCCATCGCGGTCATTAACCCGTTCTTCGCCATAATGTGCTTCATAGGGCTTCTATTCGGTATAGGAGGCTCGGTGATGATGAGCCACGCGAAGGGTGAAGGAAGGGAGGATGACGCTGACAAGGCCTTCTCCACGTCGCTTCTGCTCGTCGCGGCCATAGGAGGCATCGCATGGATCCTCTCAGCGCTCTTCATAGATGAGATCCTCATCTTCAGCGGCGCGGACGAAAGCCTCCTGCCATACGCCAAGGCGTATATCCTCCCGATAGTCGCATCATTCCCGCTTTTTGTCATCAACACGTATATCGCGCCGATGATAAGATACGATGAGAGGCCATCGCTTGTGATGAAGGCGGTCCTCACCGGCGGCGTATTCAACATCTTCGGAGACTGGTTCCTCGTCTTCCCGATGGGACTGGACATGTTCGGGGCGGGACTGGCAACGGCTATAGGCGCGCTGATACAGACGCTGATCTACCTATCTCATTTCATAGGAAGGCGATCATCCCTCAGGATAACCAGGGATGACAGGTTCCTCCACGACGCCAGGAGAATATGCTCGACAGGATTCGGGGCAAGCATCCTCGATATCGCGATAGCGCTCCTGACGATCATAATAAACAAGCAGACGATGAGGTACGGAGGACGCGATGAGCTTGCTGTGCTCGGCGTGATAATGACCATCTCCTTCCTGTTCCAGCACCTCTACGCGGGAATCGGGCAGGCGGTGCAGCCCATCGCCTCGACGAACTTCGGCGCGGGGCAGAGGGAGAGAGCGTGGCGATCATTCACGCTGATGGCGTGGACATCCATCGCCTTCGGCGTCATATCCTCGCTTATCTCGGCGCTCTTCCCTGCCGCGATACTCAATCTCTTCATGGATACCAATGAGAACGTGCTCCTGATCGGGCCCCACATAGTCACTATCTACGGCCTCTCGTTCGCGCTGATGGCCCTCAACATAAACATAGTGTTCTTCCTGCAGTCCGTGATGCTTCCCTTCCCCGCTCTCATATTCTCAGCCTCACGGGGGATCGCCGTGAGCGCGCTGCTTCTATACGTGCTCCCTCTCTTCTCAGGGATGGATGGGATACTCTGGGCGATGGTGCTCGCGGAGGTGCTTACAGCGGCATTCGCCCTGCCTTATACGCTCCAGGCGCGGAAGAGGCAGCTTTCCTGATCACTTCTCGAGAGGCATTATCACACGGGCTATGAAAACGCTTCCATCCTGCTCCGTGCTGAGCATACCGCCATACTTGCCGAGGGTAAGGACAACGTTGCGGAGCCCTGTCCCTCCATGCTCCTTCGTGGTCACCGGAAGATCATCCTTCCACCTTACGGAGCCCGTCATGCTGTTGCGGATCTCAGCTCTCAGGGATCCGTTCCTGACAGAGGCCCGGATCTCGACAGAGGGATGCCCTGTCTTCCTGGATGCCTCATATGCATTCTCAAGGAGGTTGCCGAAGATCACCGCAAGGTCAATGGAGGAGCATGGCAGATCCTCAGGCACCGAGGCTTTGGAGCTGAAGGCCCCGCCTATCTCGGCAATCCGCCTCGCGTTGATCCTAAGAAGCGCGTTCAGGACGCTGTTCTCGCAGTAATCCGGAACAGCCGATGCGTCTATATAGTCGTCAAGCTCCTTAAGATAGGACTTGGCCTCCTCGCTCTTTCCTTCAGAGATGTATGCCATAAGGACGCGACCATGCTGCTTCATGTCATGCCTGTAGCGTCTCGTGGTCTCTATAGCCTCACGCTCAGCCTGCAGCTCTGCTTCCAGCATGCCCTGCTGGGCGATGAGGGCCTGCATGGCGTTCCTCTCGTTGAGCATGCCAACCATCCTTATAACGACGCAGTATGCTGATATGAGTAGGAAGGACATAAGGGTAAGGAGGACAAGGTAAACCATGGGGCTTTCAAGCATGAACGCCC
Organism: uncultured Spirochaetaceae bacterium; assembly: GCA_944389275.1. Lineage (GTDB taxonomy): Bacteria > Spirochaetota > Spirochaetia > Sphaerochaetales > Sphaerochaetaceae > Ornithospirochaeta. Next base: position 8,309 of record CALXLT010000043.1, read on the forward strand.
CTATGAACGACAGGATCGATATGGATGAAAGGGAGATGATCTCGAAGAATATGAGGACGCCCCAGCCTTTGTCTATATCATCTGTCGCCTTATGGAAGGGTTTCCGGATCCTCAATGGATAGAGGATGATGAAGGCTATGGAAAAGCACGTCCTGATCAATGCTATGGCGACATCGCTGCCGCCGAATAGGACACGGCCCAGGATGTTCGCGACTGATGCGGCGAGCATGAAGAACGTCATATACATCAGGACGGAGAAGAGATTCCTCGCAATGGGGCCGGAGGAGACATAGAGGAAATCGAGAAGATATATGATGAGGAGGATGAAGTACGCGACTCCCCCTGATCCGAAAGTGTAGCCCTGGAATAAGAACAATCCGCAGATAAGCACCTCGACAACTGCCGATACGGATATCCAGAAAGCAAGAGGATGCCTTATCGATGGCCGGGGCTCGGACATCAGCGCAAGGGAGGCTGAATGGCTCAGCACCAAGAGGGTTCCCCTTATGATATCTTCCCATGCATCCATATGAAGACTCTATACTGCAACGAGATGAGGGTCAATGCGGCGGTGTTGCAGGATTTTACCCAGATTCCCGATATTGTTGTTAAAATTCCGTTAAATCCATGTTAAATTCTATCCATGAGGTTTGATATGAGAAAAACACTGCTTATTCTTCTTGTGGGGATTCTCTCACTCGCTTCCGTATTCGCCTATGACCCGCTCACAGGCGAGATCACAGAGATCGAGAAGTATGGCCATGTCGTGCTCGATGTCACGATCGAGGAGGCTGCCGCGGCCGGATATGAGCTCGGAGATGCCGTCACCGTCGTCTTCGACAATGGATACACCTTCGAGGATATCCCATATTACGATGGCTATTACGTGGCGATGGGCGATCCGGTGCTGCGCGCCTACCCTGGCGACGAGTGCATCGCCGTGTGCATCAACTTCGGCAAGGTATTCGAGGTCGCGAACGTCGGCATCGGTGACACGGCCACCATCACGATGGCTGAGAAGGAAGGCTATCTTGTCGATTATGAGCTCAATTCACTTGTCTACTCCGATGACCGCGCTGACTATGGCTCGAACGAGGTGTTCGCGAACTTCCGCGCTATCGTGCCGGGCAAGCTCTATCGCTCAGCCTCCCCTGTCAACAACGAGCATGGACGCGCGGCATATGGCGACGCGTTCGCTGAGGCTGTCGGCATCAATGGCGTGCTGAACCTCGCCGATACATACGAGGATGTCGAGTCATTCATCGCGGAGGAAGGCTTCGCTTCCGATTATTATAAGGCCCTTTATGACAACGGCGCCGTGATCGCGCTCGGAATGCCGGTGGCCTTCGCGACAGAGGATTTCGGCAACACGCTCGCTGCAGGCATCGAGGATCTCTCGGAGCTTGATCCTCCGTATCTCATCCACTGCACCGAGGGAAAGGACAGGGCTGGATTCGTCTCCGCTCTCTTCGAGTGCCTCCTTGGCTTCTCCTATGATGAGGTCGTCGATGACTTCATGCTCTCATTCGACAACTACTATGGGGTAAATGAGGAGAATGACGCCAGGAAGTATGGCTTCATCTTCGACAACAACATTGCGGAGATGCTTCCTGTCATCACAGGCGGGGAGAATCCACAGACCGCGGATCTCTCAGAGTGCGCTGCGGATTATCTTCTCAGCCATGGCATGAGCGAGGAGGCCCTCTCAACGCTTATGGACAAGCTCACGAAGTAGCAGAATAGGCCGCAGCATAGCCTGCGGCCATCTTCAGACGGCCTGTTGATTTTGTTTCCCAATAATGGTAGATTCTCTCAGGTTGCCTGAAGGCATCATGCGCCTTTAGCTCATCTGGATAGAGCAACTGCCTTCTAAGCAGTAGGTAATTGGTTCGAATCCAATAAGGCGTAGACAAGATAAAGCCCTTGCATCAAAGAGATCGCAAGGGCTTTTCCTTTGTCAGTCGATCAGGAGGGCGAATCTCTCGCCATCGACGAAGGAGCCATCGATATTGAGCTCCCTAAGGTCCCTGCCCTCCGATATGAACCCAAGCCTTGAGAGGAAGGCCTTGCCCTCTTCGTTGGAATCAACGACGCTTATCGAGATCTTCCTTATGCCCTTCTCCCTGGCCATATCTATCGCATACTCGGCAAGGTGGGTTGAGACGCCGCGGCCGCGCACTTCCTCGCGGACAGCCATGAACATCGACGCGACATGCTTGCGCCTTATCTCGCCAGAGGAGGGAACGATGCTGCACATGCCGATCATGCGCCCCTCGCTGAAGGCTCCGGTGATGATTGAGTTGCGCAGCGCGCTCGAAAGCACTGCCTCTGCCTCCTCCTTGTCTATCCCGGCAATCTCGACAGGCGACTGCGGCAGCGAATCGGCCTCTCCCGAAACTGTCTTCAGCAGGTCAAGCAGAAGCTCCCCATCCTTTATCCTAACCATCCGATAATCTGTATCCATAGCGATGATTATATATCATCATGGCCGATTTTGGCATATACTGATTTCATTGGAGGATCACCAATGATCGCAACGATAGAGAAGAACGGGACCGTGATGAAGGTCTCCTCGCTGGGAGCCGAGCCCCAGAGCCTCGTCAGGGACGGCATCGAATACATATGGCAGGGTGACAAGGAATACTGGTTCCGCCGTGCCCCCCTCCTGTTCCCTATGATAGGGCCCACGAAGGACAACAAGATCAGATGCGGCGGCAAGGAATATGATATGCCGAACAACGGCTTTGCGCGTGACACGGAGTTCACGCTCGTCTCACAGGAGAGCGACAGCGTCACGTTCCGCCTTGAGGACTCGGAGGAATCCAGGTCCAGGTACTACCCTTACGGCTTTGTGCTGACAGTGACATACACGGTGAGCGAGGACGGATATGAGGCAAAGGCCGAGATAGAGGCCAAGGATGACCTTTGGTACACCTTCGGCTGGCATCCGGCATTCAGCCTGGACATCAACGGCAAGGGTACCGATCTCGAGACCTACAGCGTATCCTTCGAGAAGGAGGAGAGGCTGGACAGGAAGTACGCGTCAGGAAGCTCGTTTGCCACGGAGAAGGATTTCCTGGTCGGCGACACGCTTGAGATGAAGAGGGAGGAGACGGACAAGGGCGCCATAGTCCTTCCTGGAGTCAAGAGCCGCGAGGTCACGCTCACGTCAACGGAGGGTGAGCATGGCATAACGGCGTTCATGGGTGATATGCCACTCCTTACCGTATGGACATGCGCCCCGAAGCATGGACAGTACCTCTGCATAGAGCCCATGCTCTCGTTCGGCTTCGCTTCCCGCACGCTGGACATAGAGGAGATGGAGGAGACGGTGGAGCTGAAGAAGGGAGAGAAGAAGACCTACGCGAACTTCTTCAGGATCTTCTAGCATCCATCTCGCATGCGACCACAGCCTTCCGCACAGAGTCAAACAAGGCCTCGCGGAAGGCTTTTCCTTCTTCCTCGCCGAGGCGGGACAATGGGCCGGAGAGGCGCCTTATCGACTCATACGCTATAGCCTCCGCCCTGGCCTGGACATCAGGTGCGGCCTCCGAGCGCCCAAGCCACGACTCGTATTCCCTCGCCTCTTTCACCGCGAGCGCTCTCACACGCTTTATGACCTCATCCTTCTCCGGCAGTCCTACCCCTAGGTCCTTAACGGCAATGGCCCCGAGCGACGCGGGGATATCAGGAGGGGAAGAGAGATCGAAGAGAGGCTTTCCTTCTAGCGCCCAGCCATCGCATTCAGAGAACGTATGGTAAAGCCCTGAGGTTATGGATATAACGGCATCTGAGGCGGCAGCGGCCTTAAGCCTCTCATCATAGGCGACGGGCTTTGCTCCCGGTGGCAAGAGGAATGTCTTATCCGCGTCGCGGAGCGTCATAAGGACCTCATGACCCGGGATAAGTGTCTCTGCGACGATCCTCGCGCCCTCCCCGGAGCCGACGATCAGTACGCGGGCACAGGATGCCACGCGTCTTGCAACCTCCTCCGCTATCGTCCTGTCGAATACCCTGACCTTCATATCCGTGTGGACACGCTTGGAGAACGCCGCGGCCATGTTCAGAAGCTTGGAAAGCCTGGGAGAAAGGGATCCCGCGAGGCGTCCGATCTCCTCAGCCTTCGATATCTGGCTGATTATCGTATCCTCCCCGAAAAGCGGGGATAATATACCGGTAGAGAGGAGAAATACGCGAAGAAGCGCGTCTGGGCCGCCGCAGCTGTATCTGAAGCCCTTCATCGCTGCCGGGTTCAGCGAAAGGGCCCTCTCAAGCGCTTCAGGGCTCCCCTCTCCCTCCGCAATGACCTCGGCCCTGTCGCATGTCAGCAGAAGCGCGAACGGGAAGCGGTAGCTTCTCATGAGCCTTGTCGAGACGTACAAGAGGAAAGCATCATCCTTGTTCTGAAGATGCTCGAAAAGCCTTGGCTCCTGGATGAAGCTGATACCCCAGCAATGCAGCATATGAAGATGATAGCAGTTTGCATCGTGACAATCTACGCTCTCTCAGCTACCATCTTCATGTGAAGATCCTGATTGTTGAAGATGATGAAGATATTAGGACGCTGATACGTTACCATCTCAGCGCAGCCGGCTTCGAGATCGATGAAGCCGCTGATGGAGAAAAAGCCGTGGAGAAGCTTGATGGCTCGCTCTCGCTTGTCGTCCTGGACCTGATGCTCCCGCGCCTCTCAGGCCTCGAGGTGCTCAGCGCCATAAGGAAGGACCACCCCTCGCTTCCCGTGATCGTGACATCCGCGCTCACTGAGGAGAACGATATCCTCACGGCACTCGAACGCGGCGCCGATGACTATGTCACGAAGCCCTTCAGCCCGAAGATACTCGTTGCCAGGGTCAGATCCGTGCTGCGGAGGACAGAACGCAATGACGGGGAGCAGGTTGCAACCGATGGCGGCATCATACTGGACAAGGGCAGGCGCGAGTGCTTCGTCTCAGGCACGCCCGTAAGCCTCACCGCGACCGAGTTCGATATCCTCCGCTCCCTTATAGAGGCGGACGGCCGCGTGATGCGCCGCACGGAGCTTATAGAGAAGATAAAGGGAGATGACTACCCTGTCACCGAGCGCTCGGTGGATGTCCAGATAGCGTCGCTCAGGAAGAAGCTCGGATCTATGGGAAAGGGAATCATAACCGTCTGGGGGATCGGCTACAGGTATGCAGAAGAATGATCTTGGGAAGGATAAGTACAGGGCGATGATCGAGGCCCTAGGAGAGGGCGTGCTCCTTGTCACGAAGAAGCACAGGATCGCGCTTTCCAACAAGAGCGCGGAGGAGCTTCTCTCATGGGCATCTCCCCTAGTGGGCAAGGACATAGAGAAGATCTTCGATGACAGCACCCTCTCCGACGCGATCGACAGCGTCTTCAAGGAGAAGGAAAGGAAGAAGATAAAGATAACAAGCTACCACAGCTATACGGGGGACCGCGCGATAATCCGCGGCAAGGGCCGTGAGAAGCACTATAAGTCCTACATCACGAGCCTTGATGACAAACATGTGGTGGTCACGATAATGGACGTGACGAGGATCGAGCGTCTTGCCATCGTCAGGCAGGACTTCGTCTCGAACGTGTCCCATGAGCTCAAGACCCCCCTTACCGCGATATCAGGATTCGCGGAGACGCTCCTTGACGACTCGCTCTCCAGGGAGGAGATGAAGGGCTTCGCGAGGATCATACAGAAGAACAGCGCCCATATGCAGAGGATAATATCCGACCTGCTACTCCTGACATCGCTTGACCGCTCCGAGATGGCGACATCGATGGTCGTGACAACCGATGAGAGGATACTCAGCGAGGTCCGTTCATACACCCAGTACAAGGCGGAGTCGAGGAACATAGAGGTTGAGTACGCAAGCACAGGCAAGAGCCTCATATGCAATGAGTCCCTGATAGTCCAGGCTGTCGTGAACCTCGTTGTGAACGCTATATCCTACTCTCCGGAGAACACGAAGGTGACGGTAAGGACGAAGGCAAAGGGCGGTATCATGGAGTTCATCGTGTCGGACAGAGGCTCTGGGATCGCGGAGGAGAACATCTCAAGGATCTTCGAGCGCTTCTACAGGGTAGACAAGGCCAGGAGCAGAGAATCGGGCGGGACAGGGCTCGGGCTCTCAATCGTCCGCCATATCGCGATAATCCACAACGGCACGATAAAGGCGGAGAGCAAGCTCGGCGAAGGCTCGGTCTTCACACTGTCTATCCCCATCAGCTGATATACGAGAAGCCTATAACCGGAGAGAAGCGGCTGCCGTCATCAGCCCTGAACACGACGCCTATGGTCCCGGAGAATCCCGCGGCCCCGCCCTTGACGAAGAAGCTCACATAGCCATTCTCAGGCCTGTAGCGGAAGAACTGATGATCCGTCTCGGTGTAGCTGATCGCAAAGCTCAGGTCAGCGTCAGGCAGGAACTGAAGCCTCGCCTCCACGGCCCAGACAACCGTCGATCCATGGCCGGAGAGATCGGTGATAGAGAAGGACGCGCGCGGCCTGAAGAACCTCAGGTCATCCGACGCGAGGAAGCGCGGCGCCGTGATAGCCGCGGAAAGCGTCGTTGAGCGCCCTATCGCGTCCCATCCCATGTAGATATCCCCGCCATCCTCCGATAGCGTCATGAGCTCGCCTATGTAGACGCCGGCGCTGAACACGCTGTAATAGACAAGGGCCCCGATCCCGAGATCGAAGAACTCGCTTCCCGCATCGCGCTTGAACGGGGAGAACCAGGCATTGGCGAATATATCGGTGAAGGAATCGACGGTACGCTCGCTTCGTATCATGCGGTTTCCTCCGGTGACCCTCGCCCCGAATGAGATATGAGGGAAGGCATATGCGACATCAACCTGGATTCTGAGCGTTGAATAGATATCATACACAGGGTCGGCGCCTGTCCTGGCGAACTCCGTGCCGAAGAACGCCGAGAGCGCGATGTTGCGCGCGATGAACGATGCCCTGATATCCCAGTCCTGTTGCTGAAGCAATGGCATCCTCTCCCCTGCCATGGCCCCGGCGTCCCAGTCATCGCTGAGCATGAGGGAGAGCGAAAGGTTTCCGGTCTCCGTCTCCAGGCAGGGCAACGCCGCGGGATTGGAGAAGACATCATAGAAGCTCCCATAGTAAGAAGCGGCTGACATCGGATCATAGGATGAGGCCTCCGAGTATATGGAGGCGGATGCCATCGAAAGCATCGAGAAGAGGATCGATATGACCAGTGCGGCACGCTTGAGCATGATGCTATTATAGCGGTTTTCCCCGGCTTGCCATATACTGGATGCATGGGTTCGGTATTCTTCCACATAGACCTCGATGCGTTCTTTGCCTCGGTTGAGATACTCGACCATCCTGAATACAGGGGAAAGCCCTTGATAATAGGAACTCCGGGACCGAGGCATGTCGCATCCACATGCTCTTATGAGGCAAGGAAATACGGAGTGCATAGCGCGATGCCCATGACAACGGCTCTCAAGCTCTGCCCCGATGCCTTATGCGTGCGGGGACGCATGGAGAGATACTCGGAGAAAAGCCACGAGGTGATGTCGATCATACGCTCATTCGCGCCCGGATTCCTGCAGGTCTCGGTCGATGAGGCGTTCCTGGACCTCACGGGGATGGAGAGGATCTATCCCCTGCCGGGAAAGGCCGCACGCACCCTCAAGGAGATGATACTCTCCCAGACAGGGCTCACCGCGTCCATCGGCGTTGCCTCCTCGCGCTTCATAGCCAAGCTCGCGTCTGACTATCGGAAGCCTGACGGGCTCACGATAGTGCCACCCGGAAAGGAGGAGGCATTCGTGGACAAGGTAGGCCTTGGCAAGCTCTGGGGAATCGGTGACTCCACGCTCTCGGCGCTCAGGCGAAGGGGAATCACGACAGCGTCCGCGCTCCGCGGCTACCCTCTGGAAGATCTAAGGAGGATGTTCGGGGAGAAGAGCGGCGAATACCTATATAAGGCAGCGCGGGGGATCGATCCAGGCATATACTCCAAGGAGGCCAAGTCAAGGTCGATATCCACGGAGCGCACATTCTACCCCGATGTACGCGACATGGACGCTATCGAGACATACCTATTGGAGATGGCCGAGGAGGTGATGTTCCGTGCCCTCGAGGAGAAGAAGGTGCCGCGTACGGTCTCTGTCAAGATACGCTACGGCGACTTCTCGACGATCACGGTCCAGGACACGCCTCAGCATGGCATATACTCATCCACGGATGTCTATGCAATCTCAAAGGAGCTTCTCTCCTCACGGTACAGGGGCGAAGGGATAAGGCTTCTGGGAATCGCGCTCCAGGGCGTCTATGACGGGGAGGAGATAGCCCAGGGCGAGTTCTTCATGGAGAAGGAGAAGAAGGAAAGGGAGCTCGAGAAGACCATACTGACGCTCGGACGGAAGGGAAGCAGGCTGGTAAGGGCGCGCAATCTCGGATCCAACTGAGCCTTCCTCCCCTTCCGGGACTGTGCAAGACCATGTCTTCAGTGCTATCCTCTCAACATGCTCAATGTCTGTCTGTTCGAGCCGGAGATACCGCAGAATACCGGGAATATCGCCAGGACCTGCGCAGTTACGGGAACACGCCTTCACCTGGTGCGTCCCCTTGGCTTCGATATCTCCGAGAAGGCCGTCAGGCATGCTGGGCTGGATTACTGGAAGGATGTCGAGATAATAGTCCACGACTCCGTTGCTTCCTTCATGCGCGCGCATGAGGGCGATAGGCTGTATTTCTTCTCCACAAAGGGGCGGAAAGTATATACGGAGGAGTCCTTCAGCATGGAAGATGATGTATACCTCATCTTCGGCAAGGAAAGCAGGGGAATCGATGAGTCGATACTCTTCCAGCATCCGGACACGACGCTGCGGATACCGATGAGAAGCGATGAGCGTAGCCTCAACCTATCGAACTCGGTCGCGATCGCGGTGTATGAATACTATAGGCAGACCGGCTTTCCATCCATGCAGAGGGAAGGAGAGCTGACGACAATGAGGTGGGAGGAAAGATGAGGATCTCCATTATCGGATGCGGGAACATGGGGAGCGCGATCGCGCTTGCCCTCGGGGATGCGGAGTATGACGTCTCCATCTATGACAGCGCAAGGGAGAGAGCTGAGGAATGCGCGGCAGCAAATGAAAGGATAACGGTGCTTGAGAGCCTCGAGGAGGCTTCCGGAAGCGACGCGATAATCATCGCGGTCAAGCCGCAGGTGCTGCCTTCGCTCTATCTCTCGCTCAGGGAGATAGAGACCGGGCTCTGGATCTCGATAGCCGCGGGTGTCCCTCTTTCGGTGCTGGAGGATCACCTCGGAACAGACAACATAGTGCGCTTCATGCCTAATATCGCGGCACGCACAAGGCGCTCGGTGACGGCAGTCGCCGCAGGAGATGGCGTTGGCACGGACAACAGGAGCCTCGCTCTTGCCATAGCCACATCATTCGGTTCCGCCTACTTCATCTCAGAGGAGCTCTTCCCTGCATTCATCGGCATCTCCGGATCGGGAATCGCGTACATGCTGGGCATGATGCATCACATGGCGATGGGCGGAGTCAAGGCTGGCATCCCCTACCCTGAGGCCCTCTCGATCGTCCGTGATACCATGTCAAGCGCTGCCGAGCTGCAGAAAGGCACAGGGAAAGGCGCGATCGATCTTGAGACCATGGTGTGCTCCGCGGCCGGCACCACGATCGAAGGAGTGAAGGCCCTTGAGGACGAGGGATTCGGATCCGCGCTGATGAAGGCCGTGCAGGCTGCGGCGGACAAGAGCATAGAGCTTGAGGCTAAGGCCCGTCACTAAGAGAGGTTTTGATATGATAGACGTAAGGGATATAAAGACAAGGTACAGCGAGATCGAGAAGAACATCAGGGACCGCTACATGAACGTGGACCTGAAGAAGATCGCTGAGGATATGGACAAGAGAAGCGTCCTCCTGTCAGAGACAGAGGCACTGAGGGCAAGGCGCAACGAGACGGCGCAGAAGATGAAGGGCAAGCTTGACCCGGAAACAAGAAGCGCCCTGATAGAGGAAGGAAAGGCGATCAAGGAGGAGCTCGCGAAGAAGGAAGCAGAGCTTGCAGAGATCGACAAGGTCTTCCAGGAGGAGGCCCGGACCATCCCTAACTACTACAGCCCGGAGGCTCCTATCGGAAAGGAGGACAAGGACAACCTCGCGATCAAGTTCTACGGCGAGCCCATGAAGTTCGCGTTCAAGGCGAAGGACCATGTCCAGCTCGGCGAGGATCTTGATATCCTTGACTTCGAGAGCGGCGCGAAGGTCTCGGGACAGAAGTTCTACTACATCAAGAACAAGGGCGTGATACTCCAGATGGCCCTTGAGCGCTATGCGATGGATATCGTGCTCAAGCATGGCTTCACGCCGTTCATCACCCCTGATATCGCGAAGGAGGAGATCCTCCAGGGCATCGGCTTCAACCCGCGCGGCGCTGAATCGAACATCTACACGCTCGAGGGCACCGGGACATGCCTTGTCGGCACCGCGGAGATCACGCTCGGAGGCTACTATTCCGGGGAGATAATCGACAAGAAGGACCTTCCTATAAAGATGACGGGCCTTTCGCACTGCTTCCGCCGCGAAGCAGGCGGGGCCGGCCAGTACTCGAAGGGACTGTACCGAGTGCATCAATTCTCGAAGCTTGAGATGTTCATCTACTGCCTTCCGGAGGAAAGCGACAGCTTCCATAAGGAGATCCTCGCCATCGAGGAGGAGATCTTCCAGGGCCTCGGGATCCCATACCGCATCGTCGACACGGCAACCGGAGACCTCGGAGCCCCGGCATACCGCAAGTACGATATCGAGGCATGGATGCCGGGAAGAGGAGACGAAGGCGAGTATGGAGAGGTCACGAGCACATCGAACTGCACGGACTACCAGGCCCGCTCTCTGAACATCAGATACAGGGACGATGACGGCAAGCTGAAGTTCGTCCATATGCTCAACGGCACGGCCATGGCTCTTTCCAGGGCTGTCGTCGCGGTGATGGAGAATTATCAGGAAGAGGATGGATCGATAAGGATCCCTGAGGCCCTCGTCCCATACTGCGGATTCGACCGCATAGAGAGGTAAGATATGACATCTGCGCTGATAACGGACTTCTATGAGCTGACGATGATGCAGGGATACTACCTTGAGCATCATGATGGCAGGGCGGTATTCGACATGTTCTACCGCACGAACCCATTCCAGGGAGGATACACCATCTTCACTGGAGTCGAGGAGCTGATCGACAAGCTTGAGGGGCTCTCATTCAGCGCGGAGGATATCAAATACCTGGAAAGCCTCAGCATGTTCGACAAGGGCTTCCTGGAATACCTTAGGACCTATCGCTTCCATGGCACGGTCTACGCCTTCGACGAAGGCACCCCAGCCTTCCCCGGCGAGCCGCTGATCAGGGTCGAGAGCGACCTGATGGATGCCCAGCTCATCGAGACGCTGCTTCTGAACTCGGTGAACTTCCAGACGCTCATAGCGACAAAGGCATCGAGGATGGTGCTCGCGACGAAAGGCCATGGGCAGATCATGGAGTTCGGCCTGAGAAGGGCCCAGGGCGAGAACGGGGCGCTCGCGGCATCGCGCGCGTCATTCATCGGCGGCACGAAGAGCACGAGCAACACGATTGCCGGAAGGATCTATGGCATACCAGTCTCGGGCACGATGGCTCATTCCTGGATAATGAGCTATCCGACTGAGGAGGAGGCCTTCAGGAAGTTCGCTGAGATCTACCCTGACAACGCCATACTCCTCATCGACACCTATGACACCCTCGGCTCCGGCATAGAGGCCGCGATAAAGATCGGACTTGAGCAGAAGGCGAAGGGCAAGAGGATCGGAGTCAGAATCGACTCAGGAGACCTTTCCTACCTGACGAAGGAGATCAGGGCCAGGCTTGACGCCGCGGGGCTTGAGGATGCGATAATCTGCGTCTCGAACGATATCACTGAGGATATCATCAAGAGCCTCATTTCCGATGGAGCCCCTATAGACAGCTGGGGCATCGGCACACACCTTGTCACGGGCGGCAGCCAGTCCTCGCTCAATGGAGTATACAAGCTCAGTGCCAAGGAGGTGGAAGGCGGCGTGTTCCAGCCCTGCCTCAAGGTCTCCAACAGCTATGAGAAGACGACAAACCCAGGCATCAAGCAGATCTACCGCTTCTTCGACAAGTCAGGCGCTGCGCTTGCTGACCTCATAACGCTTGACGACGAGAAGCTCGAGGAAGGAAGGAACTACACGTTCTTCCATCCCTTCTCCACCGCCGACCTCTTTGTGATGAAGGCTTCCCGCTATTCGTGCTTCAAACCTCTGCTCACGAAGAAGATGGAGGATGGGAAGAGGGTCTCTCCGAGAAGATCGCTGCAGGAGATACAGAAGACATCCTCAGAGCTTCTCGCGGCGTTCGACAGGAGCTACAAGAGGCAGATCAACCCGCACATCTACAAGGTCTCGCTTTCAGAGAAGCTCAGGAACCTGAAGACGGATCTTCTGGTATCGGCCAGGGTCAGGGAAGAGGAAGCGAAAGACAGATGATCCTCGCCTACCGTAAGAGCAGGAACACGCTCATGGCAATGCTTCTGGTGACGGCGGTGCTTACAGCGCTAATCCTGCTCCTGCATAAATCAGGATTCGACGGGGAGAGGGAGCTTCTTGCTGTCATAGTCGCGTCCCTTGGCTTCTTCATCTCAATCTCTGTGTCGCGCCTTATCATGAATAGCGAGATACTATCCTTGCGCTATATGCTCACGAACGCCATAAAGCTTGATAAATGCGCCGCGGAGCTCGAGAGAGCCTCAAGGAAGATGAAAAGAAAGTCAGAGGACAGGTTCCAGACTGCAGCCCAGGCTGCTGACGCCATGAGCATGATAGGCCGTGCGGACGACGCAGTTGACCTCATCATCAGCACAGCCTCCGAGAACCCTACCCCCGAGCACACGACGCAGGCCCTGATCTCAGCCCTGCGCTACTCCCTGCTCAAGGGCGACATGAGCGCGGCCTCTGATTACGCTCTGAAGGCGCGAAAGGCCGTGGAAGGGCTTGGCAACGGCATCGGCAAAGGGATATACGACAAGGAGCTCAGGATCTTCGAGAGCTTCCTCTCAGGAGAGGAGACGATGCTTTCCCATCGCTACCATACAGCCGAGACCGAGCTTATAAAGCTTGAGGCCGCGATGCTGCTTTCAGATAGCAACGATATAGCTCTTAAGGATGAATGCATAAGATTCATATCAGAGCCAAGAGAAGATAAATTATAATCATATGATTTCAGAATAAATCCCTATGGATTCCATAGGGATTTTAGTTTACTTATGCATCGTTCTCCGGTGCTTTCCATTTATCGACAAGGGTGAAGAAATCTGTCTTCTGCAGCATGAGCTGCTTCTTCTTTATCTCCTCGTTGAAAAGCTCCTTATCGACATATGGCTTCCACTTCTCCGCGACGTTCTTGCCAGCTATATGCCTTATCGAGAGAGCCTTGGTGTAGAACCTGTTCACACCCTCGCATAGCGATCTGTCCTCGATTATCGAGACGCGCTCCGGGAACTGCAGCGCAAGGGAACGGGTCGTGAATATCCTGTATCCCAATAGGTAGCACCTGACGCCGAAATCCATAGCCTGGTAGAACTCTCCGGAAATGAGCGTGTCATATGCCCTGAGACGCTGGAAGAGCGCCCTGTCATAAAGTCCAAGCTCCATGACAGGATATAGGTTCTCATCCTCCCTATCTTCATCTATCGACGGAACGAACGACAGAGGCTCGACATTCTTGCCCTTGATGAAAGGAGCCCTCAGTGTCGGCAGTATCTCGCCGGAAGAGGAGATCATCACAGGCGTGATGATCGCGGGATGGTTATGGGAAGTCATCTTCGATATAAGCTTCTCACCCTCGAAGGCTATGAGGACGGAGTCTGTCCTGACGACAAGGAAATACGTCGCGTAGCATTCATCCGCGAATGCGTTTATGTACTCACCTGTGGTCGCGGCGTTTTTGAAGGCGATGAAGTTCACATCAGGGAATGCCTCCTGCAGCTCGCCGTCATCCATGCGTGACTGCAGCGTCATCACATAAAGCGAGGCGCTCATGTTCTCCGTGTACCACTTGAGCGTGCTCACCAGATCATCGAATGTAGATAGATCAAGTATGCCGATCGCGAGCTGCTGCTGGCGATAGAGCGAGGATATCCTCAACCCGAGATCCTGATGCCTATGTATTATCTTATACTCACTCACTTTCCGTAAAGACGAGATCCTCAGGCCTGAAGATCACATCCTTCCTCCCTTCTCCGATTATATTTCCGATTTCAGAACTTTTATGTCCTTGAAGCTTCTCAAGCTCGGTGCTGTCGAAATACGGGACAGCCTTCGCGAAGATCGATCCAGCAGAATCCATGACAGCCACCACGTCGCCCTTGAGGAATACGCCCTTGACCTCAGCGACGCCTGAGGGAAGGAGGCTCTTATGGGCATAGAGGGCCTTCTTCGCGCCGTCATCGACACGGATGACGCCGGAGCATGTTGTGTTCAGTATCCAGCGCTCACGCTGCGTTATCCTCTTCTCTGGATGGATGTACGTGCCGATCTCCTCGCCTTCCGCTATACGGACCAGCACGTTCTTCTCATAGCCGGAGGCGATGATCGTTGCGCACCCGCCCTTCTGGGCGATCTGGGCGGCAAGGAGCTTTGTCCTCATCCCGCCCGTGCTGAAGGTGCTTCCGGCACCCTTTGCATAGGAGAAGACCTCAGGGGTTATCTCATCGATCTCGCGCAGCAGCCTCACGTCCTTGTCCTTCTTCGGATTGCCGGTATAGATCCCGTCGATATCCGTAAGGAGCACAAGAAGATCCGCATCTATCTTGCTGGCTATGTAGGCACTGAGCCTGTCATTGTCCCCGAAGTTGCTTCCGACCTCCGATGCCGAGACCACGTCATTCTCGTTGAATATAGGAATCACGCCCATGGCAAGCAGCATCGATACCGACTGCCTGAGATTGTTGTAGCTGATGCGGTTATTGAGGACCGTACGGGTGATGAGAACCTGAGCGCATAGGAGATTGTGGTTCCTGAAAGCCTCGCTGTAGGCATTCATCAGCACAGGCTGCCCGATAGCCGCGCAGGCCTGCCTCATCGCTATGTAGACGACAGGGCTTGTGTGGCCAAGGGCCTTGGCTCCAAGTCCTACCGCCCCTGAAGACACAAGCAGCACCTGTTTGCCCATCTCCCGAAGCCTGGCAATCTCACTGGCGATCTCCTCGATCCTGTCCTTATCGATGCCTGACGGGGATGAGAGGATATTCGTCCCGGCCTTTATGACGATACGTCTTGCAGATGAGAAATCACGCATCACATAAGCTCCTTATGATGGAAGCTCTTTCCATTCTTCCCTGAATACTCGGCGACGGTCTCGCCGTTTCCTGATAGAAGCCATTTGGTGGTCATGAGCCCATCAAGCCCGACAGGCCCCCTCGCGTGGATCTTCGATGTCGAGATGCCGACCTCGGCGCCAAGGCCGAAGCGGAAGCCATCCGCAAAGCGCGTCGAGCAGTTGCAGAACACGTCAGCGCTGTCGACAGAGGAGAAGAAAAGCTTCCTTGCCTCCTCATCCTCCGTGACGATGGCATCGGTATGGTGCGAGCCATGGTCCTGGATATGGGCAATAGCCTCATCAATCCCGTCAACGACCTTCACCGCGCACTCAAGGGACAGGAACTCCGTATGGAAGTCATCCTCTCCAGCTGGCACTGCCCCTGGCATATAGACAAGCGCGCGCTCATCGGCATGGACGCGAACGCCGTTATCGCCGAAGGCTGCGGCAAGGCGCGGAAGGAAAGACGAGGCGATCGGGCTGTCTATGAGGAATGTCTCCGCGGCATTGCAGGCCGCTGGGTACTGGATCTTGCTGTCCAGGGCTATCCTGAGGGCCTTATCGAGATCGGCATGCCTCTCTACGAATACAGAGCATATGCCATCGGCATGGCCAAGCACAGGGATCCTCGTGTGATCCATCACGAAGCGCACGAAGGCATTCGAGCCACGCGGTATTATGAGATCTATGTACTTATCCAGGCTGAGGATAGCGTTGACATCCTCATGGCTTTCGATACCGAGAATCCAGTCTGCTGATACGATTGGTAAGGAAGCCTCCTTTATGATTGAGACAAGCGCCCTGTTTGTAAGCGTAGCTTCCTTTCCGCCCTTCAGCACCACCGCGTTGCCTGACTTCATCGCAAGTCCCGCGATCTGCACCAACGCGTCCGGACGGGCCTCGAATATCATGGCGATGACGCCGATAGGGAACGTGACCTTCTCGAGCACGAAGCCCGGATCAAGCTCCCTCTTCTCACGGACGCGCCCGATCGGATCGGGAAGCGAGGCAAGCTCCTCAAGCCCCTTTATGGCGCTGTCTATCTTCTCGTCGGAGAACTCAAGGCGATGCAGAAGCGATGCGGGGATTCCCTCAGCCTCCGCCCTCTCGATATCCTTCCTGTTCTCCTCATGTATGAGATCCCTGCCGCTGTCTATCGCGCGCGCAATCGCGTGGAGAGCGGAAGACCTGGCCTCGTTGGATGCAAGGGCCAGCTTCGCGCTTCCTTTCTCAAGCGCCTTTACGCTTTCTACAACTTTGCTGTCAGCCATAGCCTGAGAGTAGCACAAGGAAATTATGGCATCAACGACTCTTTGAGGCAAAATAGCCATCAACCGCTTCCAGCACCCCGCCAGCGATCGCCCGTGCCTTGTCAGAGACTGTAAGATGGTCAACGCTCCCGCCGCGTGGATCTATGTCGGCTATCTTGAAGCCCTCGGGGACAAAGAGCCCGTCATGAAGGAGCCCTCTTATCTTGCCATCGATCGAGGCAGGGATCTCCGTGTCCCCGACATAGGCTATGGCCTCGCCTTTATGGACTATATCGCCGATCTTCCTCTCGCATCTGAAAGCGCCGCTGCATGGAGAGTGCATGACACGCTCTGCCGCGTATCCCGCGATATTCCCCGGAATGCCAGTGTTAGGGATCGCCGAGCCATTATATATGACAGATCCAAGGGTATGGCCCCTCTTCGTCTCGATTACCGCATCAGCATCCACGCCCGCGGTGAAGCCAGGCCCCAATGCCACGACAAGCGGAGCCATATCGATCCTTGTCCCGAGATTGCGCTTGGCGATCGCGGCGTCGACAAGGACCTCAGGCGAAAGGGAAAGCACGGCCGAGAGCGATGGATCGACAAGAACAGGAACCGCGCCGCGCCCAAGGATGGAGAGAGCCTCATCAAGCGTGGATGTAAGTATCCCGTCAACGCCCTCTATCGTGACCTTTCCCTCATAGACAGCCTCTGCGAATGAGACTGTCCGCCTTATGACCGTAGGCTGCTCTATCTCAGCCGCGATCACGCTGTAGCCCGCCTTCAAAAGCCTTATGATCGTGCCTGTGGCGAGGTCGCCTGCGCCGCGTACAGCGACAAGGCGCATCTTCCTTTCATACGACGCAAGGATGGTCCTGATTATCTCGCCGGTATCGAAGCACTGCTGCACATGATCTCCGATAGGCTCTGAAAGAGGTCCTGCCGCCACTATGCAGAAAGCCTCTGAGACAGGAAGGCGGGAAGCGTCAACGCCGCCTCCTATTATCAGGGCAGTATCCTTGCCGATCGTCCCTGAGTTATCCCAGCCAAGGGCGGAGAAGACATCCTCCACGAAATCCTTATCGGAAAAGTCTCCAATTATGCATATATTCCTCATCTCTCATTCCTTTATGATAGAGAAGACCTTATCCTCCCTGATCGACGCGGCTGCAACTGAAGCGGAAGCTGGGTACTCAAGACCAGCTAGATCAGAGATATCCCCCTTGTAGCTATCAGCGCCATTGAGCACGATCGCGCATCGTCCGCAGAAGCCCTTCGATAATCCTTCATCGGCGTTGAGATACCATGAAAGATACGAGTCATCTATGATCCCATCCCGGCCATCGCCGAATACCGATGAATAGATCTTATCCCCGATGCCCCAAAGCCCCATGACCCCTATGACGGCCGTCGTAAGGTGATGGATGACAGGATCGCGCTCCGTGTGGAGCTTCAATGGCAGCCCCCTGGAACCATCGGCTTCAGAGATAATCACATCATATCTCTGATAAAGGGCAGAAAGTACCTCCTCTCGTGGCGCTATCCACTTCTTCATGTCAAGGACGCTATGCTCAGCATAGAATGCGAGCTTCCCCTTCTCCGCCTCCTCTCCAAGTATGCTCTCATCCTCGAAAACCAGATCAGCGCCGTAGTCATGCAGGCGTGGAGACGCGACCTTCGTCGTCGTCGTGATGAGCACGCTGAGCCCGCTCTCAGCCAAGGCGTGCCCCAGAAGCGACATGAGGCTGGTCTTGCCGCCTCCGCCCGTTATCGAAATGAAGCCCTTCCCCTCCGGGATGAGCTTGCCTATAAGCCAATCAGAAAGTCTCACAGGATGCATTATAGCACCGAAGCTCCTTGTATACCCTGCCAAACATGGCTAGAATCGCGATTATGGTCGAAGAAGGAACAAGGAAGAAAGTACTCCAGAGGACTGCCGCGACAGGCATCGCGTCAAATGCCTTCATTGCTGTCCTCAAGCTCATAATAGGAATCGCATCAGGCTCTGTCGCGATCGTATCGGATGCGGCGAACAACCTCTCGGACATGCTTTCATCGATAGTGACGATCATAGGCTTCAACGCGTCCACCCGCCGCCCTACCCATTCCCATCCGCTGGGATTCGGCAGGATGGAGTACATCTCGGCCCTCTTCGTCGCTTTCCTTGTCATATTCACCGGCGCTTCGTTCTTCCGCTCGTCGATAGACAGGATAATAGAGCCAACCCCTGTGGAGATATCGCTGCCGATGGTCCTCATCCTCGTCATGACGATACTCATAAAGATAGGACTCTGGAGGATCAACATCAGGAACGGAAGGAGAATCGAGAGCGAGGCGCTGTCAGCATCAGGCTCAGACGCCCTCTCCGATGCCCTAGCGACAACAGTCACGATAGTCGCCGCGATCGCATCCAGGTTCTCAACGCTGCCGATCGATGGCATCGCGGGCATCATCGTATCGATATTCATACTCTATGCCGGTGTCACGAGCGTCGTAGGCACTGTATCGACGATCGTCGGGGAAAGGCCGACAAAGGATACGGTCGCCTTCCTCAGGTCCATAATCAACAGCCATCCTCCCCTTTCCGGAGGATATGACATACAGATCCATACATACGGCCCTTCAAGGTCCATCGGGACATGCAATGTCGAGGTGCCTTCGGACTCCCTCACGGAGGAGGTATTCGACGCCATGACGGACGCTCAGGAGGAGATAATGGATAAGATGGGCATATACATGACATTCGGCATGTACGCGGTGAACACGAAGAACCCGGTCGTGCAGCTTATGAAGCAGGAAGTCCTGAAGGTGCTCAAGGCCACATCCCCCGCAGTGCTCAGCATCCATGGCTTCCATGTCCATTTCGAGGACTCGCGCGTGCACTTCGATGTGGTCGTGGACTTCACGGTCACCGATCTCGCGGCATTCCGGAGCGCGGAGCAGAAAGCCCTGGAGGAAGCATTCCCGACATATTCCTTCAGCTTCAATATCGATCCTGATTACGCCTGATACATTTTCAGGCGTTTTTATTGTCCAGAATTTTCCTTAGCAATCATTTACATATAAAGATCTTGCTCATTCAATCTAGTTCCAGTTGCTCTTATCAGTATATTGCTCTTCTCTGATATTTTTCAAATTTCCGTGGGCAGAATGCGGGCAATATGTTTATCCCTTGAAAGAGAACTACAAGAAGATTGCATTATCAACAACAAAAAGCTTCATTAAGGCTTTCCATTAAGGCAGATCCTGCTCCGGATTATATATATATTGTTACAACTCATGAGATGGTTATCAAAATATGGAAAAGACAAAAAGGATACTGACAATAACAAAGTCCGCCTACGCTTTGCAGATACAGGATGGTCTACCCAGCCCTGATTACCAGTGGGCACCGAGCATTGAGTCCAGAGGTACTTCATTTAGTACGTCGATCACCGGCAGCCTCCCCTGCGCTGGGTGGATTTACTTGACAGATCCAGGAAACAACACGTATTTTATATCTACAGGCACAGTAATGTGCACTGATGATCAGGGAGTGCCGGGCAAATGCCTAAGCGTATGCGAAAGCGAAGTACGCCTGCCCCTGAGGGCCACCTTCTTTTCCAAGGAGGTGGTTTGTTTATGAGCCATACAGTTTGTGTCTTCTCTGATGAATCGGGTGTATTTGACAAAGGCAGAAATAAATACTTTGTCTTTGGTGGCTTGATTCTTGATGCAGGAAAAGAAGAAGTGTCAAAAGTTTCCAGCTTATACACAAACATGGAAAATCATATGCGCTGTAAATCCGAATATGCCAACCTTGGCGAATTGAAAGCCAACTTATTGAGTTTTCAAGACAGAAGAAGAATATTTGCAACATTGGTTCCCTTCAATAAATTCGGTGTGGTTATACAACTTGATGCTTTACTTGAAAAAATCTTTACCAGCAAAAAATCAAAGCAAAGGTTTCAGGACTATGCCTACAAAATAGGTTTAAAAATGCTTTCAAAGAATTGATATACAAAGGAGCAATGCATATTGATGAGGCATATCGATTCAATATCATCGTGGATCAGCATCAAACAGCCACAGATGGTCGATACGAACTCGAAGAGGGGTTATTGCAGGAATTCAAAGAGGGAACATACAATATGAAATTCGACAAATATTCTGAACCTATTTTCTCCAATACTCAAAGTCTACGTGTAATACTTGCAGATTCAAAAGATAATATTCTCGTAAGAGCAGCTGATATAATTGCCAATAGAATATATTTTGAAGCGAATAACGGTTCTTTAAGGAACCTAAGGGGAAAAAACATCACGATAACAAGATTACCATGAGAATACAGAAAGGGCCATGATGAAGCTTGAACATAACGTAGAAGAATCATCATGGCACATGCAGAATCTTTGACCTGATTTCCCTTCCTGCTATTCAATACACGTATGATATTGCCGCAAACGGGGCCAGGAACGACCCGGAGATATCCACGCTCTGTGATTTATCCACAGCCTTCACGCTAGTGAATATAGGGCCTCCCATGGCTATCCCGAGATCAAGCCTCAGGCAATCGAGGAATGTAAGATCAACGGCAACCCTGCCATATATCGATAGCATGAGAGCGGAAAAATCTGCGGAAGCTATGGCAAGATCAAAGGTATGCCCGGAATATGAGCCATTGACTCCGAACCCGATGGCAAGCCCTGTAAGGTCATTGAACTCACGGCGGAACCCAAGCCCCGCGCGGAATATGAAGCCAGCATCGCCTTCTATCCTCTGTGATTCCTTTCCAGCCCAGCCATAGAGCGGAATGGAAACCCCAAGGCCATATTCAATGCCGAATCCTCCTCCGTCCTCACCAAAGTAATTGGCTCCATCGACAGAGAGATAGAGAGTGGACTCACCGACGCTTTCCTCAGGCTTGGCGCCCTCAACACTTGAGAGCCAGAACCACTCAGGCGCTATCGAGACACCGATCTGGCCTTCAGCAGCGAAGGCAGGCACGGCAAGAAGAGCAATAAGCAGAGCAAGAACGACCTTCTTCATCCAAAACCTCCATAGATTGAGGATAAACCAAACAGATCCCATTTGGAAGGATGAAGGCAGATTTCGGTGCGGATATATGCTTGCTCCATCATATTTCCGTGTGTATAATGGATATCGATTACTTTAGGAAAAACAATCGAAATGGATGCGATTCTCAAGATCAGGCTTTCTGATGGTGATAGGATACTCTGCGGACCGGGAACGGAGATGCTCTTCGACGCTATCGAGGAGACAGGCTCCGTCAGGCGCGCCGCTGTGGCGACAGGCATGAGCTACACGAAGGCATGGAAGATCATACATGACGCAGAGAGCGCATCTGGAAAGGTCCTTGTAGAAAGGAGCAATGGAGGACGGGATGGAGGATGCGCTTCCCTTACAGATGATGCAAGATCCCTTATGGCACTATACAAGTCATTCTCCAGAAAGCTAACTGAGGCAAAGGACAGTATAATCAAGGAGATGGGGCTATGAGGAAATGGATAATCCCTGCCCTTATGCTTCTCTACATAGCCGTCTTCATCCTATCGTTCGCGGCAGGACGCTTCCCGGTAAAGCCATCGGAGCTTATCAGGATACTATTCTCCAGGATCCTACCAATAGAGCAGGACTGGACAAGGCAGGCTGAATCGGTTGTCTTCAACATAAGGCTTCCCAGGATACTCGTGGCATCGCTTATCGGGGCGGGGCTATCGCTATCGGGACTGGTTTTCCAGATGATATTCCGCAACCCCATGGTCTCCCCCGATGTCCTCGGTACCACCTCAGGAGCTGGATTCGGAGCGGCGATAGCGCTGCTTCTCCATCTGCCGTCAGCGTCGCTTCCGCTCTTCGCCTTCATGTTCGGCCTGCTGGCCGTGATGCTTGTATGGCTTGTAGGCAGCAGGGTGCCGAACAACCAGATACTCGGCCTGATACTCGGCGGCATAATGATAAGCGCCCTCTTCGAGTCCGGGACAAGCTTCATAAAGCTCGTCGCCGATCCGAATGATGAGCTTCCGGCAATCACATACTTCCTCATGGGATCCCTGGCAGGGGCCGGCAATGATGAGCTGAGGATCGTCGTACTGCCAATGATAGCATCGGCGATTCCTCTGTTCCTTCTTTCATGGAAGCTGAATCTGCTCTCGCTTCCGGAGGAGGAGGCAAGGTCGCTTGGGGTGAATACCAAGGCAATCAGGGCAATAGCGATAGCCGCCGCGTCGCTTATGACAGCCTCCTCCGTCGCGGTTGCAGGGATGATCGGCTGGGTAGGCCTCGTGATACCACACGTGACACGGATGCTGACAGGCCCTGACGCAAGGTGGTCCATACCTTCGTCGATGCTGCTGGGATCAGCCTTCCTCACAGCTGTCGATACCGTCGCCCGTACCGCAAGCTATCAGGAGATACCAATAGGCATACTCACGTCATTCATAGGGGCGCCATTCTTCCTCTATCTAATAATCAGGGAGGGTCGGCGGAATGAGGCTTGAGGCAAAGGATCTCTCCTTCAGCTATGGCAGGATGAAGGTGCTTGAGGATATCTCATTTTCAGCGGAGAGCGGAAGCTTCACAGCCCTTCTCGGACGCAACGGATCGGGGAAGACAACGCTCATAAGGCTGCTCCTTGGCTTTCTCTCCCCTGAATCGGGATCGGTTGAGATCGATGGCAGGGATATAGCCCGGATGAGCACGAAAGAGAGGGCGATGGCGATAGCGTATATCCCGCAGCAGACCGAGAGCGTCTACTCATACACCGTACTGGACGCCGTCATGATGGGGCTCTCACCTTCTCTCTCCGTATTCAAAAGGCCAGGGAGGAAGGAGAAGGATAAAGCGATGGAGGCTCTTTCCACCCTTGGGATAGAAAGCCTTGCGGGAAGGTACGTGAACAGGATAAGCGGAGGAGAGAGGCAGCTTGTGTTGATCGCTCGCTCAATCGCGCAGGACGCGAGGATACTCCTGCTGGATGAGCCGACATCATCCCTTGACTACTCCAACCAGATGCTTGTCCTGGAGACAGCGGGAAAGCTCAGAGGTAACGGCTATACGATCATACTCTCGACGCATAACCCTGAGCACGCTCTCTCCCACGCCTCCTCTATAATAGCCCTCTCCGGCACGAGGCTGGCATACTGCGGCGCTCCCGAAGGCCTTCTCGACGGGAAGGTTCTCTCTGATCTCTATGGAAGGCCCTTGGAGATAAGAAGCATAGAGGCCGGCGGCAAAGGAAGGCTTGTATGCATACCGGTCTAGAATGGTGGGATGACGAGAGGATCGAGTGGTATGAGAGGGCCGCGGCATCATCGTCATTCCATAAAAGCCTCGCAGCTGACATCGAGGCTATGATCAGCAGGGATATGAGGATACACGAGGAGGGATGCGGGCTTGGCCATGTTGCCCAGATCCTGAGCTCCGATGGCTATGATATCACGGCATCGGATATAGACAGCCGCGCTATCGAGGAGGCAAGGAAGAGAAGTGGCCTTGATATCTTCTCCGTATCGGACTTTTTGGGCCCCCTGCCCCCATCCGACGCGCTCCTTCTCCTCTATTTCGGACGCATAGCGGAGACTGATTCCATAGAGAGGCTCCTTGACGCCTATCCTCTGATCATCTATGTCATCTCCCATCACAGGGGACAGGACACGGACAGGAGGGAGAAGAAGGGAAGGATTGGGGAGACGATAGGCTATCTTGAAAGCAAGGGTGTCTGCTATTCAGCAAAGGATGTCACATACAGCTTTCCCCAGCCTCTTTCGTCGATAGACGAGGCAAGGAGATTCATAGCACGCATGTATGGCAAGGAGAACATAGAAGCGTTCCTGCCATTCTTAGAGGAAGGCCATGATTACCCATACATGCTGAGGAACATGAAGACTTCAACGATATTCACCATAAGGAGGAGAAAATGAAGAGACTGCTTATTGCGGTGATGATGCTCATGGCCCTGGGGTTATCCGCAGCGCCATATACAGATGACCTGGGACGTACGGTGGAGCTTCCGGATACGATCGAGCGCGTGGTCCCATCGGGCAACCTCGCCCAGATGGTCCTCTATTCGATAACACCTGAGAAGATCGCGGGCTGGTCATCCCAGCTCTCGGGATCTGCGAAGGAGGAATACTTCTCGCAGGATACGGTCAATCTTCCCGTATTCGGCACGTTCTATGGAAAGAAGGCGAACCTGAACAAGGAAGCGCTGATGGCGGCAGGACCGGATCTCGTGATAGACATGGGCGAGATAAAGGGCTCAAAGGAGACCATGATAGATGACCTTGACAGGCTCCAGGAGGATATAATCACCCCCCTTATATTCATCGAGGCTTATCTTGACAACACGCCTGACGTGTACCGCAAGCTAGGCGCGCTTCTCGGCGCGGAGGAAAGGGGCGAAAGCCTCGCGTCCTTTGCGGAGGATGCGATAGAGATGGCAAGGGACGCACGGGAAAGGATCGACGATCCCGTGACAGTATACTACTCGACATCCCCCGATGGGCTTGAGGCGATAGCGGAAGGGAACTTCCATGGAGAGGTCATTGAGAAGATCGGAGCTAAGAACGTTGTCCCGTCAGCCTTCGGAGAGTCCAGCTCAGCAGTGTCAATGGAACAGCTTTATATATGGGATCCTGACGTGATACTGCTTTCCGAGAAGGAAGCCTATGATGAGGCCACCACGGATGACATGTGGTCGATGCTTCGCGCCGTGGAGGAAGGAAGGGTCTATCTTGTACCGTCAGAGCCCTATTCCTTCATAGACGCCCCGCCCGCGACGAACAGGATCATCGGCATCTACTGGCTTGGCAGCCTGCTCTACCCTGATCTCTATCCCGTGGATATCGTGGAGAAGACAATCGAGTACTACGATCTCTACTATGGCTACGGCCTCACGGAAGAGCACGCGAGGGAAATACTCGGGCTATGACGAAGAAAGGGGCAGGCGCCCCCTTTCCCTGAATACATGGGATGATCAGGACCTGAGATCCTCTTCCTTGAAGCGATATTCCCTGCCAGAAAGCGAGAGAACAATCGCGTCACCATCGGCATTGACAGCTATCTCCTTGTCCTCAAAGGATATGACCGTAATCATCTTAGCTGATTTGCCGCTTGTCCTGTACTCAAGCCTGTCAACGCCCTTGTACATTCCCTGCTGCTTGCCTGTCGCGATAATCCCTCCTGCAGGATGCAGCGAGCCATTGGTTACGGATAGCGTGCTTCCGCCTGCAAACGAAAGCTGCACATCAGCAAAGGATGCGCTCTCCTTGCCTATAGAGAGGCGCTCTGAGTCAATATGCCAGAGAAGGCAGAACTCATGGCTCTCCTTGCCATCGATCCTGTCGACAACGATGAAGAACGGACGGGAGAAGCCTTCCTGCTTCTTCAGGAAGTACACGCTCCTTGTCCATGCGGCAGGACATTCCTCCGCATCCCCATATGGCCCGGAGTAGCTACCTTCCGCCCAGTCCACGCTATCAGATATCCCGCTTCTGAGATCAGAGAGCTTCCTGATATCCTCATCATGCCAGCAGTAGCCCTTCCTCCTGTTCTGCCCCATGCCATCTATGATCAGCACATTGTGGGAGAATGAGGAGAGCGTGAGGGTCCTTATATCAGAGGCATCATAGGCGTAGCAGCCGCCCTCGTTTATAACGCGCTTCTCCCCGTTGGAGACAAGGAGGGAAAGCTTATCCTCATGCTGGTGCATGCGCCCGAACGGAGCTGAATCCAGGAGGCCATATATATCCTCTCTCCCCCAGCCTGAGCGGAATGCGAAGAAACCTGAATACGGCATGGCTATGGACTTATATGGAATCTCCCCCTTCTTCCCTCCCGAGAGGACCCATTCCATCTGAGGGCTGGTGAAAAGCCTTGCCTTCGGCTCCAGGAGCTCCTTGACCACAAACGTGTTGCCATCGTTTATATCAGGGAGCATGCCATCAGGCTCCATAAGCTTTATATTAGCCTCGGTGGCATTGAGGAGTATCGAATTGAGGGATCCGGGAAGATCCCTTCCGAACGCCTTGAGCAGCTGCAGCATACGCTGGTAGTTGTTCACAGCCACATCATGGTAGTTGGTCGTCAGCTCATACTGGAAGCCATCGGCATAGAACTGCTTGCCAGCCTCTTCCTCCAGCGAGGAGAGCGCGAACGAGGACCACTTCCCAGATTCCTTGAAGAACGGGCAGATCACCGCGATATAGCAAAGCCCGTTCATCTCCATCAGCAGCCAGTTGCCCTGCGTGTGGTTCAGCATGAGCCTCACGCCATGCTGGTGCATGGAAAGGAATATGCGGGCAATGAGATCATCGCTGAACTCCCTATAGAACGCGTAGATGATATACGGCCAGTTGGCCCCCATCCTTATGCCGCACTCGATGGTCCTCCAGCAATCAGTATCATGGCCATCCACATCAGGACCTGGAACCGGGCATGTATCTATCCAGGTCGAGATGAGATCGGCCGCCGCCTCAGCATACGCGTGATTGCCTGTCAGGAGGTACTCGTGGGCAAGGAGCTTCACGTCATTATGGCGCGAGAACTGCCATGTCCATTCCTTATAGCCGTTGAAGGTTGGGTTGGAATGCCAGTCAACGTCCTTCGTGCTGCCGAACGCTGAAGGCACGCCTACCGAGACAAGCGTTCCCGTGACGATCCTGTCGCAGGCATCCCTGTCGCTCTCCCCCTCGAGCTTATATACATTCTCCGGGACCTCATACGGGATAGAGAAGTATCTGTCCCTTGTCGAATCCAGATAGCCTCGGATGAATGACGCGAATGCTGACGTGAAATCATCTGCTGCCAGGACCTCGCTGATCCCCGGAAAGCTGCTATCAAGAGCTGATGATAGTTCTTCTAATGACATATTGCCCCCTTTGAACCATAGAAAAGAGCAGCCCGAAGGCTGCCCATATGACGACTAGGCGATTACCTGATCCTCGGCTTTGCCTCATCAAGAAGCATCGAGAGCTTGGATGATGGATCGGAGAACTTCGAGAGGAAGATCATGGCCGCGATGATGTAAGGCTTGTATGAAGCTTCCTTGTAAAGAGGATCGAGGTAGCGGCTGAATACGGAGTCCTCAACCTCGCCTTCCTTGCAGGACACGCCTGAGATATCAGCAGGGAGGCAATGCATGTAGAGAGCCTTTCCGCCCTTGGTGGTCTTCATGAGCTCCTCCGTGCATGTCCAGTCCTTGAACTTCGCGTTGTTCGCCAGGCATCTCTTCTCAAGATCCTTAAGCTCATCGAACCTGCCCTCTCCCACAAGCTGGGTCCTCTCCTCCATCACGGCATATGGAGCCCATGACTTCGGATATACGATATCAGCGTCCTTGAAGGCCTCTTCCATAGAGGCGACCTTCTTATATGAGCCACCGGAGGCTGCAGCGTTCTTCGCCGCGATCTCCTCGACATCGCCCATCACATCGTATCCCTCCGGATGGGCAAGGACGACATCCATTCCAAAGCGCGTGAAGAGGCCGATGATGCCCTGAGGTACGGAGAGAGGCTTTCCATAGGATGGGGAATAAGCCCATGTCATGGCGATCTTCTTGCCCTTGAGGTTCTCGACTCCTCCGAAGTAGTTGATCACATGGAGCATATCAGCCATGGACTGCGTCGGATGGTCGATATCGCACTGGAGGTTAACAAGCGTCGGCCTCTGCTCAAGGATGCCATCCTTGTAGCCCTGATCGACGGCATCAGCGACACTTTTCATGTATGTGTAGCCCTTGCCGATGTACATATCATCGCGGATGCCGATGACATCAGCCATGAAGGAAACCATGTTCGCAGTCTCCCTGACTGTCTCGCCATGCGCGATCTGGGAAACCTTCTCGTCCAGATCCTGGACCTCAAGGCCAAGAAGGTTGCAGGCCGAGGCGAAGGAGAATCTCGTACGCGTCGAGTTGTCGCGGAAGATCGAGATTCCCAGGCCAGAGTCAAAGACCTTGGAGGAGATGTTGTTCTCCCTGAGGCCGCGGAGTATCTCAGCTACCTTGAATACGGCGCTGATCTCATCATCGGATTCCTTCCATGTGTGGAAAAAGTCATTGAGGTACATCCTCTTCGTATCAAGAGCCTTAAGCTCCTCGATCATCTTCCTTATCTCGCCTTTGTCTCGAGCCATTTCACCCTCCTAGGATTTTCTTACTCCACTCTATCACAGCAACTATAAGGCCGCAAGAAGTTCGTTGCGTTTTGTTGCACTCACTCCTTTCCTTCCCTAAGGAACTCCGGAACCTCGCTGCCATCAGATGCAAAGCCATTGTAGAGATCGACATCAGAGAGGGTCATGGAATACCCATGCTCAGCGGCAAAGGGCAGCAGCACGTCCCTTGTGATGTCAGCATCATCCCCAGGATACTCCATTATCCTCCGGTCAAGCTCCTCCCTCACATCATCATTCTCATCAAGCATGAGAAGGAAAGCATCCATTATGTTGTCTGCCATGATCCCCTCCGTTGTTAATACTATCATGGAAGAACGCGGAAAACGCAACAGAAGATGGAGAATCGGTATTATCATTGTCAATGTATGGAACGCTATGCACGATTTCAGGGAAGCTGGTATCCGGCGGAGAGGGAGAAGCTTCTTGCCATGATAGGATATGAGGAAGTAGAAAGGGGCTCGCGCGTCGCCATCCTCCCCCATTCAGGGCTCATGTACAGCAAGGAGCATATCAAGAGATACTTCTCAACGCTCTCCGAGGATATCGAGAGGATACTCATCATATCCCCTTCGCATAGGTATTATCTCGAACCTGACATGCTCGTATCCGCGTCTTTCTCATCGTCCGCGACTCCGCTCGGGCCGATCGAGACGGTCCCGATGGATATCGGGATAAGGCATGACATGGCCATACAGGAGGAGCATGGCGTGGAGATGTTCCTTCCGTCCATAGCCCTGGAGGGAAGGCTCACGGTCTCCTACCTCCTCATCTCATCCATCTCATCGCTCGAGAGCGGAAAGAGGATTGCCGGAAGCATCCTTTCATCCATAGACGAGAGGACCGGGATCATAGCTTCCAGCGATTTCACCCACTATGGCCCCTCGTATGGCTTCACGCCGTATGGTAAAGACGCCTATGGCCGCGTGATGGACGAGGACAGCAGGACAGCCCGGCTCTTTGCAGAGAACAGGGCCGAGGAGGCATGGGAGGACGGCAGGAAGAGAACGATATGCGGCATAGCTCCCGCAACGATCGCGTCCATGATAGCAGGCAGCCTCTGCCTAGAAGGCAATATGGTGATGGCGTCATCAAGCGCGGACAGCAATGGAGACAGGACGGATTTCGTCTCCTACCGCACCGTCCTCTGGAGGTGATATGACAAAAGAAAGGAAGAAGGAGCTTCTCTCCATAGCAAGAAGGGCGATAAAAGGAGAGAGGATAAGAACTGAGGACAGAGGAGAACGGTATGGCGCGTTCGTGACTCTCCGAAAGCATGGAGAGCTCAGAGGATGCATAGGATATCTTGAGGCTGTGGCGGACCTTGAGAGCGAGATAGCGCAGCTGGCAATGGACTCAGCCTTCTCCGATCCTCGCTTCCCTCCCCTTTCCCCTTCCGAGCTTGAGGAGTGCACGATCGAGATATCGCTGCTGACGAAGCCGATAGCGATCAGCAGCTTTGAAAGCTTCATCCTCCACCGCGATGGGATTATCCTCTCGCTTTCGGGACGCAGGGCGGTGTTCCTGCCACAAGTCGCGGATGAGACGGGATGGACAAAGGAGGAAATGCTCTCGGCGCTCTCTTTGAAAGCGGGGCTCCCAAGTGATGCGTGGAAGAGCGGCGAGGCTGTGTTCCGGACATTCCAGGCGGAGGTGTTCAGCGAAGATGAGATGTGATTTCTGCTTCCGCCATTGCGATATATCTGAAGGAGGCTGGGGCTGGTGCAACGCGCGGACTGTAAGGAACGGAAGGCTTGAGGACAGGGCCTATGGGCATCTTTCGTCGGTTGCCGTGGATCCTGTGGAGAAGAAGCCGCTGTATCTATTCTTACCCGGGACAAAGACTCTCTCTGTAGCCATGGAGGGATGCTGCCTTGACTGCGCATTCTGCCAGAATCATGATATCTCGAGATCACACCATGACTTCCTTCCATTCATATCCCCTCATGATGCAGTCGACTATGCCGTGGAAAATGGCATCCCATCGATAAGCTTCACATATTCAGAGCCTCTTGTATGGCAGGACTACGCGGCGGAGACAGCAACGCTTGCAAAGGAAAGCGGGCTAAGGACGATAATGGTCACCAATGGAGAGTTCTCTGAAGAGGCCCTCACCCGCCTTCTTCCTCTGATTGACGCCTACAACATCGACGTGAAGGGAGATGAGGGTTTCTACCGCGATATCTGCCGCGGGGAGCTCAGTCCCGTGCTGGACGGGATCGAGAGGATAATCGCGTATGGTTCGCATGTCGAGGTTACGACGCTTCTGATCGAGGGAATACATACAGAGGCCATGATCGGGATGCTTGGGAGGACGCTGAAGGACAGAGGCGTGGAGGCATGGCACCTCACAAGGTTCTTCCCGGCCTTCCGCATGATCGATAGGAGAGCGACGTCAGAGCGCTTCCTGTCGATGATGCTCGAGAGCGCTGACAGGTCGGGAATCAGATACATATTCCCCGGCAACAGCAGGCAAAGGCGCCTGCTTCTCTGCCCTATCTGCCAGAAAGAGACATCTCCCGTGAATGGGAGATGCTCGGAATGCGGCTCTCTTATAGAAGGACTCAGCCACCCAGGTACGCTTTCCTGACGCCCTCGTCGCTTATCAGGTCGGAGCCCTTTCCCGAAAGCGTTATCTGCCCGGTCTCCATGACGTATCCGATATCAGCGATCTTGAGCGCCATATTGGCGTTCTGCTCGATAAGGAGGATCGTGACTCCTTCCTTGTTGATCTTCTCGATGATTGAGAAGATATCCTTCACCACAAGAGGCGCAAGGCCAAGGGACGGCTCGTCCATCATCATCAGCTTAGGCTTGGACATGAGCGCGCGGCCCACGGCAAGCATCTGCTGCTCACCGCCTGATAGCGTGCCGCCATACTGCCAGCTTCTCTCCCTGAGGCGAGGGAAGAGGGAATAGACCCACTCTATATCCTCCTCGATGCTGTCCTGGCGGAGGTACGCGCCGATCTTCAGGTTCTCGAGGACAGTGAGATCGGGGAAGATCCTGCGTCCTTCAGGGACAAGCGTGATGCCCTTACCGACTATGTACGCCGGATCCTTTCCCGTTATGTCCTCACCCATGAACTCGATCTTGCCGGCCCTGGGCTTCACGAGTCCCGCGATCGTCCTCAGCGTCGTGGACTTTCCAGCCCCGTTCGCTCCTATGAGGGTGACTATCGCTCCTTCGGGAACCGAAAGGGAGATATCCCTGACGGCCTCTATACCGCCGTAGTTGACTGAAAGGCCTTTGATCTCAAACATCCTCAGATACCCCCAGATACGCGTCTATGACCCTCTGGTTGCCCTGTATCTCCTCGGGAGTGCCCTCCGCGATGAGGGAGCCGAAGTCAAGGACATAGACGCGGTCGGAAATCCCCATGACAAGATCCATATGATGCTCGATCATCAGGACCGTCAGGCTATACTTCTCCTTGATCTCGCGTATGAAGGCGGCAAGCTCAAGCGTCTCCTGCGGATTCATTCCGGCAGCAGGCTCATCGAGAAGGAGAAGGCGCGGCTTCGTCGCCAGGGCTCGCGCGATCTCCAGCCTCCTCTGATAGCCATACGGAAGGCTTGTGGCCTTGTCGCCGCGATGCTTCCAGAGCCCCTGCTCCTTCAGAAGCTTCTCAGTCTCATCCCTCATCGCCTTCTCTTCCCTGTGGCTCAGGCGCAGCACAGAGGAGAAGACATTGGCCCTGGACCTGAGGTGCATGGCTGTAAGCACATTGTCAAAGACATCCATGCTCCTGAAGAGCCTTATGTTCTGGAATGTCCTTGCTATGCCGAGCCTTGTTATCTCGTCAGGCGTGGGACTGAGGACCTTCTCGGAGGCGAAGAGCTCCGGCTCGACGCCGCCATACGTCCTCTTCATCCTGCCGGATGGATGATTTGATATGATCGCCTTATCCTCGAAGGATATCCTCCCGTTCGTCGGCTCATAGACGCCCGTGATGCAGTTGAACGCCGTTGTCTTGCCGGCGCCGTTAGGGCCTATAAGGGCGACGATCTCCCCCTCGTCCACATGCATCGAAAGATCATTGACGGCGACGACGCCGCCGAACTGCATCGTGACATGCTCAAGCGAAAGAAGCGTCCTGCTCATCTTGCGCCCTCCTTTCTCCTGATCCTGCCTGACACCCAGCTCCTCATCCTCTCGAACGAAAGCTCCTTGTCCCCCATGATTCCTCTGGAGAAGAAAAGGACTATGACCATGATGATCACGGAGAATACGAGGCGGCGGAAGCCTGAGCGGAAGAGATCCGGTGCGTGTATGCCGAGGAACGTGCCCATATCGAGGCCGCGTAGCCACCATTCGGAAAGAGCGATGTACAGAAACGAGGCTATGCATGATCCTGATATCGAGCCGATTCCTCCGATAACCACGATAAGGAGTATCTCATACGTCAGGACAGTCCTGAACTGCTGCGCCTGCACTGTATACTGGAACATGGCGAGAAGCGCTCCGGAGACACCCGCGAAGAACGAGGAGATCACGAACGATAGCTCCTTATGGCGGAAGAGATTGATGCCCATCGCCTCTGCCGCCGTCTCATCATCCCTGATGGCCTTGAACGCCCTGCCGTATGTCGAGTTGATAAGAAGGACTATCAGGAGTATGCAGATGCCTACGACGATGAAGACGAACAAGGTCGGAGGGAATGGGATATCAGAGAACGGAAGGGTTATCCTCGAAAGGTCCTTGAATTCCCTGAGAAGGTTCGCGCCGTTCGTTATCGGGCCAAGAACGTCCCACTGGCAGACGGCCCTGA
The DNA here is from genome assembly GCA_944389275.1 of uncultured Spirochaetaceae bacterium. Lineage (GTDB taxonomy): Bacteria > Spirochaetota > Spirochaetia > Sphaerochaetales > Sphaerochaetaceae > Ornithospirochaeta. The sequence continues at coordinate 41,883 of CALXLT010000043.1, forward strand.
TGATCTCCGCAAATCCAAGCGTCGCTATCGCCAGGTAATCGGATTTCAGCCTAAGGACCGGAAGCCCTATGAGGAACGCGAATAGCGCGGCCACGAGCCCCGCGGCTATCAAGCCCACGACAACGCCCGTATCGAAGCGGACGAGCGCGTCATAGTACTTGTATACCCTCTCTGACTCCTTTACAGAGGTCGGCATCGTGAGGATCGCGTATGTATACGCACCGAGAAGCATGAATCCGGCCTGCCCAAGCGAGAATAGCCCGGTAAAGCCATTGAGGAGATTCATCGATACAGCCACAAGGGAGTATATCGCGCCTTTCCTGAGCACCGTGAAGACAATGCTTGTCGGACGCAGAGTGAACTCCAGAACGGCGACAAGGCCATAGACGATGGCTATGGCTGCGAAAAGCCTTATCAGATGATTGCGTCTTTCCCTATCCATACAGCCTCCTCAGACCTTGTCCACGGACTTCTCTCCGAAAAGCCCGGTAGGCTTCACGATGAGAACGACTATCAGGAAAGCGAACGTAAAGGCATCGGAGAATGTCGTCCAGCCAGATCCGGGGATGCCGAATATGGAGGCTCCTCCCTTGATTATGTTCTCGCAGATCCCGATTATGAACGCTCCGATCACCGCGCCTGGTATCGAGCCGATGCCGCCGAATACAGCTGCGACAAAGGCCTTGAGCCCAGGCATCGACCCGCTTGTGGGGGTCACGGACGCGTAATTCGTGAAGTATAGAAGCGATGCGACGGCCGCGAGCAGCGAGCCAAGCATGAATGTCATCGATATTACCCTGTTTATCCTTATGCCCATCAGCTGGCTTGTCTCGAAATCCCTGGAGACTGCGCACATGGCCATTCCGACCTTCGTATGCTTTATCAGCATGGAAAGCAGGACAACGAGGATTATAGTAAGGAACGGGGTGACGAGGGTGACAACCCTGGTGGTCGCGTCCCAGATCACTATCGATCTTGAGAGGACAGGGATTTCCGGATATACCTTTGCAAGTCCTCCCGTGAAGTAAAGGGCGGCATTCTGCAGCAGGTACGACACGCCTATCGCGCTTATCATGACGGACATCCTCGGAGCGCTTCTGAGCGGCTTATACGCCACTCGCTCTATGACAAAGCCGATTGCGACCGTGAGGATAAGCACAAGAGGAATTGAGATGGTGAACGGCAGCGATGATGAGAGATAGACCATCATGAGGCCTGCACACATGAAAACATCGCCATGGGCGAAGTTTATGAGACGAAGTATGCCATAGACCATGGTGTATCCTATGGCGATCAGCGCGTACTGCCCCCCGACAGAGATGCCGGAAAGGAAGTACGAAAGATTCTGATGGAAGAAATCCGCCACGCGGCTTACCTCCTAGGCAAAAAGAATATGCGGCAGGCTGCCCTGCCGCAAGCAAAAAGCGATTAGTCAACGACTACGGCAGGAAGCGCATCCCATCCACCTGTCTCGGTATTGGCATGCTTTACGTAAACGGTATTGCGTATAGCATCGCCATTGACCTGCTCAAGCGCGATATGCCCGGTAACGCCGTCGATCTCCGTAGACCAGAGCGCCTCCATGATATCAGCAGGATCCTTGCTTCCGGCGTTCTGGATAGCCTGAAGCGCGAAGTAATAAGCATCGTAGCCCATTGCCGTAACAGCGCTGATCGTATCATCACCGCCATTGTTGGAGAGCCTTGTGGAATCAGCATTCACCCATTCCTTGAACGACGCGTCGAACTCAGGATCGGCACCTTCCGGATAGAATGTCGTCACCGTGATATCCACATCCTTGCCCAGGGCGGCCTGCAGGATGACGTTGGAATCCCATGTGTCGCCTGCAAGGATAGGCATGCCAAGGCCCTGGCTATCCGCCTGGTTGATTATAAGCTGCGCGGCCTCGGTGGATACAGGTGAGAAGAATACCTCGCATCCTCCGTTCTTGGCATTTGCGATATATGACGTGAAATCACTGTTTCCCTCTGGGAATGTCTCGGAGACGACCTGGCCGCCAAGCGCCGTGAACTGCTCGACGAAATAGTTTACGAGGCCGCCGGAGTAATCATCGCCGAGCTTGGCAAGGCAGTATACCTTCCTCGCGCCAAGGGTATTGTACGCATAGTTGGCAAGGACAGTTCCCTGGAAAGGATCAAGATAGCAGATGCGGAAATAATGCGAGTTGCCTTCCGTTACCTGGGGATTGGTGCAGGTGATACCGATTACTGGGACACCCGCGACGCGGAATGTATCGCTTCCGGCAATCGAGACGCCCGATCCATATGAGCCAAGGACGACAGAGGCGCCCGCGTTGATAAGCGTGGCTGCGGCTGAAGCGGCCCTATCGTTTGAGCTTTCGTTGTCTGCGATCACAAGCTCGACCGTATACTCGGTATCACCGATCATGACAGTCGGGGAAAGGGCATTGGCATACTGGATGCCAAGTGTTTCCTGCTTTCCGCCAGCGCCGTTATCGCCAGAGGCTGGCTCGAATACGCCGATCTTGACGACTGTGGAATCATCCTCCTTCGATCCGCCTGCGAATACGACAGCGCAGGAGAGGAGAACCACGAACAATAGGAGCATCTTCTTCCTCATTTTCCCTCCTTAAGTAGGTAATTCATTATCCACAGTAGCAATACCTGAATGAAAAACCACCTATTTGGCGTCATATTACAGCTATATGCCCTCTATGTGAATGGCAAAACGCACGACTAATGAAAATTTTCTGTATTTTTATCGATTTTTATGCATAAAGCGACAGAATGATGCCGAAAATGAAAAAACTCACGATAATCATGCTTTTCCTTTCCCGAAGTTGGTCAAAAAGCGGACTCAGAGCGTATACAATAGTATGAAGAAAATTTTATTGCCCCCATTTGAATCTGAATCGGTTCTCCTTGGAGAGAAAGAGCAGCCATACGGCCAGGACTATACTATCGATGAGATGAGGAAGATAAAGACAACCCAGCCATCGTTCAGCGGCCTCATAGGAGGGGACTACCTGTACGTCGACAAGACCAGGGCAGTCCATGACCTGTTGTCCAGGGAGGAGGACTTCTACTTCCTCTCCCGCCCCAGGCGCTACGGCAAGAGCCTCTTCTGCTCCACCCTCCATGCCCTATTCGATGGGAGGAAGGAGCTCTTCAAGGGGCTCTATATAGCGGATAAGACAAATTACTCCTTCGAGCCCTTCCCTGTCCTCCACTTCAACTTCGCCAACCTCTCCACTTCCTCATATGGGGACTTCAGGAAAAGCTTCATGGATGTCGTGAGGACCGCGGGGGAATCCGTGGGGATCGAACCCGAGGGATCGGATCCGGCGTCGCTTCTCAGGGACACCCTCCTCAGGCTCAGGAAGAAGGCAGTGATCATCATAGACGAGTACGACTCGGC
>CALXLT010000044.1 GCA_944389275.1 uncultured Spirochaetaceae bacterium
TGCCTCAACTTATGCTAATATAAGGACATCGAGAGGTAAGGCCTTGGAAAAGAACTATGCAATCGAGATGAAAGGGATCACGAAGCGTTTCGGACAGGTTGTCGCAAACGATGCTATCGATCTGAAGATCAGCAGAGGTGAGATCCTGGCCTTGCTTGGCGAGAACGGAAGCGGCAAGACAACGCTGATGAATATGCTTTCCGGCATATACCAGCCAGATGAGGGTGAGATCTATGAGGATGGCAAGCTGATCTACATCCATTCCCCGCGCGAGGCCTATGAGTATGGCATCGGAATGATACACCAGCACTATAAGCTGATAGAGGTCTTCACCGCAGCGCAGAACGTCATCCTCGGCCTTGATGAGGGCAAGCTTGATCTTGCCGCGGCCAACGCCAAGGTCTCTGAGATCTGTACCCGCTACGGTTTCGAGATCGATCCGACGATGAAGGTCTATGATATGTCGGTATCGCAGAAGCAGACGGTGGAGATCGTCAAGGTCCTCTATCGCGGCGCTGACATACTCATCCTCGATGAGCCTACGGCTGTCCTTACGCCGCAGGAGACGCAGAAGCTCTTTCAGGTGCTCCGGAACATGAAGGCCGACGGCAAGGCCATAATAATCATCACCCATAAGCTCCATGAGGTCATGGAGGTATCAGACAAGGTCGCTGTCCTTCGCAAGGGTAAGTATATCGGCACGGTGAATACATCCGAGACCGATCCCCAGTCGCTTACCAACATGATGGTAGGCCATGCAGTCTCGCTTAATATCGAGCGGCCCAGATACGATAATCCGAAGCGCAAGCTTGTGGTCGAGAACCTCACATGCGTCGATGATGAGGGGCTGAAGAAGCTTGATGGCGTGTCGTTCACGGCCAATACCGGTGAGATCCTTGGGGTTGCAGGGATATCAGGATCCGGGCAGAAGGAGCTATTGGAGGCTATTACCGGGCTTTATCCCATAAAGGAAGGTAGCATCCGCATCATAAATGATGATGGTAAGGAAACCGAGCTTGCCGGAAAGAGCCCGAAGAAGATCCGTGAATCTGGGATCGGCATGGCCTTCGTCCCGGAGGACAGGCTCGGGATGGGACTGGTAGGCTCGATGGGCATGACCGGCAATATGATGCTCCGCTCCTGGAAGAAAGGGAAGGGTGCCCTCCTTAAGAAGAAGGATCCTGAGGATCTCGCCAAGAAGGTGCTGGAGGAGCTTGAGGTCGTCACGCCTGGCGTTGACTATCCTGTCCGCCGCCTTTCAGGAGGCAATGTCCAGAAGGTGCTCGTGGGAAGGGAGATATCCCTTCAGCCTTCCGTGCTCATGACCGCCTACGCAGTCCGCGGCCTTGACATCAACACATCGTATACGATCTACAACCTCCTTACGGAGCAGAAGATGCAGGGCGTCGCCGTCCTTTACGTAGGAGAGGATCTTGATGTGCTTCTGGAGCTTGCCGACAGGATCCTTGTCCTCTGCGGCGGCCGTGTGTCAGGCATCGTTGATGCCAGGACGGCAACCAAGGACGAGATCGGATTGCTGATGACTGAATATCGCACGAAGGAGGCAGAGGATGAGTGATACCAGGACTCCTTTAATCAGGCTCGCCAAGCGCACGGATATGGACAGGAAGAAGATCTGGTGCATCCGTGTCGGATCGATCATCATAGCATTGCTCTTGGGATTCATCCCGATACTTCTCACGGGGAACAATCCGCTCTCGGCATATGGCGTGATAATCCAGGGCTCGCTTTCCCGTCCGATCTATTTCAAGCAGACGGTGAAGATCGCGGTCCCGCTTCTATGCTGCGCCCTGGCCATAGCGCCGTGCTTCAAGATGAGGTTCTGGAATATCGGGGCTGAGGGGCAGATCACGATGGGAGCCGTTGCCGCTACCTATTTCGCCCTTTTCTGGTCCAACAGGCTTCCCCATGTCCCTCTTCTGCTGATCATGTTCATCTCAGGAGCCATCACGGGTGGCCTATGGGCATTGATCCCCGCTTTCTTCAAGGCTCGGTGGAACACGAACGAGACGCTTTTCACGCTTATGATGAACTACATAGCCATAGGCATTGTCGCATGGCTCCAGGGCGGCCCCTGGGAAGGGCGCAAAGGCTCTCAGCTTATCCCGATGTTCAGCGATAATGCCCGCATCCCCACCGTGCTCGGGGTGCATTGCGGTTGGATAATCGCGCTGATCCTCGTGCTTTTGATGTATGTCTACATGACAAAGACCAAGCAGGGCTATGAGATAGCTGTCATAGGAGACTCGGTCAATACCGCGCGCTACGCCGGCATGAACGTAGGCTGGATCGTGATGAGGACGATGTTCCTATCCGGCGCGATAAGCGGCATCGTTGGCTTCATTATCGTGTCGGGCGCTAACTTCACGCTGTATAAGGGAGTCGCGAACGGAGTCGGATTCACCTCGATATCCATAGCATGGCTCTCGCAGCTCAACTCATTCGCCATGATCGCGATATCGATGATGCTTGCAGTGCTTGAGAAAGGCGCGAACACGCTGCAGACAAGGATGCAGATACCTGCGTCGATTGCGGATATCATCACGGGAATACTCCTGTTCTGCATGCTCAGCAGCGAGTTCTTCATCAATTATCGTCTCATAATCCGCCGCGGCGGCAGGAAGGAGGAGCAGCCATGACAACGATCATCACGCTGATAGTAGCAGCTGTAACGTTCGGCACCGTGCTTATGTACGGAACCCTTGGTGAGATCCTCACGGAGAAGGCCGGCAACCTCAACCTCGGCGTCGAAGGCATCATGTACATGGGCGGGGCCTTCGGGCTTGCAGGGGCCTTCTATTACGAGAAGGCCGCGGGAGCTGCCGCCTCAGGTCCTCTTGCGATCATCCTAGCCATCATCGCGGCATTCGCAGCCGGTGCCGCCGCCTCCGCCATATACAGCTTCCTCACGATCACCCTCCGCGCGAATCAGAATGTCACAGGCCTGGCGCTTTCTATCTTCGGCACCGGAATAGGGCAGTTCGTGGGAGAGTTCATGAGGGTAAGCGAGGGCGGATACGTAGCGCTGAGCAACAACCTCAAGGAGTCATTCTCCGCAGCTATATTCCCCCAGGCCCTGATAGATATCCCTGTCGTGGGGCGCATATTCTTCTCCCATACCGTGTTCTTCTATATGGCGGTTGTGGTAGCCGTCCTCATGTTCCTGTTCCTGAAGAAGACGAGATATGGCATGTATCTGACAGCGGTCGGGGAGTCCCCTGCCACATCGGACGCGGCGGGGATAAACATCACTAAGTATAAGTACATAGCCACCATAATCGGAGGAGGCATCTCCGCGATAGGAGGCATGGTATATATCATGACGACGGCAGGATGCGTCTGGAACCACGAGGGGCTCTCAGGCGTCGGCTGGCTTGCTGTCGCTCTCGTCATCTTCTGCATCTGGCGCCCTCTCAATGCGATCTGGGGCTCGGTGCTGTTCGGGGCCATGATGATTATGTACCTGAGGATCTCGATCCCGTTCATACCCACTGAGATCTATAAGATCCTGCCGTACATCGTCACCGTGATAGTCCTCATACTGACGAGCATGAAGAACAGCCGCGATAAGCAGCCACCTGCTTCTCTTGGGATAAATTATTTCAGGGAAGAGCGTTAGTACTTCGTTTGTCCTTTCTGAATCGTGAAAGGTCGGATAGAATAAAACAAGGGTTTCCAGTAGATAGAGGCCTTGAAAGGAGAGCTTATGAGAAAAGTTTCGTTTGTTCTGATCGCACTTCTCTTACTGTCCGGATTTGCATTCGCAAGCGGAAAGGCAGAGAGCGCTGCACCGTCTGATCCGAATACGGTAAAGGTAGGGCTCCTGTGCATCGGTGATGAGAATGACCAGGGGTACACCTACAACTTCATCCGCGGCCGCGATGAGGCAACCGAGATGCTTAAGGCTGACGGCATCACGGTAGAGTGGGTCACGAAGTACAACATCGGTGAGGACGCGACATGTACCGACGCGAATATCGAGGCTGCTGAGGAAGGATGCCAGATCATCATCAACAACAGCTATGGCTTCGAGCCGTTCATGCTCGAGGTTGTCGATGAGTATCCTGAGATCGAGTTCATCAGCTGCACGAACTGCGCATCCGCATTCGATGGCAGGGACAATACCCATAACGCGTTCGCCGATATCTACGAAGGAAGATATATCGCGGGCGTCGTGGCAGGACTCAAGATGCAGCAGATGATCGACGAAGGCACGATCGCTCCTGAAGAGGCTGTGATCGGCTATGTCGGCGCGTATTCATTCGCAGAGGTTATCTCCGGATTCACCGCTTACTATCTCGGCGCCAAGTCCGTATGCCCGTCTGTGACGATGAAGGTCTCGTTCGTAGGCTCATGGTCCGACGCTACAGCTGAGTCTGACGCAGCCCTCGCCCTTGCTGACCAGGGATGCATCATGATCAGCCAGCACTCCGACAACACGACTCCTGCGACCGCGGCTCAGTCACGCGGCGTGTTCCACACCGGATACAACAACGACATGACCGGCATCGCTCCTAAGGCTTCCCTCATCTCCACGAGGATCGATTGGGGCATCTACTTCTACGAGGCCATCAAGGCATACGTGAACGGAGAGGAGATCCCGCAGGATTGGTGCAAGGGAATGGACGAGGGAGCTGTCGTGATGACAGAGCTCAACGAGGCTATCGCAGCGCCAGGAACGGCTGAGAAGATCGCAGAGGTCGAGGCTGGCCTTGCCGATGGATCCATCCAGGTCTTCGATACAAGCACGTTCACGGTCGGCGGCGAGGAGCTTACCCATGCGTTCGCGCTCGATACCGATGGTGACTTCACGGCTGATTCCGAAGAAGCCGTATACGATGGAGCATTCCATGAGTCCGTATTCCAGTCCGCCCCGTACTTCACGGTGCAGATCGATGGAATCGAATGGCTCAACGCGGCATATTGATTGCCCCGCGCTTATGCTTCAGGCCCCTCGAATGAGGGGCTTTCATATTGCCCGGAGGCCCTCTCTGACGGGTATGCTATAATGAAGATGTACTGAATAGGAGGAAAATGGTTCGGGAAAGGAAGATAAAAGGAGGTGTGCTATGAGAAAGTGGCAGGAGAGGCTGGGCAGATGCTGCCTGAGCGTGGAGGATATCAGAGGGAGGCTTGGACTGCCTGATGATGAGATGGATCAGCTTCTTGATATCGAGAAGAGGTATCCGGTATGCGTACCTGAGTACTATCTGGACCTAATAGACTGGACCGATAGGAATGATCCGATAAGGAAGATGTGCATACCGGATCCCCGTGAGTTCTCGGAAGGGGGAGAGAAGGATACCTCCGGGGAAGCGGACAATACCGTAGTGCAGGGCATGCAGCATAAGTACAGCCAGACGGCATTGATCCTCTCCACCAACCAGTGCGCGATGTATTGCCGCCACTGCTTCAGGAAGCGCCTTGTCGGGCTTTCCTCGGAAGAGATCGCTGAAAGGCTTCCGGATATGGCAAGGTACGTCTCATCGCATCCGGAGATAAGCAATGTGCTGATATCCGGAGGGGACGCGTTCCTCAATCCTGACAGCGTTATCAGGAGATATCTTGAGACATTCACCGCGATCCCATCGATAGAGTTCATACGGTTCGGCACGAGGACCCCTGTGACATTCCCGTTCCGCATAACGGAGGATGACGGGGAGCTCTGCGCGATACTTAGCGAATACGGCAGGAAGAAGCATCTGATCGTCGTGACGCAGTTCAACCATCCGCGTGAGCTTACAGCAGAGGCGCTTTATGCTATATCCCAGCTCCAGGAAGCTGACTGCACGGTGCGCAACCAGACCGTGCTCCTTCATGGCGTGAATGACAGCGCCGAAACGCTTTCTGCCCTGATGAATGGACTTGTAAAGGCCGGTATAGCTCCGTATTACGTGTTCCAGTGCCGCCCGGTGGAGGGCGTTAAGAACCAGTTCCAGGTGCCTCTTTCAAGGGGCGTGGAGATAATAGACGCGGCAAAGGCCATGATGAGCGGGCCGGCAAAGGCGTTCCGCTACGCCATGTCGCATCCGACGGGAAAGATCGAGATCATCGGGAAGTACGGGGACGCGATGCTCTTCAAGTACCATCAGGCAAAGAGCGAGAGGGATCAGGCCCGTATCTTCACGCGTCCTGTTTCCGCTTCGGAATGCTGGTTCTCCGATCCTGACGTCATCCTATGATAGCCGCGCATCCCGCGAGGATCGCCAGCAGAAGGGCATTGAGGGCGAGGAATACAATCATGTATTTTCCCTTCTTCCCCTGTTTCCTCTTGTAGTAGAGCTTGAGCGATATCAGGGAGGCAAGCGACGCGATAGGCGTTCCCAGCCCTCCGATATCCGTGCCGATGAGCACTCCCCTGAAGCTCTGAGCGAAAGAGGAGAGGAGGATCGCTGCCGGCACGTTGCTTATGACCTGCGAGACAGCTGCTGATACTGCTATCGGATGGGTCTTCATCGGACCCTCTATCAGGCTGCGCACGCCCTCTATGTTCCTTATGTTCTCGCTGAATATGAAGAACGCCACGAATGTCAGTAGCAGGATGTAGTCGATCCTCCTGAATATCTTCCTGTCGATGGCGAGAAGCGCCGCGGCTTCAAGGACGAAGAGCAGCTTCCAGCTTATTACGCGGAAGACTGAGAGAAGGGCTATGAGGAGGAACGCGAGGTATATCGCAGTCCGTGTCCTGTCCATCTTCCTTATCTCCCTTTCCTCCTTCTCCATCTCATGGTTCTTCCTCAGCATGGCAGCCGAAAGAAGCGCTATAAGGGCCGCGGATATGATGGAATAGGGCAGGATTGCGGAGAAGAACGGAGCTGCCTCTACATCGAAGAACGAGCAGATATACAGGTTCTGCGGATTTCCCACCGGCGTCGTCATCGATCCAAGATTCGCGGCTATGGTCTCAAGCACGATGACCTTGATGATATAGTCCTCCTCCGCGCCGGCCTTATCCAGGAGCATCGCGGAGAATGGCACGAACATAAGCAGCGACACATCGTTCGTGAAGAGCATCGATGAGATGAACACGATGGCGATAAGCGCAAGCGATAGCGTCCTCGTGCCGCTTGCCCTCTTCATCATCGCTCCTGCTATCGAATCGAAGAATCCTGAGGCCTTGAGCCCTTCGGATATCCCCATGAGCGAGAAGAGCAGGGCAAGCGTCCTGAAGTCTATGGCATCAATCCAGCCCATGGATGGCGGATTGAAGAACGCGGAGATCACAGCCGCTGAAGCGGCGATGACGAATACTATCTCTCTTTTAAGGAAACCTTTCATAGCGCCTCCAGTGATGATAGCCATCTGGGGGTATCGGTGCAAGTTCATTCATCCTTTTTCCCTCTTCAGCTGTTATAATCAGAGAATGAACCTTTCGAAACCTATGGGCATCGGGCACTTCATCGTATTCATGGGAGTTCTGTTCCTGGTGCTTGCGATAGCCCTCTTCATGTTCATCTCGGTCAATCTCTCGAAGCAGTTTGACAGCACAAGCATGCTCATGGACTATTCCGCGCATTGGAACAACATCTTCGTCTCTATGATGGAGGTCTCGAGCATATTGGACATATTGCCAGCGGAGGAAGGGGATGAAGGCTTTGCCAGATACGCCGAGGCCTCTGAAAAGCTTTCGCAGGCTATAGACTCATTCCTCCTCGCCTATGATGAGGATGAGGAGACGAGGAACGTGCTGCGCCGCCTCCAGTCGTTCAACATCTACCAGATGGGGATCATGGAGGACTGGCAGGATCCCGTGAGGCTTTATCAGGACAGGCGCTATGTGGATACCGCGATCGAGAGGCATACGGAGGAGGTCCTTGAGCTGTACAAGGACCAGATGGACATGGAGCTCGCGCGGTATTCCGCGATAGAGAGGCAGAGCACGAGGGCCGCGACATTCTCGTTCCTGTTCATTGCGTTCATATCGCTGATGATCAGCGCTCTCTATCTCTGGTTCGGCATGGATATCCGCAGCATGATAGGCAAGGCGGTGCATAACCTGGATAGCATATCCCATGGCTATTGGAATGTCCCGGACCTGAAGGATGGCAAGTTCGAGGAGTTCCGCAACCTCTTCGATGGCATCAACAGGCTCAAGCACAGGCTCTCCGATTACTTCCAGCAGATACAGAGCAAGGCGGAGATCGAGAAGAGCCTTCTGGACGAGAAACTCAAGAACGAGACAGGGCGGAGGCTCCTGATATCAGCGGAGATGGACATGCTCCGCTCTCAGGTGAATCCGCACTTCCTCTTCAACTCGCTGACGCAGATAGGCATGGCGGTGCTCGTGAAGGAGCCCGCGCAGGTCCTGGACATGGTCGAGTGCACCGGGAGGATACTCCGCTACAGCCTCTACAACAAGGAGCATCTCGTGAGCCTTTCCGATGAGCTTGCCATCGTCGAGACCTATATAAGGCTGTACAAGATGTCCCATACCGAGGAGGTCGAGTTCTCGATAAGCTATACCAGCGATATCCCGAAGGAGGAGCTCGATTCCCGCCTTATCGTCCCCATGTGCATACAGCCGGTTGTCGAGAACTCTCTCAAGCATGGATTCGGAAGGGACCGCAGCTCGATATCGATAAGGATATTCATCGGCATCAGCGATGGATGCCTTCTTGTCACGATAAAGGACACCGGGGTAGGGATAGAGAATACCGAGAAGGCGCTGGAGAGCAACAAGAAGGGCATCGGGCTGAACAACATAAGGCGCCGCCTTGAGCTGCAGTATGGCGATCATAACCTTATAAAGGTGAGCAGCATCGTCGGGCAATGCACGATAGTCGCGCTCAGGTTCCCAGAGGAGGTACGGGATGAGAGTCCTGATCGTTGAGGATAACCCTATAGAGCGTCTTGCGCTTGAGAAGCTTTTCAGCCTGTCCTATCCAGCGGAGTTCTCCTCGATAGGGCTTGCCTCCGATGGCCGCAGCGCACAGCTGCAGCTGGAGAAGTCCCTCTTTGACCTCGTGATGCTTGATGTCAACCTGCCCGATGTGAATGGCGTCGACTTCATCGATACGGTCAATGAGCTGCGCCCTGACGCGAGGATCGTGATGGTCACGGCATACTCCGACTACGAGTACCTGAGGCAGTCCATACGCAAGAATGTATTCGACTACATCCTCAAGCCATATTCCATGGCCACGTTCAGGGAGTGCATAGACCGCTTCATAGCCCAGGCCCGCAATGATGGGGAAAGCTATGGCAGCCAGAGTCTCGCGCAGAGGATCTACAGGATAATCGAGGAAAGATACAAGGAGCCCATCTCGCTGCAGGAGATCGCGGATGAGCTTGGCATGGACAAGTCCTATATAGGCAGGGTCTTCAAGAAGGAGGCGGGCTCTGGGGTGGTGGAGTATCTCATAAAGTACCGCGTCGACAAGGCTGAGGGCCTGATGCTTCGCGGCATGAATGTCTCGGAGGCGGCGGAGGCTGTAGGATTCAGCGACCCAGCGTACTTCGGAAGATGCTTCAAGAGGCTGAAGGGCTATCCTCCCAAAGACGCGAGGAAAATCTCCGATAAGTCGATATCGTCCTAGTTTTGGTTCATTTCGGACATAACGCTCTTTCCCGGCAGCCCCATAGACTATCTGCATAAAGAAAGGAGGAATGCCATGAAAGGTAAATGGTATGTTGCAGTTGTTCTCGTTATCCTGCTGGTGCTCTCTTCCCAGAGCATATTCGCAGGCGGCAATAAGGAAGCCTCTCCTTCCGACGGCGGGCAGGTAGTCTTCCGCTTCGCGCTGCAGAATGGCCAGAGCCATCCGCTCTCGATGGGAATACAGAGATTCAGCGATCTGCTGGAGGAGAAGAGCGGTGGAAGGATGAAGTTCCAGCTTTATTACAGCGGAGTCCTTGGAAGCAAGCCTAGCACGGTGCAGGGCCTTCAGACTGGCACTATCGACGCGGCCATGCTCATGGGCGGTGTCATCGCGGACTATGGCGCGCCTCTTCTCCGCGTATTCTCCCTGCCTTATCTCTTCGATTCAGTGGATCACGCAAGGCGCTTCGAGAAGAGCGAGGATGGACAGGCTCTATTCAGGTATGTCCAGGAAGCCGGCACGAGGATCGTCTGCCTCGGCGCGTACCAGGAATCAGCAAGGAACTATTTCTTCACTGAGAAGGATGTCCAGCATCCATCCGACATGGCTGGAATGCTCATCAGGTGCCAGGAAGGCGCAGTATACTACGATGCCATCGAGGCTCTCGGCGCGACAGCCCAGGCCGTTGACTTCTCCGAGCTCTTCACTGCTCTCCAGTCCGGCATCGTCGATGGCGCTGAGCAGCCGCTCTCCGGCTTCGTGACGAACGCGTATCCTGAGATCGCAAAGTACTTCGTGCTTGACCAGCATGAGATCAGCCCGAACCTCATCCTCTTCTCAGAAGTGGTCTGGAACAGGCTTTCCGATGAGGACAAGGCCCTTATCCAGGAGTGCTTCAATGAGTCCATACCATATTTCGAGGAGATCTCCGACGCGGCGGATGCTGACTACATGCAGCAGATCATAGACGCTGGTGTCAAGGTCACCGAGGTCGATGTCGCGGAGTGGAAGGAGGCATGCGCGTCCGTCTACGACAAGTATGGCGACGAGTACGCTGACCTGATCGCCCAGATCGACGCAGCCCGCTGATAAACCCGACAGAGGCGCCGGTCATCGGCGCCTTCTTACCTTACAGGAGCTAAAATGAGTATCACACGTTCTGAAATCGCTCAGAAATACGATAAGTTTGCCGCTATGTTCACGAAGATCATGCTCGCTTTCGGGGCATTGGTGTTCGCTGCGATGATCTTCTCAGTGACATATGGCGTCATAGGGCGCTTCGCCCATTTCGTCAGGCAGCCGCGCTGGACGCAGGAGCTGGCTGTCCTCTGCCTTGTCTGGCTCTGCTTCGCGAGCGCAGGCTATGGCATCTACGATGACAAGCACGCGAATATGAGCGTCTTCGTCAATCTCTTCCCGGTGAAGGCGCGCGGCGTGCTGAAGGTCCTGGCCTACGTGCTTCTTCTCTTCGTCAACGTATACTGGATCTATTATGGGATAAGCCTTTCCTCCTTGACCTCGATGGCAAGGATGTCCGCGACCGGATGGCCGCAGTCCCTGACATATATCTCCATTGTCGTGGGTGGGATCTATGGCCTCTTCATGACCATAGGCAGATTGCTTAAAGGAGGTTTCAATGGTTGATGCTGGTGCTATCGCTGTCCTTCTCGGCAGCTTCTTCGTAATGATATTCCTCGGGGCGCATATCTCATATGCCATGATCGGCGCTTCGATATTCACGTTCATCTTCATGGGAATGCCTCCGATCATGGTCATAAGCCAGCTTGTCGACGGCATTGATGGCTTCACGTTCCTCGCGATCCCGTTCTTCATCTTCGCCGGCGATATAATGGCGAAGGGCGGAATCAGCGATCGCCTCGTGCAGCTTGCCGACGCGGCTGTCGGCTGGATGAGGGGAGGGCTTGCGATGGTCAACTGCTGCGATAGCCTCCTCTTCGGCGGTGTCTCTGGATCCGCGACCGCGGACTGCGCGTCGCTCGGGCCTATCGTCATACCGATGATGGAGAAGAACGGCTATGACAAGGACTTCGCTACCGCTATAACGATGTCCAGCTCCGTCGAGGGCATGCTCATCCCGCCTTCGCATAACATGATCATCTACTCGATGGCCGCGGGAGGGCTTTCAGTAAGCGCTCTCTTCATGGCAGGGATAGTGCCTGGCGTCGTGCTTGCCATCGCGTTCATGATCTACTGCTACATCATCTCCGTTAAGAGGAACTATCCTAAGGGAACGCCGTTCTCGCTGAAGAACCTCCTGAAGGCCATATGGACATCGATCTGGGGTGTCGGCACGATCCTCATCGTCCTTGTCGGCGTTGTCTCCGGCTTCTTCACGGCAACGGAAAGCGCGGCGGTGGCTGTCCTTTATTCGATCCTTGTCTCAATATTCGTTTACAGGGAGATGAAGTGGAAGGAGCTCTTCCCGATGATGATGAACAGCATCAAGACTCTTGCCCCGATCCTGCTCCTGATCGCCGCGTCAGGCCCGTTCGGCTACTGCATCGCCTACCTTAACATACCACAGATGGTCGTTGAGGGCATGCTCGCGATAACGCAGAGCAAGTTCCTGCTTCTGCTGCTCATCAATATCATCATCCTGCTTCTCGGCATGATCCTCGGCATGGCTTCGATCATCGTCATCGTCACGCCGATCCTGGTGCCTATCCTGGCTGCTATCGACGTGAGCCTCATCCAGTTCGGAATGATCCTCATCCTCAACTGTGGAATAGGCCTGATCACGCCGCCGGTCGGAGGAGTGCTCTTCGTCGGAAGCGGAATATCCGGAATATCGATAGAGAAGCTGACCAAGGCCGTGTTCCCTCTTCTCGTCGTCATGTTCATCGTCCTGATGCTCCTGACCTATGTTCCGGCTCTCTCCCTTGCTCTTCCTACGGCGCTTGGCCTGATATAAGGAGGGGTGATGGGAAAGAAGAAGAACGTCCTCTTCATCTGTGTCGACGAATGGCCGGGGTATCTCTTCGGCCATGCCGGGCGGCATGATGTGATGACACCTACGATAGATTTCCTTGCAAGGGAAGGCATATGCATGGAGAATTCCTACAGCGAATGCCCAGTGTGCATCCCAGCGAGGCGATCCCTGATGACAGGACTTTCCCCTAAAAGCCATGGGGACAGGGTGTACTCAGACAGGATGGAGATGCCAGACGCCCCGACGCTCGCATCTGTCTTCCATGACGCGGGGTACCAGACTATAGCGGTCGGGAAGCTCCACGTCTATCCGCAGCGTAGTCGCATAGGATTCGATGAGGCGCTGATCACCGAGGAGGGAAGGTATGAGTTTGGCGTGACCGATGATCATCAGATCTGGCTTGGCGAGCATGGCTATACGGGTGAGCAGTTCATGCATGGCATGGGCAACAACACCTATTACACCAGGCCTTGGCAGCTTGGGGAGGAAGCCCATGAGACAAGCTGGGTCACGAAGATGATGATGAAGGAGATGATGAGGCACGATCCCACGCGTCCCGCGTTCTTCTTTGTCTCTTACCAGTATCCTCATCCGCCTTTGGTGCCTCTTCCGGCATTCCTTGAGAAGTACCGCGATGCCGAGCTCGATCCGTCCTATCAGGATGACTGGGCCGATTCCTGGATAATCCGCGAGATGAGGAAGATGGCCTCTTCGTACAGCGAGCGCGAGAAGGACGAGGCGAGAAGGGCATTCATGGCCCAGTGCACGCATATCGACTACAGCATACGCATGCTTCTTGGAACGCTCCGCGAGCTGAGCATGCTTGATGATACGATAATCGTGTTCATGAGCGATCATGGAGACATGCTCTTCGACCATGGCATGGTCGCAAAGCGCCTTTTCTATGAGGGTTCCGCGTATATCCCGCTCATATTCTCCGGCAAGCCCATGCAGGAGTACAGGGGCAAGGGGTACGAGAAGAAGCTCTGCTCCATTGCCGATGTCATGCCGACGCTCCTTTCTCTCTGCGGCATTGAGGATATGCCAAGGATGGATGGAGCCCCGATCTTCAGCGATGAGAGCAGGGAATACATCTATGGAGAGGTGAGCGAGGGGGCTAAGGCCACGAGGATGATCCGCAGCTCCAGATACAAGCTCATCTATTATCCAGCGGGTAATATCTTCCAGCTCTTCGATATGGAGAATGACAGGAAGGAGGAGCACGACTTATCCTCTGATCCAGCTCTGCAGCCGGTTCTCAGCAGGATGAAGGAGGAGCTTATCAGGAATCTCCATGGCTCGGATCTTGACTGGATCGTTGATGGGGAGCTCAGGGGCTTTGATCCGCCATCCTCATCATCCTCCCCTGATTTCGGCCTTTATAACCAGCGAGGCTATCATTGGCCGCCCCCTGGTGGATACTCGAACATCGGCAGGAATGCCTGATACTGCCGTTTCCCGCCCTCTGGATCAGGACTCCTTTCTTTCCAGAGGGCTTTGCCCTCAGCCTTTCTGTTCCTAATATCGCGTTTTTCTGCTAATCTTCAGTAGAGGGCATATGATTGACTATCTTGTGATCTACTTTCTCGTATATTCGTTCCTCGGCTATGTTTCCGAGGTCATATACTGCTCGATCCCGCAGAGACGGTTCGTGAACAGGGGCTTCCTGTATGGGCCATGGCTGCCGATCTATGGATTCGGGGGGCTGCTGGTCGTCATATTCCTCGATCCCCTCGCGCATTATCCTATAGCGGTCTTCGCGTGCGCCTTCATACTGACATCCATGCTTGAGTATTTCACCTCATGGCTTCTGGAGAAGCTGTTCTCCGTCAAGCTCTGGGACTATTCGAGGATGAAGGTGAACATAAACGGCAGGGTATGCCTGCTTAATTCAACGCTTTTCGGCATCATGGGCCTTGTGGCTGAGTATATCGTGCAGCCTTTCATGTCCCGCCTTGCCCATAGCATACCATCATCCTTCATCCATCCGCTTGCGATGTCCATAGCGATGCTCCTTTCCGTAGACGCCACGTTCTCGGTGGTCAAGATGGCTTCCTTCAAGGAAGGGCTTGCCAGGTTCAGGGCATTCAGAAGGGAGGCTGAGGCGAGGATCTCGGAGCTTGTCGAATCAGGAAGCAGGGAGCTTGCGGATGAGATACGCGCCCGCTTCGAGCATGACCTTGAGCGCTACAGGGCAAGCTTCGCCGCGCGCATGGGCCGCATAGTGCGCGCCAACCCGTCGATCACGGCAAGAAGCAGCGAGGTGCGCTATCAGCTGGATGTGCTTAACGAATGGACCAAGGCCCGCAAGGATCTCAAGGCAAGGTACAAGGCTGAGATGAAGGCCCTCGATGATGAGAATATCGCGAAGCTCAGAGGTGGCAGGAGATGACAGGATACAAGGAAGTGGCGGCAGAGGTTGCAAGGGATGGGGTCACGCTCGTCTCTGTATCGAAGATGCACCCGTACTCAGCTGTCATGGAGGCATATGCTGATGGTGCGAGGATCTTCGGGGAGAACCGCGTGCAGGAGCTGGAGGCTAAGTTCCCGCTGCCGTCAGAGCGCCCGGAGGGTATGAAGGTATACCTCATAGGGCAGCTTCAGAGGAACAAGGCCAGGAAGGCCGTGGAACTTTCTGACAGGATAGAGAGCGTGGATAGCCTTCCTCTGATAGATAAGATCGAGAAGGAGGCGTCAGCCGCGGGAAAGGCCATGGAGGTGCTTCTCGAGCTCAATAGCAGCGGCGAGGAGCAGAAGGCGGGCTTCAGGAGCTCGGAAGAGCTATTGGACGCGGCTTCTTATATCATATCCTCATGCCCCCACATCCTGCTGAAGGGATTGATGACGGTCGGCCCATTGGGATTCGATGAGGGAAGGAACAGGGAGGCATTCACCTATGCCAAGGGTGTCTTTGATAAGCTGAAGGCCCTTTCTCCCTCTATCGACACCCTTTCCATGGGTATGTCAGCGGACTGGAAGACCGCGGTTGGATGCGGCTCGACGGAAGTCAGGATCGGCACCGCCATATTCGGAGCGCGCGTATGAGGAAGGCCATAGCTATCCTCCTTATCTTCCTCATGGCTATCCCCCCTGTGTTCTCGGATCCGATAGAATACGAGTATGTCCCGTATGAAGAGGAGGAGTTCCCTATCTGGTCATATGAGCTGAGGCGCGCCGAGTCCATCTTCTTCGGCTCCCTTGTCATAACCTTCCCTGTCGCGATGGGTGTATACGCCTTAGGCAAGCAGTTCGGCATGCCGACTCCGCCGGAGACTTATCAGGAGGTGCTGATCGAGGCGGGGATCGCCGCGGGCCTCTCGCTTGTCATCGCGCTGACGGATTGGCTCATCGGAAGGTTCTCCGAATGATACGGAAGCATAGCGAGAGCTTCATCGCGGAAAGCTCCGGGCGCGTTGACAAGGTCGCGTCCGAGAGCGGCATGGTCCCGCGTCCCGCGTTCTCCCATCCCTCTGCCCTGATCATTGTGAACGGCAGGAAGGCGAAGAAGAGCCAGAAGGTCGAGGTAGGGGATGATGTGAAGGTTGAATGGGATGAGGAGGTCTTCGAGGGGCTGGAGGCTGAGGATATACCTCTTTCAGTCCTTTATGAGGATGATGATATCCTCGTGATAGATAAGGCGCAGGGGATGGTCGTGCATCCTGGCGCCGGCGTTTATTCCGGAACCCTTGCCAACGCGCTTCTCTCGCGCTATGGCTCAGATTTCTCCACATCCGACGATGAGTCCCGCCCGGGAATCGTCCATCGCCTCGATAAGGACACATCCGGCGTCATGGTCATAGCCCGCAGCATAGAGAGCCACCACGCACTTCAGGAGGAGTTCGCCTCGCATGAGGCCATAAAGCATTACGCGGCTATCTCGAAGGGCTTCTTCCCTGAGCGCCGCATGGTTATCGACGCGCCTCTAGAAAGAGATCCTCGGGACAGGAAGAGATACATGGTCACGAGGGAGGGAAGGGGCAAGAGCGCCGTCACCGAGCTTTCAGTCATCGCGTCCGATCATCGCTATTCGCTTCTTGATGTGCGTATATACACAGGGCGTACCCATCAGATAAGGGTGCATCTCTCATCGATCGGGCACCCGGTGCTTGGCGATCCGATATACTCATCGCGTGACAAGGCCTTTCCTGACGCGACGCTGATGCTGCACTCCGCGTCCCTTGCGATAAGGCATCCGCGGACGGGTGTGGAGATGACGTTCCGCGCGCCATTGCCGGAGAGGTTCATAAGGACGCTTGGCGCTCTCTCACTTGCGGAAGCGGCCGACGCTTTCAAGTAGATCCACGTTGAACATCCGCTCTATCCTTATCTTCGAGATCGGCCCATGCCCGGGATAGACCAGGGTTGAGTCCGGAAGCGACATCAGACGCTGCCTGATGCTCTTAGTCAGCAGGCTTTTCTCTATATAGCCCTTGGTATCGGCGATAGTGCCCGAGAATAGCGTGTCTCCTGTGAATATCGCGTCCCCAATCCTGTATACCAGGCTGTCTATCGAGTGGCCCGGGACGAGGATGGCCTCTATCTCAAGGCTACCGATCCTTATCCTGTCACCATCATGCAGCGCCTTCGTGCGAAATCCTTCTATCTCATTGTTCGATGCGTAGATGTCAGCTGGATATATCTTCATGAGTGTGCCGACGCCTGCCGTGTGGCTTTCATGGCGATGGGTTATGAATATGGCCTTTATGGTTATGTCGCCATTCTCGATTATATCCACAAGCTCCCTGTCGATATACGCGGGGTCGATGATTATGCCGTTTCCCTCATTGTCGGATACAACATATACATTCGCCAGGTTCTCTGTGGAGAAGTGGACATATATCTTCATAGATATGGCTCCTCATTGCGGAAGAAGGCCTCCTCCGGATTGGAGTACTTCAGCGATACCCCTCTTGTGATAGATCCCCTGAAGTTCGTGCGCTTGAGATTGCAGTCCTCAAGGTCAGTGTCCACGAGGCGCGATAGCGAGAAGCTGGAGAAGTAGAAGTCATTGCCCGAGAATGAGGATCCGAGGGCGTCTATGCCGGTGAAGTTGTTGTGTATGACCGTTGAGTCATGTATCGAGGACTCTATGAACGTTGAGCCCGCGAAGACCGAGTATCTTATATCCATGGAGCTGAAGGTGCAGTTGCGGAAGAAGCAGTAGTCGAAGAACGATGACACTATGAGCCCGCCTGTGAACTCGCAGTCCTCGAATACGGAGAAGGAGAAGTTGCATCCGCTGATCCTGCATCCGTCCTTCGCCCTGAGGCCCCTTATCTCGGCGTTCGCCAGGGATACGTCCGTCAGCCGTCCCCTCAGCCTGAGGTTGTCCATGACGGAATCGAGAAGGGCCTTCTTCTTGTCCGGGGAAAGATGATGATAGCAGTATCCGCTGCCTGCCGCAGCGAATGAATGGCATCCAGGTGCCTTGCAGTGCGAGAACGGGAACATATCGATATGCTCATTGCTTTTCCGATCAATGTCAACGCACTCCCTGTCCAACCTCGCACGCTGTTGCTATAATCGCAGTATGCGCTTCCAGATCAGAAGGTCCATAAACAACATATACCAGGCCTATTCCCTTGATGACGGGAAGCTGTATACGGCTAGGATCAAGGGGAAGGTCATGAGGAAGGATGAGGCTGAGTACAGCCCTGTCGCGGTCGGAGATATAGCCTTTGGCGAGCCTTATTCCGAAAGCGAGGCGCTCATTAGCGGCATCGAGGAGAGGAAAAGCTATTTCAGGCGCTGGAACACGAAGCGCGACCTGAACCAGACGATAGCCGCCAACCAGGATATGACAGCGATCGTGGCGTCCCCGTCATCCCCTCCGTTCCGCCCGCGATTCCTGGACCGGGCCATAGCCTCCTCGCATGGCGCTGACATCCTCCTGATACTCAACAAGGCCGATGATGAGATACCGGAGTATATCCCGGGATGTATCTCGCTTTATGAGAGCCTTGGATTCTCTGTCATCAGGACATCATCGAGGACGGGAGAGGGGATAGCGGAGCTGCGCGATATGCTCCGTGGCCGCGTCACCGCATTCGTGGGACAGAGCGGGGTAGGGAAGTCAACATTGATAAACACCATCATGGGAACTGAGCTCAGGACCGGCGAGGTCTCCTATAAATACAACAGGGGACGCCATACCACCAATCATGCGCTTTTCATCTCCTCTGATGATATCTCGATAATCGACACTCCGGGAGTAAGGGAGATCGAGGTCCCGTTCGAGGATCCCGTGCTTGTGAAGGAAAGTTTTCCCGAGCTACGGAGCGTTCGATGCCAGTATGATGGCTGCCTCCATCATGGCGAGGACGGATGCGCGGTTCCCGGCCTTGTCGAGAGCGGGGAGATAGACGAGGGACGCTATGACAGCTATCTCCGCATCCTCTCCTCACTTGAGGAGCGTAAGCCATTCTTCATGAGGAACAGGAAGTGATAGACAGCCGCACCATAAGGGACACCGAGCTAGATAAGGTCCTGGACATAATACGGCGCTTCGCCCTCTCTCCCGAGGGCAGGGATGGCATCGTGCCAGAGCGCATCACGTCAGATAGGGAAGAGATAGAGAGAAGAGCCGAGCGTGTCGCCAGGTATATGTCGCTTCTCGGCGGCAGCGCCCCGGAGCCTTTCCCGTCGATCTCCGATCTTTTCGGATATGCTGAGCATACCCACGCCGACTTCCCGGGCGAGGCCATACATAGGGCAGGGGAGTTCCTTCGCTCATACAAGGCGATGCTGGATTTCGAGGACTCTGGCGAGGCGCTTCCCGACGAGGATGAGGCCCTTTCGTCGGATATCCTCTCCTCCGTGGATACCGATGGCGAGGTCTATGAGGACCATCCGCGCCTTCTTCCTCTCATAAGACGGAGGGAGGAAGCGAAGAGCGAGAGGATGAGATTCTCCTCTTCCTATATGAAGGACAACAGGGCCTATGTCCAGCAGGCTGAGCCTATGTATAGGAATGAGCGTATCGTAATCCCTATAAGAAGCGACCAGAAGATGCGGGAGATATATGTCTCGGGAACATCCGCGACCGGGGCGACTTTGTTCGCAGAGCCTTTCGAGCTTGTCGCGCTCAATAACGATGTCGTGATCGCCGAGGAGAGGATAAGGGCAGAGAAGGCCAGGATCCTGCATGAGCTTTCAGACGGGGTACGCGCCATTCTCCCGCGGATGAGGGCGATGCTCTCCCGCGTGGTCGGGTTTGACTTCCATTACGCCTTCGCGCTCTGGGCAAGGCGCGTCAAGGCGATGCATCCGGAGAGCGGCAGGTGCCTTTTGCTGAAGGACGCCAGGCACCCGCTCCTCGGGGACAGCGCGGTGCCCATAACGATAGAGATAGGCCCTGATACGAAGGCTGTCGTGCTATCAGGGGCGAACGCGGGCGGAAAGACGGTGACGATGAAGACCGTGGCGCTTCTTTCCCTTCTATATCAGATGTCAGGATTCGTCCCGGCCTCCCGTGACTCCAGGTTCCCGATCTTCTCATCGTTCTATACGGATATAGGGGACGGGCAGTCCATCCTCGATGCCGCCTCCACATTCTCCTCGCATATGAAGAACATCGCCCAGATCGCAAGGAAGGTCGATAGCCGCTCCCTTGTGATTCTCGATGAGCTTGGATCGGGCACCGATCCAGAGGAAGGCTCAGCCCTTTCAGTCGCGGTTCTCCGCTACCTCTCGTCCCGCGCGGCCCTCACGTTCATAACCTCGCATTATTCCGCGGTCAAGAGCTTCGCGTATTCGGCGGCGGGCATGCTCAACGCCTCTATGGAATTCGACGAGAGGTCCGGCATGCCTACCTACAGGGTCCTTGAGGGAATCCCCGGAGACAGCCATGCGCTGGCTACGGCAAAGCGCATGAACATGCCGAAGGAGATCATCGATGATGCCTCCCAGGCGCTACGCGGTGGTGATGCCACAAGCGCTTCGATCATCAAGGCTCTCCTGTCGAAGGAGCGCACGCTCGACAGGAAGATAACCGAGCTATCCCTGAAGAACAGGGAGGAGGACAGCCGCATCCGAAGCCTTGAGGCAAGGGAGAAGGAGCTTGATGAGCGCGAGAATGAGCTGCGAAAAGGCGGGGTCCGGGAGATAGATGACTATCTTCATCAGTCTCGGCGTACCCTCGAGCGTCTTATCAGCGATATAAGGACAGGAAAGCTCACGAAGGAGAAGATAAAGGAGGCCAAGGCCTTCACCTCGTCAATCGAGGAGAAGCTGAAGGAGGAGAAAGCCCTTATCACGGAAAGCGATAGCGCTGGTGATGAGATATTCTCACCCGGCGATGATGTCCTATGCGGGGATGCGAAGACCCCTGGCAAGGTCCTTTCCGTCAGCGGCAATTCCCTCACAGTCTCGCTTGAGAACGGGCTGAAGCTCACGATAAGAAGCTCGATGGCCAGGAAAGCGAGGAAGAAGGAAGAGCCTAGGCCTGCAGTGACGTTCTCCGGAAGCAGCGTGAAGAAGGCTGAATACACGATGGATCTGCGTGGCCTGACGCTGGAGGAGGCTCTTCGGCGCATAGATGACCAGATAGAGGCCGCGCTCCTTTCGTCTCTTTCCTCGTTCTCCATCATCCATGGCTATGGCGATGGGATACTCCAGAAGGGGATTCATGAGTATCTGAAGAAGAGGAAGGAAGTCTCTGACTATCGCTTCGCGAGGCCAGAGGATGGAGGCATGGGAAAGACCTATGTCACCCTTTTCTTGTAGGCAGCTGGATCTGGGCCGCTATCACGGCGGAGAACACGATCAGGCATCCGGCCATCTCACGTCCCGTCATCCTCTCTGAGAGCATAAGCGCTCCTCCGACTGCGGCCCAGACGCTTTCAAGGGAGAGAAGGAGCACCGCGTGCTGCGGCCTCACGTACTTCTGCCCAACGACCTGAAGGGTGTAGGCGACGCCGCAGGAGAAGGCTCCCGCGTAGAATATGGGGAGCCAGGCTGAAAGGACCGCGCTGAACGATGGCCCCTCGGCCAGCATCCCGGGAAGCGTCACTATGCCCGCGGTCAGGAACTGGAACATCGATAGCGTCACGCCGTCGACGTCCCTGCCGACGCTGTCGATCGCCATGATGTGGAAGGAGAAGAATAGGGCGCAGATAAGGAGGAAGATATCGCCTCGGGAGAATCCTGATGAGTCCCCGATGCAGAGCAGATACATCCCCGCGATAGCCACGATTCCGGCTATCCACGTCTTCTTCTCCACTTTCTTCCCGAATACGACCGACAGGAATGGCACTATTATGATGTAAAGCGATGTTATGAAGCCGCCTTTCCCTGCTCCTGACTCCGCGATGCCTATCTGCTGGATGACTGCCGCAGAGGCAAGGCAGATGCCGCAGATGATGCCGCCCTTGAGCGTCTTTTTCCAATACCCGGAAGCCTTGCATTCCCTCCTGATCGCGGGGAGCGCGAATGGAATGAGCACGATGGCCCCGATAAGGAAGCGTATGCTGTTGAATGTGAATGGTCCTATGGATTCCGATGACACTGACTGGGCTACGAAGCTGAGGCCCCAGATAAGGGATGTCAGCAGCAGTAGCATGGCGGCATTTCGTTCTTTCATACAGCCGCCAATATTAGCCCAATGGATAGGTGAGTGTTAATAGCGGAGAACCACAGCTATCTTTCCTTGCTTTTGATCTGTAATTATTTGTTATTATTTAGTATCAGTATAATTTTATGCTAATTGAATGATTTAAATTATATTGTAATTATTAAGGAAATGTATCATCTCTGTTTCCCATGGTGATGATACAGAGATGATAGCGGTGATCATAGCTTCGAAAAGATATCCCAATAGCCTTTGATGAAGATGATGCCGATGATGAATGGAAGGATCCATTTCACGTAGACACGGAGCCACGATGGGAACCTGAGGCCTTTTCCTGTATCCGCTTCCTTTATGAATCCATCCCATCCCCATCCGGAGCGGTGTGCGCAGAATATGGCGAAGAGAAGCGAGCCCAGCGGCATTATCGTTGAGGAGATCAGGAAATCCTCGAGATCAAGTATCTGGGTGCCAGGCCCGAGCGGATGGAACGAGGATAGGACGCTGTAGCCAAGTATGCATGGCACCGCGAGGATGATTATCGCCGCCATGTTCACCAGCGCGGCCTTCTTCCGCGACCAGCCATGGTTATCCATCCAGTAGGCTATGATGTTCTCGAATACCGCGATGAGCGTAGTCATGGCGGCAAAGCCCATGAAGAGGAAGAACAGGGCTCCCCAGAGCCTTCCTCCAGGAAGCTTGGAGAATATGCTTGGAAGCGTTATGAAGAGCAGGTCCGGCCCCGCATCAGGCTGCACCCCATATGTGAAGCATGCGGGGAATATGATCAGGCCTGCCATGAGAGCCACGGATGTATCGAGGGCGATCACGCGTACGGACTCGCCTGTAAGCGACTGCGCCTTGGAGGTATATGAGCCGAATATGGCCATGCCTCCCATGCCTATGCTCAGCGTGAAGAATGCCTGGCTCATGGCTGCGAATATGACCTCAGAAAGCCCGGCTTCCATCGCTCTTTGGAAATCAGGGATCAGGTAGAATGACAGGCCTTCTCCAGCGCCTGGAAGCATGCATGAGTTGATGCAGAGGATAAGCATTATGGCGAATAGGCAAAGCATCATCGCCTTCGATGCCTTCTCGACGCCTTTCTGCAGTCCTCCAAGGCAGATGGAGAAGCCTATGATCACGCTTATCGCCATGAATGCGATGCCTGTCATGATGTTGCCCTTCAATGCGGAGAAAAAGCTTTCCGAAGCCGCTGCGTCAAAGCCTATGGTCCTGCCGGCGACTGTTGAGATGAAGTAATATATGAGCCAGCCTGTGATCGCTGTATAGAACATCATCAGAAGATAGTTGCCCGCGACAGCGACCGGGCCATAATAGTGCCATTTCGTTCCCTTCGGTTCCAGTATCCGGAGGGCTTGGGCTATGTTCTTTCCCGAAGCCCTTCCTATCGAGAATTCCATGACCATCACAGGCAGGCCTATGATTACAAGGAAGACAAGGTAGATCAGGACGAATACAGCACCGCCATATTGCCCTGTTATATATGGGAATCTCCATACGTTCCCAAGTCCGATCGCGCATCCCGCGGAAAGCAGGATGAAGCCTAGCCTTGAAGCCAGCGTCTCTCTTTCAGCCATAGAAGACATATTAGTACAACGGGCTGTCGGTTTCCACTGGGGTAGGTGTCAGCGGCACTTCCACTCCGCGATCTTCCTCTCAGAGGAGGAGAAGCTTATGCCTACCTTGTGCAAGGCCATGCCTGGCTTCATGAGGTAGGAGTACTTGTCCCCGTATCCCTTCTCCTCGATCTGTTCCA
>CALXLT010000045.1 GCA_944389275.1 uncultured Spirochaetaceae bacterium
AATCTTTCACATAACGGCTTTTATCTTCTGGAAGAGC
Source organism: uncultured Spirochaetaceae bacterium (assembly GCA_944389275.1). Classification (GTDB taxonomy): domain Bacteria; phylum Spirochaetota; class Spirochaetia; order Sphaerochaetales; family Sphaerochaetaceae; genus Ornithospirochaeta. The sequence goes on from CALXLT010000045.1 coordinate 38, forward strand.
ACGTGAGATATACCTATCCAGACCGGCACTCTCTGCCACGGATTTCGCCGCACCCTCATCATCTCCTGTAATCATCACACATCGGGAAACACCGCTCTCTCGAAGCTTTAGTATTACCTGAGCGGCATCTGTTCTGACAGGATCTGAAAGCGCGAACAAAGCAATAAGACGGCCATCCTCCGCAAGATAGAGAAGAGATTCACCACGCTTAATCGCTTCTTTCTGAATATCATCCAGACTATCAGGGGCTTCAGACAATAAAAAAGCCGACTCAATGGGTCGGCGGCTAGAACGTCTATCGTTCCACCATCTGATTATAATCTATCTATTTACTATCCATTTGTCAACGATTTGAATACAAAGCCACCAGAAGGAATCAGCCCATGATACTTCATTAATCAGAATCCTTTTTCCTACAGCCATGTCTGGATGTCTTGCATGATTGTCATGGGCAGAATATGCTTTCTGCAATACGGTTTCCAGTATGATTCATATTCTGCAAGAACACCTATCATCTCATCTTTGAACAAGTCTTTGTTCTCTAGTCGAGAATATATGAAGTAAATAGTTTTCTCAAATTCACTGTTGGAATCTCCAATATATCCAGAAAGCAATGATGTATGAAAGTTGAGAACATTCTTCAGCTTCACGGATACAAGATGATTACTATGGCAGCATCTGTTCCGTATGATCCTTATGTTGTTAAGATAGCGCTTTAAGCCTTCTACCAAGTCTGGGTTCCCCTTTATGAAGTACTTTTCGGAAAAATCGAAGTGGTACTTCAGGTGCATGCCACTGTAAAATCTGATAAAAGATCCAAATGACATGGCATAGAACGCTTGCTGGTTCTTGTCGCTTGACGAAGAATAGTGCATGCCCTTCATCCTGTTGGCAATTTCTTTCACGACGACATCAAAAAGGCTATCCGTATTGTTTTGCTTCGGTGTTGTGAATCGCTTAGTGAAGTAACCCGGATTATTCCAGAAACATGGATCAGAAGTTGTTGAGTAAACACTATCCACGAAATCCCTTTTCATCTGGATTTCCAATCGTAGGATGTATTTCAGCAATACAGAACGGATCTGCTCATCGAAGAAATAGAGCTGGATTGCTTTCTTGGCATCCCCGGCTGTGATGCGGAGAAAGTTTATCATGTAATAATAGCTGCAGTTTGATCTGATAAAGTTATCTAATATCAACTCATCTTCTTCTGAGATCTGTATATCCTTCTTGGCAATTAAGGTGCTTTGATTCTTATTCATACTAGGATTGTTCCTCTTTTTATAATATAGACTCTTTATATACCGTCACCTTACGCCTAAAGTGATATCTTACTTTATTATTTATATTGTAATAATATACTTTAGAGAATAAGCATAGAAGACTAATCCAAGGACCAGACCTTTTCCTACCGTCGGAAACATCAAGCTCATTAGAGCTATCACAAAGGGAAGCACAGGTCACATGGCGATAGAGACAACGTCAGCTTGATGCTTGAGATCCGCTACCTTGATTCCTTAGGAAAGACTGCAAGCTCGCAAGGAAACGTGGATACGACTTGCCGAAACTGGCCGAGGTCAGCTTCTCTGCAACCTCTTCCCCAAAACCCAGGCACTAACCCAAAGAGAAAGAGTCCAGAGGGTGTGGAGAATGCCGTATCGAACAGGGCTGACACCTTATCTACAGGATCAGTGTGCACGAGCTCGTCCTGGACCTTCTTTATGCAGGAACACATAGCGAACTGTTCTGAACAGCACCATTCATCTATCCTAGATGGAGCCTCACAAGCTATGGATAGCTTGATCTGACGAAGTGGACACTAGCCTATAAGCGCCTTTGCCGATCCGGGCCACGACACCCTCCGCCTCATATTGATTGAGTATCCTCTGAAGCTGCCTCGAGCTGCAGTTCAGATGGAACGCAGCCTGCTCCAGCCCCCTAAGCTCATTGCCGTTGCATCTGTATCGCATATATGTCAGCACCCGCTGCCTGAGGCTGGCAGGAGAGGCGTCAAATGCGGTAAGCATCTGCATCTTCCTTGTCAGTGATCGGCATAGCATGAGGAGAAAAAGGTTATCTTCCAGAAGTTCCGCTTTATTCTCCTCTATTGAGATCGCAAGGCACACAAGGTCGGTGCGGGCCTCGGCATATACCGAGCCGGCCTCATCAGAGAAGATATCCATATCACCAAGGATATAATCGCCATGTCCGCTTGAAAGGGAATGTACCGAGCCATCATCCCTGATGCAGTAGATATGCAGCTCTCCCTGGACCACTATCTGGAAAAGATGTTCCTCCTGCAAGGGAGATGCGGCGAACTCCCCTTTCCCGTACCTGGCTATCCAAAGCTTTTCCCTGAATCTGCCAAGGCATTCCCCATATGAGGTCCGCTTCAGGCATCGCTCGATAAGCTCCCTGTCATGAATTCTTTCCACAGTGCCACCTGAACAGGACATATGTCCGTGTTTTCCGTCTCATTATAGTTTCTAATACCTCCAGCAACAAGGAACGTGAAGATACAGGAGGATATCATTATGACAAGGAAAATCGTGGCTTTCTCCGCAGGCAAGACAAACGGCAATACGGAGACATACATCAAGATAGCGCTGGAAGAGGCAAGGAAAATGGGCTGTGAGGTTGAGCTTATACGCCTGAATTCCTGCGATCTGCGTCCATGCAAGGCATGTCTGAATATGCCATGCATGGCAAAGGGGCCAGCGGGATGCATCCTCAAGGACGACGGGGCATGGCTCGCGGAGAAATTCCTGGAATGCGATGGCTTCCTTCTAGGCTCCCCAGTATGGGCGCTAGGACCAGCTGGAGTCGTCTTTGATTTCAAGGACCGCATATTCGGGCCGAAGACAGATGTAGCTGCCAAGGAGCTATATGGGGAGTCTGAATGGATGAAAGGACGGACACAGTACCGCCCCGGCGCCCTTATTTCCGTAGGCGGCGCGCTCACCGAGAACTGGACAGCGCTTGGCTTGCCTACCCTATACACAGTCACGTTCTCGGCCCAGATCAACATCGTCGACCATATGAATGTCACGGCAGTGGCGGATCCAGGCGAGGCATTGACAAGGAAGGATTACGTGCTCAGGGCAAGATATCTCGGGCAGAACCTCGCATATGCCGTCAATCATCCTGAAATCAACTGGACTAAGAAGTATCTAGGAGAGACGCCTGAGGAAGAGGCCTGCCCAGGGTGCCACAGCAGCCTGCTTATTGCGAAGCCAGGCAGGGATTATGTCGAGTGCGCCATCTGCGGAAGGAAGGGATACATTTCCATGCCTGATGGGAAGATCAGATACGAATGGCCTGAGGATAACGGAGACCGGCTGACTGTACAGGGGAAATTCAAGCACATGAGGGAGATCGCGTACCATCATGATGAGATATTCGCCCCGATCAAGGATACGGTATCTGAGGAATATGAGCGCTACAGGAAGATGAATGACTTCATCGTGAAGCCGCTAAGGAAAGATGCATGATCGGCTGAAGCAGCAAAGGAACCGGGGAGATATCCCAGGTTCCTTTCTTAATGCCTCATTTTAAAGTCAAAGCTGGAGCGATCCCTCGATTTCGCTGAAATCAATGCTGTAGCTCTGCCCGCTCTTCATATCGATTGTCACAGGGCCATAGCCGCCGCACTCTTCCCTATCGCTGTAGCTTATATTCCCTATGCTGAAGATCTCATCAGGATCGAACCCCTCATCCCCTTCCTTGGTTATCACCTGGCTTATGAGGATGTATGGGTCATAGCCGAAGACCTTCTGCCTTGAGGCATGGGCGAAGATAACAAAGCTCTCAGCTGTATCGGGATTGGTGCCGGTGCTTCGCTCCACGGAAAGGCCATCCCAGCCATTGCCGAATATGGTCATCGCCATATGCCGCATCTCGCCATCGCTTCCGTGGCCCGTAAGGATAATGGCCTTAGCATTTCCTTTCTCCTCTATCCTGTACTCAGCGTCGGGGCACGGGAAGCCATAGGATCCCAGGTATATATCCACAGGCTTATGGAAGAGACGGAGCTTATCCGCTCTGACAAGCCCATTTGGAACAGGGAAGTCCGCGAGATCAATAGCGCTTGTCCAATGCATCTCGACAGAGCAATCGAAGCCGAAGAAGGCACGCCTATAAAGCACCCCGCCTCGCCTTCCGCTCCACAATATGGCATTGATCTGCTCGGTGGTGGAGATATCAGGCTCCTTAAGCACATAGGACGCCGCGCTCAGCCCCGATCCAAGGTCACATTCCCACGGATAGCGACTGCTGTATGATAGCTTCGCGTAGCACCATCTGCCGTTGCTGTCGCCGCGCTGCCGCAGAACCTTTCCGGTACGGAGCTCCATGGTGCCGTTGTCATGATGGTCAGCAATATCAAGCCCAGGGCCATCAAGCACTGTCTCAAGCGTCTCGCCTTCCTTCATACTCTCCCATATCCCGTTCTCTTCTTTCGCCGTCCAGAACGGGTGATCCTCCGGAAGCTCTAGGCACAAGAAGGCCTTTCCGAGCCACAGAGGGCTCTCGGCGCAGCTATAGCCCTGTACCATCGGGGTGAATGGGCCATAGAAGCCAAGGACCGGAGCGCCTTCATAAAGGATGTCATCACGCCCGAAGAACTGCAGGAGAGCGCCGGACGCGATTCTCCTCGCCAGCCCCGGATTGACTATGTGATCACGGAGATTGAAGTTCGCGGCAAGCGGAGCCGTGGCGGCATTGCGGTATATATTGCTCCTGCCCCACATCGTCACATGCCCACGCTCGTCAAAGAACCTGTCATATGTCCTCATGAGCTCATTCGAGTTCCTCTCGAACTCCCGTGCAAGATATGGCTCGTTCTCATACCCGTACCATCTGCACCATATCGGGGCATAGACCTGGAAGGCCCACGCTGAGTAGTAATCGAAGGCATGGCCATCGCGGTACCAGCCATCCCCGACGTAATACGCGAGGATAGCCTCCGCATGCTCCCTCATGATGTCCTTGTCGATCTCATAGCCCATCATGCTGAGGAACGCGAGGTCAAGCATGTTGAAAAGCCGCCAGTTCTGGGTCGCGGTCGTCCCCTCGGCATAATCACGGATGAACGCTGCGATCCTGTCCTTCTCCTCCTGCCTGTATGTATCCCAGATCTCCTTCCGGGTAGTCACAAGCCCGATGACGATCGCGCAGGTCTCCACTGTCTGCTGATAAGTATGAAGGCCAAGCGATGGAACAGAGCCCTTGTCCATATCGCTATAGCTCAGGACATACTGCTCATCTCCTGGGGTGCAGGAGCGGAGGATATGGTCCCTATAGTATTCCCGCATGCCCTTTCCTGCGATCTCAAGGCCTGGATCTATGGCAATAAGCGGGGCCGCGATGAAGAAGCTGCGGGCAAGGCCCTCATAATACTCCGCCTGGACCTTCCATGCCGGCGTGTTCTTGTTCGGATAGGTGACCTCTGTCTCATAGCGCGGCACGAGAACAGGAGAATCCATGGTCTTCACATGCTGGAAGACACCCTCAAGGATGTATTTCCCCGCCTCTATCCAATGCTTTCTTGTCAATCCGGTATATGGGCTTAATGCAAAATCGAGATCCTTAGGCGCAAAAGGCATGCTCTCCTCCTTATTCCTGATGATTCTACCATGATGGGGAGGAAAAGCACAGAATAATGGCATTCAAACAAGAAGCACGCCTGACTGTCCTTCCCTCTCAACGCGCCATACAGTATCTGTGCAGGCTGAGAGGAAGGCTTCGTCATGGCTGACAAGAAGCACGGTCATGTCTCGCCCATCCTCCCGGAGCATCCTCTCAAGTATCCTCATTGAGACTATGTCCAGATGATTTGTCGGCTCGTCCATCAGCAGCACGGAGCGTCCATCCCTGCGAGAAAGGGCAAGGGCAAGCTTCTTCATTTCCCCAGGACTCGGAGATAGCGAGCTGGAGAAGATCGAGGAAGGTTCGGAACCCATTCGGAACATATCGGAGATGATGTTCCCTTTCTCCTCATCATCCAGCGAACGGAACAAGGACAGGATGCGCTCATTCTCCTCGCTGGAGAATTCCTGTGGCAGATAGAGGATATAGCGGTCCTTTCCAAGCTCAGCCTGATGATCATAGAAGGCCTTGAGGAAAAGCGTCTTGCCGCTGCCGTTCAGCCCTGTTATCGCGATATGCGATCCGGCCTTTATCGTGAGCTCCGGTACGGAAAGCGAGTAATCACCGGCCTTGAGCGTGGATGCGGGGAACGAAAGGTCTAGAACGCGCATGCCGCCCTGAAGGGAGAGGCCCTCCTTACGCATAAGCGGCTTGCCGATCGACTCAAGCTTCTCCCCCAGCTGCCTTGACCGCGTGGCATGATTGCGCATCGCGCCATCGAGGGAGGCATCCTTTCCGGATAGCCGCGCTCCATCGATCCGCGCCTTGGCGTCATGATCCTTGCTGTCTATGCCTCTTTTCGTCAGGTTGCGCCGCTTCGCCTGGCTCCTCTCGCCAAGCTTCCTGGCAATCATATTCTCCGCAGACATGAGGGACTGGATGCTCTCATATGAATCACGGCCCGCCTTCTTCCTCCTGTCGCTCTCCTCCAGCGCCGCGCCAAGCGGCAGCGGTATATCCTCAGCAGCCACGGTGCCATCCATGCCGCGGCTCAGGATGACCGTCCTGGAGGACAGGGCGGAGGCAAAGGAACGATCGTGTGAGATCATGATCCCGATGCCATCGAAATCCTTCAGGGCCTTTGCCATGAGATCCCTGCTGTATCGGTCAAGATGATTGGTAGGCTCATCAAGGATAAGCAGCTCAGGGGAATGGGAAAGGGCGGCAAGAAGCTGGAGCCTCTTCTTCTCCCCTCCCGATAGTTCATGCTCCCGCTCGATCATCTCATCGGTAATGGAGAGCGTGGATTTAAGCATCCCCACATGGTTATCGCCAGAGAAAATATCAGCCCAATCCTCAGGCTTGAGGCCATCGAACACCTGTGGGCAGAGTATGGCGTCTCCACTTCTTCTGACGCGACCGTTATCAGGTTCCAGCTCCCCTGCGGCGATCGACATCAGGGTGCTTTTGCCAACACCGTTCGCGCCGGCTATGACAGTCCAGCCCTGGCTGAAAGATAATGATAAGTCAGAAAACAGCATGATCCCGGAACCCGGGTATGAGAAGGAAATATCATCAATAAGCAAGAACATCAGATCCTCCAGAATGATAAAGCGCTTAGTTTCTTATCTGGATCGATGACATTCCTACCCTTCCTCCTTACACGATGGTATCACACAGAGCCAATATGCTTCAATGCACCGATTTTCTGTATATCGCAAGCGACGCGGCGGCTGTCAGGACCTCCGTTATCCAGAACGATGCCCAGACGCCATCGGGGCCAAGGCCCGCGATGAAGCATAGCAGGAACGCAAGCGGGATTATCAGGACGATATACCGCAGAAGCGATATCACAAGCGAGGGCAGGCCTTTTCCCAGTCCTTCCAAGGCGCCGGAGGCGGTGACGGAAACAGAGGACACGACGAATCCTATGCTTATTATCCTCAGCGCCCTCGCCCCCTCTGAAAGCGTGAGCGGGCTATCCGTGAAAAGCCCTATAAGGCGCTCAGGAATGGCGAGGCAGAGAAGCGTTCCGATGAGCATTATAACAGCGCACATCGCAAGCACGGCAAGGAATATCCCCCGTACCCTTTCCTTCTCTCCAGCCCCGTTGTTGTATCCTATCACGGGGCGCATTCCCTGCACGAAGCCGCTTGCTGGAAGATAGAGGAATGTCTGCAGCTTGTAGTATATGCCAAGGATGAGGGTATAGACCTCTGAAAACGATGAGAGCATGGCATTGAGCGATGAGATGAGCACGGACGGGAGCGCGAGATTAAGAGTCGCGGGGATTCCAACGGAATAAAGCCTTCCGGCCATGCGTAGGCCATCCTTTATCCTATCCCGTCTGATACGGACCCTCATCGGGGTTTTGAGATACACGGCTAAATAGACAAGAAGCGAGAGAAGCTGTCCCACGCCAGTTGCCAAGGCGGCCCCGTCTATGCCCATCGCCGGGAAAGGCCCGATGCCGAATATCATCAGCGGATCGAGTATGATATTCGAGATGCACCCCGTAAGCATCGCGGCCATCGCCACCTTCATCCGCCCGACAGCCTGGAAGATCTTCTCGAAGGCAATGCTTATGACATTCGTGATCGAGAACGCGAAGACTATCACGGAGTATCTCATGCCAGCCTCTATGATCGCTTCCGATGAGGTGAACATCCTCAGGAAAGATGGAGATACGGCTATGCAGGAGACAAGAAGCAGCAATCCATGCAGCGCGCTGAGGATAAGGCCCGCTGTCGCCGCGCCATCCGCCCTTTCCTGATCCCCCGCCCCCAGATGATAGGAGATCACCGCATTGACTCCTACACCGAAGCCGACGCCGATCGAGCTTACGAGATTCTGCAGGGGGAATACCAATGAGAGCGCTGTCATCGCGTCCTCGCTTATCATGGCGACGAAGTAGCTGTCCACTATATTGTAAAGAGAGCTCACGAGCATCGACAGCACCATGGGCAGCGACATCGAGAGGATAAGCGGGAGTATCCTCCTCTCTCTCATCGGGTCATCATAATGAGCGATCCTAGGCATAGCCAACCACCTTTCCAGTCTTATGAAGCGGCGAAAAGATGATTCTCATCAGGAAAAAGCACGCTTGGTTTTCAGCGGAATTATCCGGGACAAGAGGAATCCCTGTCAACACCACGCGTCCTTTCACTGGTATCTTCCGACAGTCTCCCTGTATGTCGCGGTTATGGCCTGGAGCACATCCTTGCGCGAGAAGTCCTTGTTGTACACGAGCCTTGTCTCGCGGGCCATGCTCAGGTTCTCTATAGGAAGAGCTATCAGGGAGCCCTTCCTCAGCTCCTTCAGGCAGGCGCTCTCTGGAAGCACCGAGATGCCGAGGTTCTTCTTCACCAGGTCCTTTATCGTCGCGATGTTGTCCACCTCGAGGATGATGTTGTAGCTATCGGGGGAATCGTTTAGGCCACGGAGCTCCGAATCGAACTGGATGCGCGTCGCGGAGGACGGGAGTCGGAGTATCAGCGGCTCCCGCTTCAGCTCATCGAGCGTGATCATCGCGTTATGGGCGAGATGGTTCTCCGGAGACATGACAGAGATGAGGAAATCGGTATTGAGCACAAGGGAGCTGAAGGCCTCCGGGCAGCCTGTGCCCTCGACTATCGCGAGGTCAAGCTCATAGTTTTCAAGCATTTTATAAAGATTATTTATGGTATCAGTAAATACCATAATGCTTAGCCCATCTATCGCGCTGCTGCACCTTGCCAGGGCCTCGGTCGTGAGATTGCTCTCCGCGGTATGGGTTATGCCTACCCAGAACTTCGTCGGCAGCTCCTCTATGTCCGTAAGCTCCTTGCGCAGCTTGTTGTACAGGACATTCATCCTCTTAGCGCATCTGACGGCGGCTTCTCCCTCAGGAGTGAGCTCTAGACCGCTTTTCTTCCTTATAAACAGCGTGACGCCAAGCTCCTCCTCAAGCTGGCTGATGTGATGGCTCACTGCCGGCTGGGTAAGCGACAGCCTGTCCGCCGCCTTCGTGAAGTTCCTCTCTTCCGCGACCGCTATAAGCGTTTTTGTCCTTGTACTGATCATGGCGCACCTCTTTCATAATATTTATTTATGAAAATAGAAAAATAAATAATTTTACTTTATGTGAGCATGAGTATACCATGCATTCAATCATATCGGAAGAGAGGTATTGAGATGAACCAGATCATAAGGAATGCGATGCTCTCTAATCAGATAGCGACAGTCATCATATCCATAGCGCTGATGCTCTTTTTGGGCTTTGCCGCGACGCGCGTCACGAAGCGCCTGAGGCTTCCCAATGTAACGGCGTACATCATAACAGGCATACTGATGGGACCGTACTTCGCAGACCTCATACCAGAGCCAGTGATAAGCAACATGGGCTTTCTTTCCGACATAGCCCTCGCGTTCATCGCGTTCAGCACCGGGGAGTTCTTCAGGCTGCCTGTGCTGAGGCGCAACGGGATGAAGGTCGTGGTTCTCACCATCGCGGAGGCCGTGATGGCATCGGTCGCGGTCTTCATCACCACTTATTGCATACTCGGCGTGGATCTGGCTTTCTCCATCGTGCTTGCGGCCCTCGCATCGGCGACCGCCCCCGCGTCAACCATGATGACGATAAGGCAGACAGGAGCACGCGGAGACTTCGTCGACACGCTGCTCCAGGTGGTCGCGCTTGACGATGCCGTGGGGCTTGTGGAGTACAGCATAGCTATATCGCTGGCAGTGGCGCTTGGCACAGGCATGGCGGTAGACGCGGGAAGCATAGTGCTGCCGATCGTGGTGAACTGCGGAGTGTTCCTGCTAGGAAGCGCATTCGGGGTGCTGCTAAGGCTGTTTTTAGGCAGGAAACATTCCGATGACAACCGCCTTATAATCACGGTATCCCTGATATTCGCGTTCTGCGGCGTATGCTCGGTGCTGGATGTCTCCCCTCTCCTTGGATGCATGGCCATGGGGACGATCTACATAAACCTTACCGATGACAGCAAGCTCTTCATGCAGCTCGGATACTTCACTCCCCCGATTCTCCAGCTCTTCTTCATCCGCTCAGGCCTGGCCTTCAGGCTCGACATGCTCACCGGCCAGGCCTCGGCCCTTGGAAGCGTTCCGCTTGCAGCCATAGGGGTGCTGTATTTCCTATCAAGGATCATCGGGAAGTATGCCGGATCATTCGCTGGAGCCGCGGCGACGGGAAGGAGCAAGGAGATACGCAACTACCTGGGCCTGGCCCTGATCCCGCAGGCCGGTGTCGCGATAGGCCTTGCAGCGCTGGGCGCGAGGACGCTCGGAGGTGAAGCTGGAGCGGCGCTTGAGACCGTGATACTCGCGTCAAGCGTGCTGTACGAGCTTCTCGGGCCGGGATGCGCGAAGCTCTCGCTCTACCTATCGCACTCATATCCGACGAAGCTTGAGGAGATCGTGCCTGATGAGGCGATAGAGGAAGAGGCGGAGGATGCTGTCGAGATCCTCATCCAGAGGATCCAGGCGATACAGAAGGATCTTGCAGCGCAATCGATCCCCGCGGAGGAAGAGGCATTCCAGGAAGCTGCTGAGGCGCAGCTTGCCGCCGTGATATCAATGAAAGGAAGGAGGAACTGACAATGGCTGGATTCCTGAATCCGTACACGATCGAGATGAACACGCTTTCCGTGGTGTTCCGCATACTCCTATCCGCCGTTCTTGCCTCGATAGCAGGCTATGAGAGGTCAAGCAAGAGGCACTCTGCGGGAATGCGCACGTTCATCGCCATAGCCATCGCATCGACATCAGCCGCGATCGTGGAGGAGTATCTGATGGGAATGGGCTATCCATCGTCATGGATAGTGCCTGCCGTGATCATCAGCGTCGCCGTCATCTCCTGCCCCTCGATCTTCTACAGCTCCAAAGGCCAGATAAGGGGCCTTACCACATCCGCTGGGCTCTGGGCCTGCAGCATCATAGGCATAGCGATAGGCATGGGCATGTACATCCTCGCCACCGCTGCGTTCGCGGTCCTCATATGCACGCTCTCGCTGCTCTCATCCCTTGAGGAGTGCCTCCGCGACAGGTCGAACCACCTGGAGGTGCATCTGGAGCTCAAGAGCAGGAATGACCTGCCGAAATTCATGGAGACGATACGGCGGCTTGGGATGCGCATCGATGACATAGAGCTCAATCCCGCCTATCTGAGCTCAGGGCTGAGCGTATATACGGTGGCATTCACTATCAGATGCAAGGAGCTGAGGAAATACAAGAAGCACAGCGGGATAATCGAGGCGCTTGGATCGCTGGACTACATAGTGCATATCGAGGAGATCACCTGAGCCTTGTTAACAAGCGCCTCCAGATGATGTATTGTCCCATTAGGTATGAGGATAGGGATCTTCGTCTTCTCAGGGACAGGCAATACAAGGCACGTATGCTCAGCGATCAAGGAACATCTTGCCTCGGCAGGGCATGAGGTGAGTCTCTCTACCATGTGCGACGCGGGGAAAGCCGCGGGATTCGACTGCATCATCATCGGCTATCCCGTGCACGCGTTCAACGCGCCGCGCCCCGTGATCTCATTCATGAAGAAGCTTCCCAATGGAGACGGCAAGCCGATATTCATGATACAGACATCCGGCGAGGCGCTGCATATGAACGCGGCAGCTTCACTCAGGCCGATGCAGATAGCAAGGAGAAAAGGCTACCGCGCGCTAGGAGCGTTCTCATATGTGATGCCGTACAACATCATATTCCGCCACTCGGAGGAAATGGCTGCGCGCATGCTTGAGACAGCCAAGCGCCGTGCCCCGCATGACGCGGCCGCGATAGCAAGACTCGAGAGGATTCCCGTGGACGCGAACCTCCTGGACAGGGCGGTATCGCTTATCCTGAGGATAGAGCACCCCGCGATGCCGATCATCGGACAGCATTTCCGGACAACCGATTCATGCATCGGCTGCGGCAGATGCGCCCTCAATTGCCCGCAGGGAAATATAATGATGGCTGAGAGCAGGCCTGTCTTCGGCCATTCATGCTCAGGGTGCATGGGCTGCGCCTTCACCTGCCCTGAAGACGCGATAAGGATCTCCATACTCGATGGCTGGAGAGTAAATGGCCCATATGGATGGGATGGGGAGGCGGCGACAGATGACGAGGTCTGCTCCTATTGCCGCAGATCCTATCTGCGCTATTTCCACAAATACGAAGATAATCAATAATACCTAATAAGGAATATATATTCCTGTATTTAATTTCAAAATGGCAAGAGATAAGAGGAGGGAGCCCCTCCGCTATTTCCTGCCTACATATAGCTCACGGTCTCTTCAAGCGCCTTCCTTTTCTTTGCAGCATCCTTATCTCCTGCGGCATACCCAAGGTCAAGGAACATCAGGACCTCCTCGTTTTCAGGAAGCCCCAGCTCCTTCCTCGCCTCCTCCGGGTCGAGGAAATTTATCCAGCAGCTATCAACGCCGAGATCGGCGGCGGCGAGCATCATATGCGTCGCGACTATCGTGGCGTCCTCGATGCCGGAATCCCTTTTGCCGCCTGGATATGTAAACACATTCCTCCTGTCAAAGGCGACAGCGATGACAGTCGGCGCGCCGTAGCGGCATGGAGTGAGCTTATCTATCCTGCCAAGGCCCTCCTCCGACTGTATCACATACACGCGCTGCTCCTGCAGGTTCTTCGCGGTAGGAGCAAGACGCCCGGCCTCAAGGATCGCGGTGAGCGTCTCTCTGCTCAACTGCCGAGGGGAGAACGCCCTGCACGAATGCCTTCTTCCAGCAAGTTCCAGAAAATCCATATTGCCTCCTTATGAAATCATCTTCTTTCCCAGAGAAGCATCCCGCTATCGAAAGATACCGAAAGGCTGCCGCTGTCGTGAAGCCATGACAGGTATGAGCGGATCGTGCTGCCGACAAGGGCATATTGCTGGAAATCCATCCTGAGGCCATATGCCCTGAAGAGCTTCTGGATTATCGTCTCCGTAGAAGAGGGCTCCGAGCATATGGAGAGGACGCGATCCGCGACCTCATGGACCTTGCCTATATTGTATGCGGCAAGCCCGGATACATCCTCCGCAGCCTCGGCGTGGGCTGGCACGAATAGCCTCGCCTCAAGCTTACCGACCATCTCAAGCGTGCCCAGATAGGAGGCCACGTCATATATGAACGGGATTCCGTACTTATCCAGCGTCGCCTTGCTCGAAAGGCAGTCCGCGAGGTACACGACGTCGTCAGGGGTGCGGAACCCAACCATATCGAAGAAGTGCCCGGGAAGAGGGATGATAGAGAATCCATCGGGAAGCGCATCCTCGCAAAGCGGTTCGGCGTCGCTTTCTGACGCGAGGAGGAACTTGTGGCATAGCTCCTTCGGAGGATAGCCCCCGAAAAGGAAGGAAGGCTCAAGGATCGGATGGCGCGTGAAGCAGCACTCGATCCCCGGGGCGTATATCCTGCATCCCGTCTGGCGAGCTAGATAGCTGTTGCCTCCGATGTGGTCCGCGTTGGAATGTGTGTTGTATATCGCGCAGAGCTTCCAGCCGTTCCCGTCAAGGATCTGGCGTATGCGGCGTCCCGCGTCCTTGTCGCTTCCGCTGTCTATGAGGCAGGCAGAGCCATCAGAGAGCTTCACGAGCCCGGCCTTCGCGGGGCTCTCGATGTAGTAGCTGCTTCCCGCAGCGTGGATCAGTTCGAACATATCCTGAATACTACTACAGCAAATCCCGATTGTCTTGAGTTGATTCAATTGTTATCTTTGTAAAAGATATGAACGAAAAAGACACAGCAAGGACGGAGGAGACGCTTCCCAGGAGGGCAATAGTCCTGCCTCTTCTTGAGCGTCCGCTCTTTCCCGAGACATTCACCACGCTTATGATCGGGCGCCCATCGGACGTCCAGGTCATATCGAAGGCCATAGATAGCGACGGATACTTCGTGGCGCTGATGCAAGATGAGAACTCCGGCTATAAGAACGTCGGAACGCTTGCGCGCGCTTCCCGGTTCATCCGCCTTCCAAACAACTGCCTGCACGTCTTCATCTCCACGATAGAGAGGGTCAAGGTCGCGAAGTTCTCCACGGAGGGGCCATTCGTATACGCGGACTTCTCGTCCCTGCCCGATGAGGCTGCGAGGGAGAAGGCGACAGCGTCCTATGTCAGGATACTCCGCGACACGATAACAGGACTTGTGCAGACGACGAACATGTTCTCGTTCGCGGCGGAGGTCAATATATCCAACATCGACGACCCCGCGCTGCTCTCGTTCTACGCGGCCTCCGCTATCAACGCGCCAGGAGCCTTCCTCCAGGATGTGCTCGAGACCCGTTCCCCGAGGCAGAGGATAGAGAAGCTCCTGTCGTTCATCGCGACAGAAAAGGAGATCCTCGACAAGGAGAACGCGATAAAGCAGGACATCTACCAGAGGATAAAGGACCGCAACCGCGAGCAGATCCTGCGCGAGCAGATAAAGGCGCTCAACTCGGAGCTATCGGAGATAACCGGCAAACCGGGCCCAAGGGGCGCCAAGGGCAAGGATGAGGACCTATATACGAAGGCCGCCAACACGAAGCTTCCCGATGAGTTCCGCGCCGTAGTGGACAAGGAGCTGGACAAGCTTTCCGGGCTTGAGACGATGAATCCTGAGTACGCGATGACGAAGCTGTATATCGAGACGCTGATATCGCTTCCGTTCGCTTTCGAGGACAAGGCCCCGGACTACTCAATCAGCAAGGTGCGCCATATCCTCGAGAAGGACCATTATGGCATGAAGGAGGTCAAGGAGAGGATCCTCGAGTTCCTGGCATCCAGGCTCAAGGCGGGAAACGGCAAGGGCGCGATAATCTGCCTGGCAGGGCCTCCGGGAGTCGGGAAGACATCTGTCGGCTACTCCATCGCAAGGGCGCTGGGCAAGAAGTTCTTCCGCTTCAGCGTTGGCGGCATGAGGGACGAGGCCGAGATAAAGGGCCACAGGCGCACATATGTCGGCGCTATGCCAGGAAAGATCATCCAGGCCATGAAGAACGTCGGCGTGCCTGATCCCGTTATCCTCATAGACGAGATAGACAAGATGGGGGAATCATTCCAGGGCGATCCCGCGTCGGCGCTGCTTGAGGTGCTTGATCCCGAGCAGAACACAGGATTCCAGGATCTCTATGTGGATATCCCATATGACCTGTCGAGGGTGCTCTTCATAGTCACGGCGAACGACACGTCAAGGATCCCTGAGCCGCTGTTTGACAGGATGGAGGTCATAGAGCTCTCCGGATACACCCCGGAGGAGAAGCTCCATATCGGAAAGGAATACCTCGTGCCGCGCCTCCTGCAGAAGAACGGGCTGACGAGAAAGGAGATCCGCTTCGACAACAACGCGCTCTCCCTGATCGCAACGGAGTACGCGCGTGAAGCCGGAGTCAGGCACTACGAGAAGAGCCTGGACAAGATAATGCGCAAGGCTGCCCTGCAGATACTCTCTGACGAGAGCACGCATCTGCCGATCGCGATAAAAGGCAACACGGTGGAGAAGTACCTCGGAAAGCCGATCTTCCCGGCTGACGAGATCGTGAAGGCAGACAAGATCGGAACCGCGATCGGGCTTGCATGGACAAGCATGGGCGGCGACGTGCTGCTCATCGAAGCCGAGTCCTTGCCGATGAAGGGAGACCTGAAGGTCACGGGGCAGCTTGGATCAGTGATGCAGGAATCGGTCTCGATAGCATGGTCCTCGCTGAAGAAGGAAGCATATCTCAGAGGACTTGACCTCTCCTTCTTCGAGGATACGACTGTTCATCTCCACATCCCGGAGGGTGCCGTGCCTAAGGATGGCCCAAGCGCAGGCATAACGCTCTTCACCGCGCTCTGGTCGATGTACAGGGAGGAGACCATCAAGCCAGACCTTGCCATGACCGGCGAGCTCACGCTCACGGGCAAGGTCATGCCGATCGGAGGGCTGAAGGAGAAGATCCTCGCGGCAAGGCGCAACCTGATCAAGGAGATCATCATCCCTCAGCACAACATGAAGGATCTCGAGAAGCTTGACGCGGAGGTGAAGGGAGACGTGGTATTCCACCCGGTCTCAGACATCTCCGAGGTCATCTCCATAGCGTTCCCCGATGAAGGCTCCAAGAGGCTTGAACGCTCTATCCTCCGCACGCTGGAGGAAGAGAGGCGCAGAAGGGAGGAGAAGCTCCGCGAGGAAGGTGCGGCGAAGGAAAGCAAGGTGATGCTATGGCAATAGAGCTCCTATCCCCGGCGGGCAACTACGAGAAGCTCGTGACCGCGTTCAGCTATGGCGCTGACGCGGCCTACATGGGCCTGACAAGCTTCTCCCTAAGGAAGAATGCGGGAAACTTCTCCCAGGAGGAGATAGAGAAGGTCAAGAAGCTCGAGGAAGAGAGCGGGAAACGCATATACTGCACCATGAACATCCTCTTCAGCGAGAAGCAGATAGAGGCGCTTCATGAGATGAGGGACGAGATAGCCTCCTGGCCCTTCGATGCGTTCATAGTGTCGGATCTGGGAACAGTGCCTTTCTTCAAGAAGTACTTCCCTGAAAAGGAGCTGCATCTCTCGACACAGGCTTCATGCATAAACTCGGAGGCCGCGAGGATGTATCGCGACATGGGGTTCAGCAGGATCATCCTTGGCCGCGAGGCATCGCTTGATGACATCAAGAGGATAAAGGACAAGGTGCCCGAGCTTGAGCTGGAGGCCTTCGTCCACGGGGCGATGTGCATGGCATATTCCGGCAGATGCCTTCTCTCGGCTCATCTTGCTGGAAGGAGCGGCAACCAGGGGGACTGCGCCCACACATGCAGATGGAAGTACAGGCTCGCCCTCGAGGAGGAGGAAAGGCCTGGGGTATACTTCCCGATCGATGAGGAAGAGGACTACACGACGATACTCTCATCCAAGGATCTCTGCATGATCGACCATGTGAAGGAGCTTGAGGACGCGGGGCTCTCCTCCCTCAAGATCGAGGGCAGGATGAAATCGGTGTACTACGTGGCTGTCGTCACGAGGGCATACAGGAAGGCGATCGACAAAGACGCGGACCTCGATAGATACAAGAGGGATATCTTCGATGTGTCGCACAGGGAGTTCACCACCGGATTCTTCTTCTCGTCAGGCCCTGTGGAGGGCTCTGATGTATCGAGGCCGACAAGCTATGGCTATGAAAGGAACTACATATTCCTCGGGACAGTGCTCAGGGAGGCAGGGGACGGCGTTTACGAGCTTGACGTGCGGAACCAGATCCGGAAGGACTCACTCCTTGAGTTCATAGGCCCTGACGTGCCGCTCTTGAGCGCGGAGGGATTCACGCTCCTTGACGGGGAAAGAAATGCGGTGGACAAGCTTGACCATGGAAAGCCAGGCTTCATCAGGACTGACCTAAGCCTTAGGCCCGGATATATAATGAGAACGCTATCAGAGGAGAAATACATAAGATGAGAAGACTTGCAGCAATCATTCTCTCAGCGGCGGTCTTTGCCGCCGGCATCTACGCATACACCGATTCCTTCGCAGCCACGTCATCAAATCCCGCGTATTCTGCCTTGATAGACGCGGTGAAGAACGGGAAGGATGAGGAGACGGTCGCGGGTCTTTATCAGGAATACATGGATGAGAGCCTCACGATGACGGAGATGGCCAGGATAGAGTACCACATGGCGCGGTACTTCAAGGATATGGGCAACGAGGCTGAGGCAAAGCGCCATGTCGAGCTCGGGAAGCAATTCCTTGCGGGCATCGGCGAGGATGAGGGAGAGCTGAAGAGGCGCGTCGCGGAGGCAGACATCGTCTCCGCTGACTATTACGTGAACGGAGGCATCAGCAAGGGCATGGAGAGCTCGGACCTGATGAAGAAGCTCTACGCTGACTACCCCGATGAGTACTACATAGCGCTCCAGGAGGCCTTCAGGCTGCTCTACACCCCCGCGATAGCTGGAGGATCCGCGAAGAAGGCCCTCTCGATATTCAACGATATAGAGAAGGAGATCGACGGGCTCTCGAAACTCGACTTGTTCTCATTCTATTCAGGCAAAGGTATGGCGCTGTCCCAGCGAGATGAGTATGATGAGAGCGATAGGTACCTCGACAAGGCTGAGGATATCTATACAGGCGACCCTGCGATAGATGACATCAGAAAGGACAATCGCAGAGGCAAGAGGAGCAACAGGAACCGCTGATGGGCATATATATCACGATATACGTATCTTTCATGCTGATCATCGGCCTGTACGCGATGGTCACCACGCTGCTCAACCTCAGGCATTTCAGGAAGCTTGGCAATGTCAGGGATACCACCGAGGGCCCGCTTATATCGGTCATAATCCCCGCGCGCAACGAGGAGGCCTCGATAGGCCGGCTCCTGGAATCGCTCAGGAGGCAGAGCTACGGGAACATAGAGATACTGGTGATGAATGACCAGAGCTCTGACCGGACTGAGGAGATAATCCAGGGCTTTGCGGCGAAGGACCAGAGGATCCGATGCTTCACGTCGAACCCGGATGAGAGGCTCCACGCAAACGGCAAGATCAACGCGCTGCTGCAGCTCATACCGCACGTGAAGGGCGAATACATCCTCGCGACGGACGCCGACACATATCATGCATCATCGTGCGTAGCGTATGCCTACTCCGTAATGAAGGAACATGACCTGGACATAATCTCAGGCTTTCCAACCGAGCTATGCCCATCCTTTGCAGGCACCGTGAACATCTCGGCGATGATGCTCACCAACACGCTCATCCCGCACTTCTTCGTCTACCACTTCCCTCTTCCAAGCGCGACATTCGCTATCGGGCAGTTCATCATGATGAGGAAGAAGGCATATGACGAGACAGGTGGATACACGAAGATAAAGGGCTATATGGATGATGTGGGCATAGCCCGCTTATTCGTCAGGAACAAGAAGAACTTCGCGTTCATATCGATCTCGAAGTATGTGGCCTGCTATATGTATACCAACGCGTCGGAGGCGTTCAGGGGCATAGAGCGCTCGATCGCGGGCATATTCCCGCCCAAGGCGATATCATTCATCCCTATCCTCTGCCTTGTGACCATACTGGTGCATATAGCGCTCTCCCCTGTCGCGGTGATAGCCCTCTTCGCGCTTGAGGGCTTCTCGTCAGCATTCGGCGCGATGCTTGTGGGCGTCCTCTCGTTCTTCATCTCATGGTATCTCGCATGCAGGAAGGCAGGATGGAGGAAGCTGATATCCATCGCGGCGCCCCTCACGATCATCCAGATATGCGTGATGTACATCCATGGCCTCTACAACCGCTTCACGGGCAAGGGCTTCATATGGAAGGGCAGGAAGATCAGCTGACGGCGCAAAACCAGTCTTCGTGATTGTTTTTGGCTGTTTTTCTTGCAAATCCAAAGTATTATGATAGTATTCATAGAAAAGAAAGCAAATTATGGAGGACAGCTCGATGACAATTCATGAGAGCATCATGGCTCAGTTTGAGACCTACGTGGCGGAAAGCAATCGCTTTGAGACAAAGGGGACAAAGGCTTCGGCAGCAAGGGCAAGGAAGGCTCTGGCTGAGATAGCTAAGCTCTGCAAGGAAAGAAGGAAGGAGATCCAGGAGCAGAAAACCGCGGAAGCCTGATTCAGGATCATCCGAGAAGCAATCTGAATTTTCGTGACTTTTTTATCCAAAAGATATTGAAATTGTCGTCGAAATCCGCTATCTTCTCCCCTGTTGACTGCCTCCTTAGCTCAGCTGGCCAGAGCACGTGACTTGTAATCTCGGGGTCGTTGGTTCGAATCCGACAGGGGGCTCTGAAAGAAGAAAAGATCCTTGTACGCAAAGCGTGCGAGGATTTTTTCATTTATAGTTCTGGAGTATAATCAAGCCATGCGCATAGCAGTTACAGGAGGAGCCGGCTTCATCGGCTCAGCATTCGCGAGGCATATGATGGCACGGGGCGACGTCGAGGCCCTTGCCGTATTCGACGCGCTGACTTATGCGGCCAATCCTCACAACCTCGACAGCATAATGGATGACAGCAGATTCTCCTTCATCAAGGGGGATATCCGGAAAAGGAAGGATGTCGATGCCCTCATGAGGGATTTCCGTCCGGATATCATCGTCAATTTCGCGGCGGAAAGCCATGTGGACAGGTCAATAGAGAACCCATCGCTTTTCATCGAGACGAACGTGGAAGGGACCGGGGTGCTTATGGATGGATGCCTTGAATACGGCATCAGGAGGTTCCATCAGGTCTCGACAGACGAGGTCTATGGAGACACCGACGCATCAAGCGGCGCAAGGTTCACAGAGTCCTCTCCCCTTTTCCCGAGCTCCCCTTACAGCGCGTCCAAGGCCGCGGCGGACCTCCTATGCCTTTCATACAGGCGCACATACGGCCTTCCCGCGACGATATCAAGATGCACGAACAACTTCGGGGAGGGACAGCACCCGGAGAAGCTCATCCCGAAGGCCATCGCGCTCGCTTTGGAGGATAAGCCTATCCCTATCTATGGGGACGGAAGCAACATAAGGGAATGGATAAGCGCCGACGATCACTCCGCAGCCATCGAGATGATACTCCGCCATGGCGTGGATGGAAGGATATACAACATAGGCACGGGACTTGAGCTATCGAACCTGGAGCTTGTCAGGATGATACTCTCGCTTTTGGGAAAGGATGAAAGCCTCATCGCCTTCACGGAGGACAGGAAGGGGCATGACAGGAGATACGCGCTCGACTCCTCGAGGCTCAGGGACGAGCTTGGCATATCATTCGGGAAGGAAGAGACAGAAGCCAGGCTTGAGAGGACCATACTCGCCCTCTCTTGCAAAACATCCCCTACTTCGCTCTAATTCTTCTCTATGGATCTCTATTTCGACAATGCAGCGACCACGAGGCTTTCAGAGAACGCCCTGAAGGCATATATAGATACGGAGAGGGATTTCTTCGCCAACCCATCCTCTGTGCATGGCGAGGGCATAAGGGCCCATAAGGAGCTTGAGCGCAACAGGGAAAGGATCGCGAGCCTCCTTTCCGTTCCGGCATCATCGCTTTTCTTCACGTCAGGCGCCACCGAGTCAATAGCCGCCGTATTCTCCTCCCTCCTTCTAGCAGAGCCAGGCAAGGTGATAATCTCCGCTATCGAGCACGAGGCGGTCTCATCATGGCTCCGCCCGCTTGAGTCACATGGGTGGAAGACAGCGAGGCTGAAGGCCAAGGGAGGCTTTGTCAAGAAGGAGGACCTTGAGGCGGAGCTCACCCCCGACACGCGGCTCGTGGCCATAATGGCCGTGAACAACGTCACAGGGGCCATAGAGGACACCGCGGGGCTTATCGGGACCGTAAGGGAGTATGAGAAGAATCTGAAGCACAGGATCTTCTTCTTCGCGGATTCCGTGCAGGCCTTGGGCAAGATCCCTTACGGCATAGCTTCCCTTGATATCGACGGGGCGTCCTTCTCAGCCCATAAGCTCAATGGCCCGAGAGGCATAGGCATGCTCTACCTCAAGCGTCCAGAGGCCTTCAGGGCAATAGCCCCCGCGGGCGGGCAGGAGAAGGGAAAAAGGGGCGGGACGGAGAACCTTCCCGCCATAGCAGGCTTCAGGGCGGCCCTGGAGGAATGGATTCCCGACGCAGCGGCAAACCAGGCGAGGATAGCATCGCTCAATGCGCGTATCCGCGATGCGATAACCTCCGCAGGTCTTAAGGTGCTCTCCCCCGAGAACGCCTCCCCGTATATCATCTCATTTGCATCACCGCTCCCTTCTGAGGTATATACAAGGATGCTTTCAGACAAAGGCATCTCGGCCTCATCGGGCTCAGCCTGCTCCAACAACACCAAGGGAGAGGGAGAGAGGATACTCCTCGCCATGGGCTTCAGGAGCAGCGAGGCGAAGCAGGCCGTGAGGATATCGCTATCGAACGCGAGCGATGAGGAAAGCGTCGACACTCTGATAGAGGCAATCAAGGAGATCGGAAATGGCCGATAAGCTATATCTTATCAAAGAGGGTGAGATATCCCTGAAGGGCGGCAACAGGAATCTGTTCGAGAAGAGGCTCAGGCACAACATCAAGGACAAGCTCAGGCCATATCACTCAGAGATAGACAAGCAGAAAGGGCGGCTCTATGCCTATATAGACGAGAGTGCCCCAGATAGCCTTGTTGAGAAGGCCTTGTCCACTACAAGCGGCATCACGGGATTCGCGAGGGCCCATAGGACAGAGAAGGACATGGACGCGATAAGGCGCACAGCAGCCTCGATCCTCCCGGGGGCCTTCACTGAGAAAGGATCCTTCCGCATCACCGTGAAAAGGGAGGACAAGGCATTCCCCTTCTCCTCAAAGGAGGTGGCGATAGCGCTTGCGGAGGTCGTTCACGAGGCATATCCGGATCTATCCGTCGACCTTGATGATCCTGACAACACCCTTACCTGCGAGATCAGGGGCGAGGCTTACCTATACACAAGCGAGGCGAAGGCGGTGGGAGGTCTTCCCGCCGGGACAGCCGGCAAGGGGATGGTCCTTCTCTCCGGAGGCATAGACAGCCCTGTCGCGGCCGCGATGATGGCAAAAAGGGGCATGAAGGCAGACGCGATCTATTTCCATGCCTATCCATATACATCCGATGAGGCGCTTGAGAAGGTCAAGACGCTCGCGTCCCTTATCGCTCCCTACATGCAGGGCATGAGGCTCTTCGTCGTTCCGTTCACCGATGGGCAGGTGCACATCAGGGACAATGGCTACGAGGAGGAAGCGACGCTCATGTTCAGGGCCGCCATGATGCAGACAGCAGAGCGCATAGCAAAGGAGCATGGGGCAGTCGCGCTCATAACGGGAGAGGCGCTGTCGCAGGTCGCGTCACAGACGCTTGACGCGATGGCATTCACGGACAGCATGACAGATCTGCTTGTCATGAGGCCGCTTCTCGGCATGGACAAGGAGGAGATCATCATAAGATCCCGCGCGATCGGCACATATGAGACATCCATCCTTCCCTATGAGGACTGCTGCGTGGTCTTCTCCCCCAAGCACCCGGTCACAAGGCCTGTCAAGGAAGTCGTGAGAAGGCATTTCGAGGAGCTTGGCATGGCCCCGTTCATCGACAAGGCCGTGCGTGAGACGAAGGTTTTCGCCTTCGACGCGATGGGAAGGGAAATAGCGGATGAGTAAGATAGCCTCCTGGATCAGATCCCACTGGTACCTGCCCCTCACGATGCTTCTCGCATTGATCGGGGTCATCGTGAAGACGCCAAGCGGAGAGGATATCGTGAACCTGGGATGGGACACGTTCTTCACGACCATCCTGATAATGCTCGCGTACACAGGCCTTGATAAGGAAAGGGCCCTCGCCCCATTGAAGGCGTTCCTGTCCGCGCTGCGCTTCACCGTCTCCATACTCATCACAGCATCCCTGGCGTCATTCGTGCTCGGAGCCGTGATCGGAGGCTATGCCGCAGCTATCATGATGGTACCGATAACGCTCTCGGTCCTGAAAGGCGCCGAGAGGGAGGGATTCTCCGCAAGGGCTGCCGCGCTCGTGACAGCATCAGCGGTGCTTGGCTCAATGGCCCTTCCCTCTGGAAGCATCGCTAATACATACCTCGCGCCGAGGATGGAGGGCTCATTCATATCCGTTATGCTGCCGCTCTCCACCGCCGGGCTTGCACTGGCGTGCATCCTTCCATTCGCGCTGATGGGACGGAGGATAAAGGACGAGGTCTTCATCCATAGCGACGTAGACAAGGAAGGCTCGAAGTCGATGAGGATGCTTTATGTGTGCCTCATGATAATAGCCGCGCTCACGGCGCTGGGCTCATTCATGTGGCTTGATATCCTCATACTGTTCCTCTTCGTGCTCATCATATTCGACAGGAAGGTATTCCTGCGCGTGAACTGGGCGATCCCGCTCTCTTTCCTGTTCCTTTCCATCTTCGCCTCATCCCTTGGCCTTGGCCTGGACGAGCCATGGACGATAGCCGCCGCATCCGAGATAGCAGGAAGCACGGCATCATCGCTTTCGCTTTCCCTGCCGGCATCTGCAGAAGCCGTGAGGGCCGTTAACATCGGAGGACTTGGGCTCCTGACAGGGATGGCGGCGCTTGGGGTTGCCGGGCGCATGGGAAAGGGATGGAAGGGCTTCGCCCTCTGCTATCTCCTGGTTTCCATACCATCTGCGGCCGTGCTTGCGCTCGTCTCCGCCCTCCTCTGATACTTGCCCATTTCCCCTGATTACGATAACTTTCTTAACGTATGCTGAAAATCGGAATAGATGTGGGCTCAACCACTATGAAGACCGTCGCATTGGACGAGGAGAACAACCTCGTCTACAGCGACTACCAGCGTCATTACTCACAGATAATAGAGAAAGGAAAGGAGATGCTCTCAGCCGCGATGGAAGCCATCGGGGACGAGGAGGTGACCATCTCCCTCTCAGGCTCCGCGGGAATGGGCCTGGCTGAGGCAGCCTCGATCCCTTTCGTGCAGGAAGTATATGCCACGCGTGTCGCGGCGAAGACCTTCATCCCTGATACCGACACCATAATCGAGCTAGGAGGCGAGGACGCGAAGATCCTCTTCCTGAAGAACGGGCTCGAGGTGAGGATGAACGGCACATGCGCGGGGGGCACTGGAGCGTTCATCGACCAGATGGCCACGCTCCTTGGTATAAGCCGCGATGACATAGACAGGCTCGCGGAGAACGCCACCGAGATATATACGATCGCGTCGCGCTGCGGGGTGTTCGCCAAGTCGGATATCCAGCCGCTGATCAATCAGGGCGCGAAGACCGAGGACATAGCGGCATCGATCCTCGTCGCTGTCGTGAACCAGACGATAGCCGGCCTTGCGCAGGGACGCCGAATCGAGGGCAAGGTGATTTACCTTGGAGGTCCCCTTACCTTCATAAGGCAGCTGAGGCACTTCTTCGACAAGGCCATCGGCACCGAGGGCATATGCCCGGAGAACTCGCTTTATTATGTCGCGATGGGCTCAGCCCTCTCACCTGGCGGGAAGGGCATGAGGCTCTCAGGCATAATCGAGGCGCTCGAGAACTACAGGGGCAAGGGCAGCTTCACCAAGCTTGAGCCGCTCTTTTATAGCGAGGAGGAATACAAGGCCTTCTCGGAAAGGCACCAGAGGGCGACGGTACCGCTTCGCGATCCATCCACATACTCTGGCCGCGCCTATCTTGGAATAGACGCAGGATCCACCACTATCAAGACATGCCTCCTGGCCGAGAACGGCGATCTCCTGCTCTCACGATACAGCCCGAACAACGGCAATCCGGTGCAGGCGATACATTCATTCCTGCTATTCCTGTATGACAACTATCCTGATATCTCGATAGCGGCCTCCGCATCGACAGGATACGGGGAAGACCTGCTGAAGTCTGCGTTCAACCTAGACTACTCGCTTGTGGAGACAGAGGCGCACTTCATCGGCGCGAAGCACTTCATGCACGATGTCGACTTCATCATAGATATCGGAGGACAGGACATCAAATGCTTCCGCATACGCGATGGCGTGATCGATGACATCTTCCTCAACGAGGCGTGCTCCTCAGGCTGCGGATCGTTCCTGCAGACATTCGCCAACGCGCTCGGGAAGAGCGCGCAGGAGTTCGCCAAGCTTGCCATCACGGCAAAGAGCCCCGTGGATCTAGGATCAAGGTGCACCGTGTTCATGAACTCCTCCGTAAAGCAGGCGCAGAAGGACGGGGCCTCCATCAATGATATCTCAGCTGGCCTTGCGATAAGCGTCGTGAAGAACGCGCTCTACAAGGTCATAAGGACCTCGAACCCCGACGAGCTTGGAAGGAGGATCGTCACACAAGGCGGCACATTCCTCAACGACGCCGTGCTCCGCGCCTTCGAGAAGGAACTGGGGCTGGAGGTCGTCAGGCCGACTATCGCGGGGCTCATGGGAGCTTACGGTGCGGCGCTCTACGCCCAGATGATGGCATCCAGGAAAGGCCTCAGGCTCAGCTCGATCGCGGGCAAGGAGGAGCTTGAATCCCTTAAGCATACGGTAAAGAACGTCAGGTGCAATGGCTGCACGAACCACTGCCTGCTCACCGTCAACTCCTTCGGCATGAAGCGCCGATTGATATCCGGCAACAGATGCGAGCGCCCGATAACAGGCATGGCGCCGAAGAAGGACGACGAGTACAACGTCTACGCGTACAAGCAGGAGCTGCTTGCCTCCTACAGGGAAAGGAAAGGAGGGGACAAGGGCACGCTAGGCCTTCCTCTCGCCCTTGGCATATACGAGCTCCTGCCCTTCTATGTGACGCTCTTCCAGTCCCTTGGATACGACACTGTGGTCTCCCCGTTCTCAACGAGGGACATATACATCCATGGCCAGGCATCAATCCCGTCAGACACGGTATGCTTTCCGGCAAAGCTCATGCATGGGCATGTGCAGTACCTTGTCGACCAGGGCGTTGACAGGATCTTCATCCCCTGCTCAAGCTACAACATAGATGAGAATAAGGGGAACAACCACTTCAACTGCCCGGTAGTCGCGTACTACGGGGAGGTCATAAAGGGCAACCAGGACCTCAAGGGCATCCCGCTCACCCTTGGCTACCTCTCGCTCGAGCACCCTGATCACCTTGCAAAGCGCATCGCCGAGCTCTTCAGCGTCAGGAAGAGGGACGCGAGGAAGGCCGTGGACAAGGCATTCTCGGAGCTTGCCTCATACCGCAGGAGGATAACTGAGAAAGCCGAGGAGGTCATAAGGAAATCCAGGGAAGATGGACGGCAGATAATCGTGCTTGCAGGACGGCCCTACCATACCGATCCGGAGATCAATCATGGCATAGACCGCATGATAGTCTCCCTCGGCGCTTCCGTGATAACAGAGGACTCGATAGCGCCCCTGACCGACAAAGGCAACTTCAGCGTCCTTAATCAGTGGACATACCATGCGCGCATGTATGACGCGGCAAGGTATATATCAGGGCAGAAGGACATGAACCTTGTACAGCTTGTCTCATTCGGCTGCGGGCTTGACGCCGTCACGACCGATGAGGTCAAGGACATACTCAGGAAGAACGACAGGATCTACACGCAGATCAAGATCGATGAGATCACCAATCTCGGAGCCGTGAAGATAAGGATGAGAAGCCTCTTCGCCGCGATAGAGATGGAAGAAGATGAAGGGGAAATGAATGGAAAATAAGCCATTTACCCAGGAGATGAAGGATGATGGCTGGACTATAGTCATCCCCAATATGTCCCCTGTGCACTTCAACATAATGAAGAGGATATTCACCAACCATGGATTCAGGCCTCTTCTTCTCGAGAACTCCTCCCCTTCCGTCATACAGGAAGGGCTGAAGTACGTGCATAACGATATGTGCTACCCCGCGCTTCTCGTGATCGGGCAGATGATCGACGCGATACACCGCGGCCTTGTCGACAAGGACAGATGCGCGCTGATCATCTCGCAGACAGGAGGAGGATGCCGGGCATCCAACTACTACTTCCTCCTTCTCAAGGCCCTGGAAAGGGCCGGGCTGGGTAATATACCGGTAATCTCCGCGAACCTGCAGGGTATGAACTCAAACCCGGGTTTCAGGATCACGTTCCCGATGCTCGTGCAGGCATTCACCGCGCTTGTCTATGGGGACCTCATCATGCTTCTCTCGAACCAGACGAGGCCCTATGAGATCAACAAGGGAGACACAGACAGGCTCATAGAGAAGTGGACTGGGATACTCGGGGACTGCTATGAGAGGAACAGGGGCTACTTCTGGGGTAATATGAAGAAGAAGCTCAACGCGATCTCCGATGACTTCGCCGCGATACCCGTGAAGCGCATACCGCGCGTCAAGGTCGGCGTCGTCGGCGAGATCTACATGAAGTACTCGAGGCTTGGCAACAGCAATCTCCAGGGGCTTCTCGAGGATGAGGGATGCGAGGTCATGCTGCCTCCTATGATGGGCTTCGTGCTCTACGCCTTCTCAAACGGCATAAAGGACGAGGAGTACTATGGCGGCCGCGGCCGCTACGCCTTCATCATGAAGCATATCGGCATGCCGATCCTCTCGATAGTCGAAAGATGGTCGGAGGAAGCGGTGAAGAGGCACGGCGAGTTCCACACGGCAGCGACATTCAAGGAGCTTGAGAAGTTCGGCGAAAGGTTCATAGACAGGGGCTGCAAGATGGGAGAAGGATGGCTTCTGACGGCGGAGATGGTCGAGCTTATCGAGAAAGGCTACGACAATATCGTATGCACGCAGCCGTTCGGATGCCTTCCGAACCACATCTGCGGCAAGGGCATGATACGCCCTCTCAAGGAAGCCTACCCCGATTCCAACATCGTCCCGATCGACTACGACCCATCGGCAACGAAGGTCAATCAGGAGAACAGGATAAAGCTCATGCTCGCGGTGGCGAGGGAGAAGCTGGAAACGCAGTGATGGAAAGAGCCTCCAAAGCGGAGGCTCCTCGTTTCAGAAGAACATCGCGGCACGCTTGACTATAGGCGCGAAAGCCTCCATGTCATCAGGCGTAAGCTCCTTTCCGTTGTACCTCGCTTCGATGTTCCAGCTCCCAAGATCGGCGGATACCTCAAGGCGCACATCCCTCAGATCACGTCCTCCGGCCTTCAGATGCTCGCATTCGACCAGGATATCCGCCTTGCTGCCATCGATGTACATGAAGAAATAGATATCCCCATCGAGCGCATACTCCAGCACTTCCCCATCCTTGGCGTATGTCACCTTATAGCCCATGGCCTTCGTGTGGAACCATGCAGCGCTGCCGCTTATCTCCGATGAGGCGCTCAGAAGCCGCCCATCAACGCCCAGAAGATCCGGGCCAGTGCGCCATGCCCGGCTTGCAGGTCCTATCGCGGCAGGCTTCTCTATGCCGGCTTCCTCCAGGATATCGAAATACCTCTCGAAGCGAAGCTTATCCCACTCCGGCCTGAACTGCTCGATGCTCTCCACCAGATCATCGTCCTCCCTGGTGCGCGGGCCATGCGTGTCAGAGGAGAGGATGCCGACAACGGCGCGGCCAAGCTCATACGCGTCCTTGCCGCTTTCGCTCACCGCGGCAGGAAGCGAGAGCGCCAGCAGGGCCAGAAGGATCAAGGCTGTGAATCTTCTCATATTGCCTCCACGGTGATTGTAGCATCCAGAGGGCCTTAGTGCCACCGGGAGATTCTATCAAACAGGGAAAAGGGCTATTATTAGAGCATGAAGACTTTTCTCTGGTACGATCTTGAGACGTTCGGGCTCAACCCGCGCTATGACAGGATAGCGCAGGCTGCTGCGATACGCACTGATATGGACCTCAATATAATCGCAGATCCTATCCTGCTCTACTGCAGGCTCTCCCCGGACTATCTTCCCTCCCCGGAATCGTGCCTCATCACGGGCATAACCCCTGATAAGGTCAACGCGGACGGTATCTGCGAGGCTGACTTCATAAAGAGGCTCCGTGCGGAATTCATGGTGCCGGACACGATCACGGTCGGCTATAACTCGATCGGATTCGATGACGAGGTCATACGCTCCACGCTCTATCGCAACCTCTATGATCCATTTGAGAGGGAGTACATGAATGGATGCTCAAGGTGGGACATAATAAACCTCGTCAGGGCGACGCACGATCTTAGGCCGGAAGGGATCGTATTCACCACAAGGAACGAGGAGACCGGAGCCCCATCATTCCGCCTCACCGATCTTACGGAAGAGAACGGCATAGAGCAGGAAGGGGCACATGACGCGCTTGTGGATGTATATGCTACCATAGCCGTCGCCCGCCTTATAAATGAGAAGCAGCCCAAGCTCTTCCAGTGGGCGCTCGCCCACAGGGGACGGAGGGATATCTCAAGGGAGATAGACGTGCTTCGCCACCAGCCTTTCCTGAATACCCAGCCGATGTTCGTGTCCGAGAAAGGGAACACAAAGCCCCTGCTGCCCCTCTTCTATGAGACGGAGAAGAGCGCGGCACTATACTGCTTCGACCTGACGCATGAGATACCCTCCGATCCGCATGGGACTTACCAGGAGACCGGGATAGTCCGCTTGATGATAAACCGCTCCCCTTTCATAGCGCCGCTGAGCGTGCTGGACGAGGAGAGCGAGAAGAGGCTTGGCTTCACGCGGCGAGAGATCTTCAGCAAGGCAGGGAAGGCAATCGCCGCGCCTTCGCTTCAGAAGGCTGCCATACTGGGAGCGAAGGAGGAGATGGCGAACGCAGAGCAGGATCCCGATCTCTCTATATACCAGAGCTTCCCCTCCGACCACGATAAAGGCGTCATGGCGAACATCAGGGCACTCAAGCCACAGGACAAGCTGAGCAAGGGAGAGCATCTCTTCGACAATGACAAGTACCACAAGCTTCTCTGGAGGCAGGTTGCCAGGAACTGGCCTGAGGCGCTATCGGAGAAGGACAGGGAGAGCTGGAAGAACTTCTGCGCGCTGCGTCTTCTCAACCCTCCTGCGGATAAGGCCCTTACCTACGAGCTTTACATGAGGACGATCGAGGAGCACCTGAACTCCCTAGACACGGACGCCAAGGCCAAGATGGTGCTGCTGAAGCTCAGGGAATACGGGGAGACGCTGTACAGGGAGATCCTTGAATGAGGGCATGGAAAGAATCCCTCTCCATTGATATACTTCCAAGATATGCTTGAGAAACTTCCGGAATACAGAAAACAGCTTGAGGACATAGACCAGAGGCTCTCCACGTCCGAGGTGCTCTCTGACATGACCAAATACAAGGCCTTGATGCAGGAGAGATCCCATCTTGCCCCCATCATCGAGAAGATGGAGGAGATGGAGGGAATACAGGAGGAGATAGCCTCTTCCAGGGAGATGCTGAAGGAAGAGAGCGACGCGGAGCTTCTGGAGATGGCGAAGGAAGAGATAGCCGAGCTGGAGAAGAGCTATGAGGAGTGCGAGAAGGCGCTTCGGATGCTGCTCATCCCGCCAGATCCCCTTGAGGGCAAGAACATAATAATGGAGATCAGGGCTGGAACCGGAGGCGATGAGGCCTCCCTCTTCGCCCAGGATGTATTCCGCATGTATTCCAGATACGCCGAGAAGAAGCACTGGAAGGTCGAGATCATGAACCAGAGCGAATCCGGGATCGGAGGGCTGAAGGAGATCGTGCTCTCGATATCAGGAAAGGATGTCTATGGCTCGCTCCGCTTCGAGTCCGGCGTGCACCGCGTCCAGCGCGTGCCTGAGACGGAATCAGGGGGGCGCATACACACATCAGCCATAACCGTCGCGGTCCTTCCGGAAGCTGAGGAGACGGATATCGAGATAAGGCAGGAGGACCTGAGGATCGATGTCATGAGAGCAGGCGGCCCTGGAGGCCAGTGCGTCAACACGACAGACAGCGCGGTTCGCATCACGCATATCCCGACAGGCATAGTCGTCATCTGCCAGGACGAGAAGTCCCAGATAAAGAACAGGGCGAAGGCCATGAGGGTGCTCAGGGCAAGGCTCTATGAGGCGGAGGAAGCGAAGAAGCAGAAGGAGCGCGCGGATCAGAGGAAGAGCATGGTTGGCTCCGGCGACAGGTCCGAGCGCATAAGGACATACAACTTCCCCCAGAACAGGGTCACTGACCACAGGATCAACCTCACGCTCTACAAGCTTGATCTCGTGATGGAAGGAGAGCTTGATGAGCTGATTGACGCCCTCAAGCTCGCGGCAGGCGAAGAGGCGCTCAAGGAAGCGTGAGGCTGCGTGAGCTCAGGCTCAGCCTGATGAGCCGTCTCGATCCCATAGACGCCCGCATCATAATACGGCTGGCGACAGGGCTTGATGACCTGAATCAGCTGATGGAGCCGGAACGTATCATCACAGACGAAGAGGAAAAGAAAGCCATGAACCTTGCAGGGGAAAGGCTTTCCGGCATCCCGATGGCATATATCATGGGCGAGAAGGAATTCTACGGCCTGCCGTTCAGAATCACAGAGGATGTCCTCATCCCCAGGCCTGATACAGAGACGCTTGTCGATGTGGCGATAAGGCTCTCCTCCTCATTCAGCAATCCAAGGATCCTGGACCTCTGCACCGGCAGCGGGGCCGTTGGCACGGCAATAGCCCATACGCTCTCCATCCCCGTCGCGCTGTCAGACATCTCCCCTGCAGCCCTATCCATAGCGGCGGAGAACTATAAGAGGAATATCGGCAAAAGGCCTGACGCAAGGCTTGGATCGCTTCTTGAGCCATGGAGCGGCTCCGTGTTCGACATCATAGCGACGAATCCACCGTACCTCACAGCCAGATGGTACGAGGAGACTGAGATAGATGTGAAGAAGGAGCCGCCGCTTGCCTTCCTCGGAGGCGGTGAGGACGGGCTTGATCTGATCCGTGCGATAGCCCATGAGGCGCCGTGTCATCTCAGCGAAGATGGCGCCCTGGCCATAGAGTGCGACTTCCGGCAGATAGAAAGCTGTGGTAGAATACTCAGGAATGAGGGCTTCACATCCATAGAAGTGGAAAGGGACGCTGCTGGGAAGGAACGGGTTATATATGGGAGAAGACTTTCCTAACAAGGATCTGGTCGACAAGTTCGTCAAGAAGATCATCAAGTACTCCGATGAGGATAAGGACAAGATCTCATCGGCGGCTGTCTTCGCCGCAAAGAAGCATGGGGATCAGAAGAGGAAGACCGGGCAGCCCTACATAACCCATCCGATAGCGGTAGCCGAGATACTCATGCAGATCGGCATGGACGCCGATACCGTAGCGGCCGGGCTCCTGCATGACACGCTTGAGGACACAGACACCACGGAAGAGGAGATCTCCACGATATTCGGCAAGGAAGTCGGGGAGATGGTCCAGGCGGTGACCAAGATAAGCCGCATAACGGATGAGAAATCCATACAGGAAGCGGAAACGATAAAGAAGATGTTCTTCGCGATGTCGAAGGATCTCCGCGTCATCCTGATCAAGCTTGCGGATAAGCTGCACAACATGCGCACGATCCAGGGGCTCTCCCCCGAGAGGCGCAGGGCATTCGCGCAGGATTGCCTCGACATCTTCGCGCCTATCGCGGACAGCCTAGGCATGTCAACGATAAAGAGCGAGCTGGAGGACTTGTCGCTCAAGGCCCTCAAGCCTGAGTCCTATGACTATATCAACGGCTACCTGCTGGAGAAGAAGGGCGAATACACGGCGTACATCAAGCAGGTCTCGCGCGCTATAGCCGAAGCGTGTAGGAAGGCCGGCATCACGGATATCGAGATAACAGGACGCGTGAAGCACGCCTATTCCATATACCAGAAGATAAAGAAGAGGAAGAAGGAGATCGATGAGATCTATGATATCCTCGGCGTGCGCGTCATATGCCAGACAACGGTCGAATGCTATACGATACTCGGCATCATACACTCCACGTGGATCCCGATAGAAGGCAGGTTCAAGGATTATATCGCGATGCCTAAGGCCAATAACTACCAGTCGCTGCACACGACTGTCCTCGGCCCGCAGAACAAGCATCTGGAGATACAGATCCGCACGCAGGAGATGCATAAGACCGCGGAGGAAGGCGTCGCGGCGCACTGGGCGTACAAGGCCGCGTCCGGCTCAGAGTCAGGCACCTGGAAGACCGTTGATTCCATCAACTACCAGAAGATCATAAGGAAGATAAAGACCTGGTCCAAGGAGATCGAGCAGAGCGAGGACTTCATGGACGAGATCAAGAACGAGCTGTTGAAGGATTCGATCGTCGTCTTCACGCCACAGGGCCATGTCATAGAGCTCCCGGTAGGCTCAACCGCCCTCGACTTCGCTTATAAGGTCCACTCCGAGATCGGCAACCACTGCTCCGGCGCCAGGGCCGATGGCTCCATCATCCCGCTCAATAAGCCGCTGCAGAACACCCAGATAGTGGAGATCCTCACAAGCCCGTCAGCGCACCCTAACCAGCAGTGGCTTGAATATGCCCAGACAAATGCCGCGAGGAAGAAGATAAGGGCTTGGCTCAACAAGAACGCCTCGACGAATATACCTATAGCGCCCGCGGAGGATAAGAAGAAGCCGCAGCCGCAGCCACAGCAGCCAGCGAAGCCGCTCTTCCCAGCGCTGCAGGGCCTGAAGTTCATATCAAGGGACAAGAAGGAGACAGTCATCATCGGCGACAGCAGCAACATCCTCTTCGACTTCGCGAAGTGCTGCAATCCTGTCCATGGCGATGACATAGTCGCCTATATAACCAGGGGCAGAGGCTACGTCATACATAAGCGTGACTGCCCTAACCTGAGGAATATGCCAGAGGCGGAGGCAAGGATCGTTCCCGTCGAATGGGACAGCCAGGAGCTTGTCCGCCGCTTCTCGGTGGTGGCGAAGGAGAACACGGAGCTCTTCAGCGAGATTGACAACGCCGTACGCAAGCACGGTGCCCATCTGATACAAGGCGCCCTTGACGCCGGTCCGGAAGGCCTTGTCGGGACATTCACGATAAGCGCGGACAGCGAGGACTCGATGAAGATGACGACGCAGGCCATAAGGCAGATCCCGTCGATAAAGAAGATACAGGGAGTCTGATCACTCCCCCAGCGCCCTGAGCACGGCAGGAAGCAGCTGCTTCTTCCTCGACAGAACCTCCGGCAGGTCATACATACCTTCCTCTATCCTGTCATATGGCAGGGAGGACTCCTTTGGAAAAGATGTCTCCAAAAGCACGGAACTCCCCTTCAGCACATCAGAGACAAGGAGCATTGCCCAATCCAGGCCGCGCTCGTCCCGTATCTCCTCAAGCGCCCTTATGTACTTGTCCTTCGCCTCCCGGACATCGCTGAGCGTCATGACCTCGACCTGGCCTATCGCGAACTTGACGCCTGACTCGGAGTATGACTTGAGATCGCCTTCGATCACGGAGGCAGGATCCTGCTCCATAAGCGAGGATTCCCCGGAGAAGAGATCCTGGCAGAACGCATCGAAGTCTTCGACCTCGCCGATTGCGGAGAGGCGCCTCGCGACATGCTCGTCATACTTCGTGGTCGTGGGGCTTTTGAGCATGACGGTATCAGAGACAAGGCCTGCAAGCATCACGCGTGCCGTGGTCCTGTCTATATCCGCGCCCCACTTCCTGAACTGCTCATATATTATGCTGCATGTGGAGCCAAGCGGATTCGATACGATGTATATAGGCGTCGTCATGCGCG
Source organism: uncultured Spirochaetaceae bacterium (assembly GCA_944389275.1). Classification (GTDB taxonomy): domain Bacteria; phylum Spirochaetota; class Spirochaetia; order Sphaerochaetales; family Sphaerochaetaceae; genus Ornithospirochaeta. The sequence goes on from CALXLT010000045.1 coordinate 35,712, forward strand.
GCGGGGCGAGGCGATGATGGTCTATGATCTCAAGGATATCCGCATCCTCGATGCCTGATACGCTCTGCTCCGCCTCATTGTGATCGACGAGTATCAGCTTCTGCCGCGGCTTGTCCAGGAAGCATCGCCTTGTCACGAAGCCGACCCATTCGCTGCCGCTGAACACGGAGAGCCCCCTGTACTCGCTCTCCTGCAGCTTCCTCTTTGCCTCATCGAAGAGCATGTCCGAGCCAATATGCTTATCCTCGCTCTCTTCCCTGAGGACATCGGCTATCGGGGTAGAAAGACGCAGCCGCCTTATCGTCTCCGCGGTATCCACGGCAGATAGATATACAAAGCCTGAATAGGAAGAGAAATCGATATCGATGCTCTTCTCGTCATCGATGCCGGTAAGGACTATGCCGGGCAAGCCACGTTCCATCGCCGCCGTGATATGGTTCTTCCTGTATCCGATCACCAGCACGGGCTTCTCCCCAAGCTTATCAAGGCGCTCGATGTACGTCCCATATTCCATGGCGCCTACCATGCATGGGGCATGGAATGACGGCACGGAGCCTCTCTTGATGTACACGCCATCGATGACGCGCTCGATATTATCCTCGGAAAGGAGATACGAGAGCCTGCCGCCCTTCCTGTTCTCCCGGAGGAAGAACGCGTTTATGTCATCAGCGGTCAGCAGCCCCTTGTACTCCCCGTCATCAAGCACCGGAACGACAGAAGGGTGATGGCGCATGAAGATATCCATAAGGGCATAGAGGGGATCCGAGGATGAGACCAAATACTTCGGCTGGCGTACGACCTCCCCCACCCTTGGCTTGACATCATGGAGGAACATCGGCATCTCAAGCCCCAGGTCACCGAATACCTTCTTCGCCCTGCTTCCCGCAGGCCCGAGCATCACGGGTATGTACTGGTTGTCTGGATCTATCTGGTTCTTCAGCACTGAATAGGAATACGCAGCTGCGATGGAATCCATATCGGGATTCCTGTGTCCGGTGATATATACTTTCATGGATTAATGATAAACTGCAAACCGATAGGAGAAAAGCATGAAAGTCGTAATGGCAAACGATCATGGTGCCGTAGAGCTTGCAGCAAGGCTGAGAAAGCATCTTGAGGATAGAGGATTCGATGTCGTGTATCTCGGCACGGAGAGCACGGAGAGCGTTGACTACCCTGACAAGGCGGAGGAGTGCGTCAACGAGTTCAGAAAGGGCGGCTATGAGTTCGGAGTCCTTCTCTGCGGAACCGGCATCGGGATATCCATATCAGCGAACAAGATGGCAGGGATAAGATGCGCGCTGCCGCAGACAAGGTACTCAGCGGAGATGACAAAGCGTCATAACGATGCGAATTTCATAGCTTTCGGAGGACGCGTGGAATACAGCGAGAAGCCTGAGGAGATCCTGGACGCATTCATAGATGCCAGCTTCGAGGGAGGAAGGCACGAGAGGCGCATAGCCAAGATGATGGCGCTGGAAGGCAGGTAGGCACGCTCTCAGAACTCCCTTTCAAGAAGCTCAATGACCCGAGGCCTTATGACAGGAGCGACAGCCACTGTCACTATGATCTTCAGGGTATCCCCTGCTATGAAAGGGAGGAAGCCAGAGGCTGCAGCCGCCATTAAAGGCATATCCATGCGATAGGCAAGCCATGGCAGTCCAATAAGGTATATCACGGCGGTTGCAGCTATCGCGGAAAGCGATGCCGCGAGGCGGGGCCGGGAGGATAGGGACTGCGTCACGAGAGCCCCTGTGGCTACAGCCGGCAGCATCCCTACAAGGAATCCTCCCGTCGGCCCGATCATCGCGCCGATGCCGCCTCCCCCGGTGAAGATCGGCAATCCTATAGCCCCCAGGAATAGATATATGGCGATGCTGGAGATAGCCATCAGTGGCGGAAGGCACGTGGCTGCGAGAAGAGCGAAGAGCGTCTGCAGCGTCATAGGCACAGGCACCATCGGTATCTTTATGAATGCCCCCGCTGCGGCAAGGGCCGCGAACAATGCGACAAGCACGGATACAGTAATACGCTTCCTTTCCATCTAAAGCACCTCCTCTGCGGCCATGATCGAAAGCGACGCTATGCTCATGGCTATAAGCGCATAATCACAAGCTCCGTAAGGCATTGCCCATCGGCGCGCTGACGCATCATAGCCACGGCTATAGAGCGCGTCTATGAAAACCTCCGCCTTATCAAGCAGATCCGACAGGATGCTGGCCGAGAGCTGGCAGAGCGAACGGAGCGGATGGGAAATGAACGACTCCCCTCTTGCCCTCCTCGCCTCAGCCATGCTGAGGGCGCTGTCTATGATAAACGGTATCATCGAGAGCGTTATCTCAATGACCGTGGAGAGCGCATAGGCATATTTTCCAATGACGTGGGACATCGCTGAGCCCAATGACCGTGAAAGCTCATCAGGCATTGTCGTGTCCGTCAGGATCATGGAGAAAAGCACCGTTGAAAGGAACGCGGCGGCAGGAGCCAAGGCTTCCAACGTGTCATGCTGAGCAGCGAACCTGAACAGAGCCATCATAGCGGCAAGCGCTATGAAGAATAAGCTCTCCTTGATGTATTCCTTCCACGGAAGCTTTATCATGAAGGCCACGGCCAGCGGAATGAGGGAGAGGATGAATACGGCAGCCTCATCAGCGGATGAGACAATCACCGTGTAGGAAACCATGGCGATGAGCTTGGAGAAAGGATTGAGGCGGACAAGAAGATTGTCCCCGTCTCGATAATGGAAGATCAGCGCCTGAGCCATGACAGCTCCTCGAATGATGCATTCCCGGGAATATAGATGTCGTAATCAGGAAGGCGGGAGAAGATTTCCCGCGAAGCTCCCGCCTCCCTGACCGATCCGCCATCCATGACAAGCAGCATATCGGTATGGGCAAGAAACTTCTCAGCCTCATGGGAGACAACCAGGATCGTGTACCCTTTATCATGCAATGTGTCCAGCGCGCGTATCACGGCAAGGGTCGAGGGGTAATCAAGATTCGCGAATGGCTCATCAAGGAGTATCACATCAGGCTCCATCGCGATGATGCCTGCTATAGCGCACTTCCTCAGCTCCCCTCCTGACAACGTCTGAGGCCTCTGCCTTGCCTTATCCTTAAGATCCATGAGGCTGAGCGCGTTATCGACACGGCGGGCGATCTCTGCCTTATCAAGGCCCATGTTCTCAGGCCCGAACGCTATATCCTTCTCGACGCTCTGGCTGACAACCTGCATCTCCGCGTTCTGGAAGACAAGGGCGATACGCTTCATCCTGGTCTTGCCATCGGCCTCGGCGCCATCGATCAGAATCCTTCCGCTATCAGGTTTCCTTAGTCCCTTGATGCAACGCAGCAGCTGGCTCTTCCCCGCGCCATTTCTCCCGCACATCGCAGCGAATGATCCTTTCGCCAATGAGAATGATACATTGTCCAATATCCTGTTCCCATTGATGCTCAATGAAAGATCCTCGATCTGCAGCGCTGTTCCCATACAGCGGAGATTAGCATTAATAAACCATATTGTAAACTATATTATCTATTTTTGTTTACAATAATGCGCTATCATCGTCCTGCCCTCCACAGTTGGTCAAAACATCGACTTAGAACGTATATACTATTAGGAGAAGCCCATATGTCTTCTCCTGAAGGAGGAAAGTCTTATGGAATTCATGAGCATGGAACAGGTGAAGAACGTCGTCTCCACCCTGTCGCTCTGGGATGACGGGTTCTTCTCGAAGTGCATGGACGGCAGCACCGAGTGCGCGTCGCTCATGCTTAGCGTGATACTCGGGCGGGATGATCTCACGGTCGAGAGCGCAAGCGCGCAGAAATGGCTGCAGAGCGTGGAGGAGCATTCGGCGAAGCTTGACGTGCTGGCCCATGACAGGGAGGGCAACTCATACGACATAGAGATGCAGAAGGACGAAAAAGGAGCCGGAAGGAAAAGAGCTAGATATTACAGCGCCATGATGGATGCCGATGCCCTTGGCAAGGGCAAGGAGTATGAGGAGCTTCCGGAGACCTTCGTGATCTTCATCACGCCGGGTGACGCGATCGGCAAGGGCCAGGCGCTGTATGAGATAGAGAGGACGATAAAGGGCACGGCTGAGGGCTTTGGAGACGGGACGCACATAGTATACGTGAGCTCGTTGCTTGCCCCACGGGACACGGAGCTCGGGATGCTGATGCATGACCTTGCTTGCACGGACCCGAAGGACATGCACTACGAAGTCCTAAGGAAGAGAGTGAGCTACCTGAAGGATACCAAGGAGGGAATAGCGGAGATGGGAAACGAATTTGACATGATACTCAGGGACGTAAGGAACAGGAGCCTTGATGAGGGGCGCAATGAAGGAATCGAGAAGGTTGCAAAGAGCATGATAGCCGATGGCTCGCTTCCGCTATCAAAGGTAGCGGAATACTCAGGCCTTTCTATCAGCGAGGTTGAGAGCATAAGACGCAGCATCAAAGCCTGAGGTCATAAAGGAACTTGAGGTATATCCTCAGGTTCCTTGCTGATTATGCTCTTGGTTGAGAATAGCAATATGCTTGAAGAGATCCTCGACCTGTGACCTATCGATAAAGCCAACTTCCCTATGAGTTGCATTGGAAACACCAGCAGCCATAGCAAGCCTGGCGGCTTCCTGGTTATCAAGGCCCCTTGCCTTGGCAACGGCAAAGCCTGCGACGGAGGAATCACCGCTGCCTATAGTGGAGACGACCTTCTCGTCTGGAACGGATACTGAAAAATACTCATCGTCGCTCATGAAGAGGCATCCATCCTTGCCGGTGCTTACCATAACGAAAACTGCGCCGAACGATACAGCCTTCCGCATCAGGACATCAGCAGGGCTCTTGTTATCATCAAACAATGCCCGAAGCTCATTTATATTGGGTTTGAAGAAGCTGTAACGAGCGGGAAAAGCGGCCTTGAGGTATATAGAGTTAACGTCCAGGAAGCAGCTGGCCTTCTTGTCTGCACAGAGGTTGCTTATCTCCTTGTATATACCAACATCCATGCCTTTCAGGGGGATCCCCGAGCATACCACGATATCATCAGGAGAGAGATCAGAGGCCAATTCTTCGAAGAAGGAATCAACAAGAGCTTTCCCGACCGTGACGCCAGGCTCTGTTATCTCAGTCTCAAGGCGCTGTCTGTTGTCTATGATATTCACCGTTGTCCTGGTCTCGCCTTCATGGCGGAAAGGATGGATCGTGACGCCATGCTTCTCCATATCGCTCTCGATGACACGTCCAGCGCTTCCGCCAAGGAATGCGTAAAGCTCGCATTTCTCTCCAAGCTGGGAGACCACGCGCGCGATATTCACGCCCTTTCCTCCCGCATAGATATCTGGCTTGATTTCCTTATACTGCGTTCCAGCAGAGAAATCATCGATGTAATATAGACGATCAACGACAGGATTGAGGCATACCGCTCTTATCATAATGATTCCTTTAGTAATAATCCCTATATGTCCCTCTTACATAGAGGTCGAGATTGATGAGGGAGAATGTCACGACGACTTCATTATTCACCGCGTCATAGCCTACCCCGGTCTTCAGGATCCTCTCACGCCTTCCTGAGATAGGGCTTCCGACAGCGAGGGGCGTTATGGAGACCATGGGGCCGGCTCCATTGTTATCCGTGCGATAGAAGCATCCTATCGATAAAAGCGTATTGAGGCCGGTACCTGCTATCTTGGAAGCTGTGGAGCGAGGCCCTAGCAATGCACACGTGAAGTCAAGGCCGAACATGCTGCTGCCGAATGGGCGGGGAACCGCCTCGGATATCCCCCAGATATTCATCTCCCATCTTGCAGACAGCCCGATATTCACCCCATAGGAGAAGCTTATGCCCTTTTCAGGCCATTTATACATCGAATGCCCGAATGACAGCGAGATATCATGGTGATCGGCCGCTGGAAGCGCAAGGGAGGAAAGAAGGAGCAATGCTATGAGTATCCTCTTCATCAGCGTCCCCCTTCCCCGAAGAAATACGAGAAGCGCACCACATACATGCCCCAGCCCCACTTATCATGTGTGATGGAATAAAGGATATAAGGGGAGAAGAACTCAAAGACATAGTTTGTATCGTGGAACGCGAACGGAGAAAGCCCTATAGTCACGTTCCAGTCATCCGGCATCCTGAACAATGCCCCGACAGAAAGCTTCGGGGCCCACATCATGGTATTCGGGAAAAGCGTGTTGAACGGATGATCCGTTACTGCAAAGAGCGGTGTGGATATCCTGAGATCAGCTCCCTGGAAGACCCTTCCATATGGCGACAGGTTAACGCTGAGCTCTATGTCCCCGGCATGCACGCTGCTCTCCATGGATACCATGAAAGCCAGATTCAGCGCGCCAAATGACCCATTGGCTCCCATCTCCCCGACAGGCGTGATGGAATAGCCGACAGCGGGCTTTGCCGCTGCAGGCATGGCAAGGGATATGAGGATCAGGATCAGGACGGAAAATCGCTTCATGGCATCATCCACCATAATACATGAAAAGATACGCAAGGAAACTCCCTTCTTCCCTTGCAAGCCTATCCGCCTCATCCTCGTCTATTGGGAACGAGACACGCCGGACATCCTCGATATGCCCCTCAAGACGTGAGGCAAGCTCCTTGCTGTCGATGACCAGGGACAGCTCGTGGGACAGCCCCATCGAACGGAAATTGAAATTGGATGACCCGATCACGACATACTCAGAATCAACGACCATCAGCTTCTCATGCAGAAGAGGGAGTACTTCCCCATCCTCTCCGTATATAGAAAGGCTTATGTCGGCGCCTGTGCTTCTTATCAGATCAGGAAGATAGTGATACAGCCCTCCCGCGGCATAGCCACGGAGATCAACGGGCATGATTATGTCGACGGAGACACCGCGGTCCACCGCGCGCCGGATGCACTCCTCCATGTGCTTATCAAGGACAGGAAGATAAGGGAACAGGACTATCTCGCTCTCCGCGCTGGCGATAAGAGATGCGAACATCCCGGCAATACTTCCTTCCCCGCCTGCACCGCTATTAAAGAGATACGCATCATAAGCCCCTGCATCATCAGGATATACCGCGAAGTCACCATATGAGAGCTTCTCGACGCTCGAGGCATTCCAGCTATCCACGAATGAATGCATAAGAGCCTCAGCAAGTGACGGGGAGCGGAAGAGATACATGCTGTCGCGCTGCGTCCTGCCCTCGCCTGCCCCCATTGATATATAGTTCAGGTTAAGCCCGCCTATGGCAGCGGTCTTCCCATCGATCACAAACAGCTTCCTGTGATCCCTTATGACGAGCTCTGCAGGATTGAGAAGGCGCATCGCCGACACAGGTGAATACTCAAGAAGGTGCACGCCGCTATCGCGAAGGAAGTACAGCGGAGTCATATAGTGCTGGGTTTCCGTCATATCGAAAGAGGATGTGCCATCCATTATGAAATAGACATCCACCCCGCTCTCAGCCTTCCTCATGATCGTGTCATATAGCGGTTCAAGGAGCTCGGAGCTTGATCCGAGGAACGTGGATATCAATATATAATCCTCGGCCTCTTCTATCTCATCGGTTATCGCGGAGAGCCACTGGGAGCCATCGAAGAACATCTCGGGCATGGGAACGCTGACCTTGTCGCCTCCGAATGCCAGAAGCTTCTCCTCCACGGAAAGGCTGTCATCCCAGGCGGTGTCAGAGACAAAGGCCTTTGTCATCGATGAGCATGATGACAGGATGGCAGAAAGCAGCAATGCTATGATGATGCGCAGCTTCACGGCATACCTCTACGATGGACAGGATTCACCGCCTCATCGTAGGGAAAACGAAAGGATTAGGCAACAGCTCGGAGAACGCATAATGCCTTTCCTGCCCATTTACCGAGAATAGCACGATATGGGTATCAGGACGCGCGTATTCTGCTATCACCTGCAGGCACACGGCACAGGGAGGAGCGGGAGGATCGTCATCGGAGCAGACGACAAGAATGTCTATCCCTATAACGCCCTCTGCCGTGATCGCGGTAGTTATCGCGTTGCGCTCCGCGCAGATTGTCGCGCCATAGGATGAGTTCTCCACATTGCATCCCGCGTATATCCTGCCGGAAGATGTGGAAAGCACTGCGGCCCCGACCTTGAATCCTGAGTAAGGCGCATAGGCATTCTCCCGCGCTGCGGCTGCCGCCTTCTTCACCCTCTCCAGCGTGAAGGCATCGGAAAGCCTTCTTCTGCCTGGCCTTATGATATTCGCGCCATATACTTCCCCTTTCTCCTCGGAAGATAGCGCGAAGATGGCGCCTTCAGCCTCCTCCGCGCTGGAGAAGCGTGGAAGCGCTGACAGGTCGGATATCACAGCATCAGCTCCGGCCTTTGCCGCGCTCTCGCCATCGATCGTCGTCATCAGTGCCACGACCCGGCATCCAGCCCGCTTTCCGCTCGTTATCCCCGAGACGCTATCCTCGAACACCACAGCCTCAGAACCATCAACGCCTAGCTTGATAAGGCATAGCTCATAGATATCCTTCTCCGGCTTGTTGCGCCTTATGTCCTCACCGGTCGCGATGAAATCGAAATCATCAGCGCCAAGTCCTATCGCCTTTATGTTCTCATGGACCTTCCAGGCAGGAGCTGATGAGGCAACAGATGTCATGATGCCGCTCCTTCTTGCGTTCCTCACGGCTTCCGCGGCTCCTGGATGGGCCGAATCAAGCCTTGCAAGGAGCTCTGGATAGCGGGCGCGGAAGAACGCGGAGGCATCCTCATATGAATAGCGGGAGTTGCCGAGAGCGCCCAGGCTCAGAGCCGTCCTGTCGAAGAAGGCTCTCTCCCCCGCGCCGAGATTAGGCTCGAAATCAGCTCTCGAGGCCTTGATGCCGATGGAACTGAAGTACTCGATTCCTATCGTTATCGAGAGATCCTCGGTATCGGCAAGGACACCATCCATATCGAAGAGGAAGGCCTTTATCATCTCTTTACCCTTATGAACTTCCCATCGCCCTTTATGCCAAGATAGATGCCATCTCCCATTATGAGCCTTCCCCTGAGATAGGTCATGACGACCTTGCCCGTAACGGGGAAGCCCTCATACGCCGTGTAGCCTGCGGCGGAATGGAGAGTATCGGCAGAGAGCGTCCATGACCACTCTGGATGGAAGAGCACGATATCAGCATCAGAGCCTTCCCTGAGCACGCCCTTCTCCGGATAGAGTCCAAAGAGCTTCGCGGGACTCGTCGAGAGCAGGTTCACGACCTGGGAAAGCGAGAGCTTGCCGCTTGTATGGGCGAATGTATTGATAAGAGGCAGCAGCTCCTCTGTTCCCGGGATGCCAGGATAGATCGTGCGGCAGTCATCTGATGATAGCTTCTGCTCACGCGTGAATGAGCAGTGATCCGTAGCCACCACCTGGATCTCACCTTCAAGGAGAGCCTCCTGAAGCGCCTCGTTGTCCTCTTTCGTGCGAAGAGGAGGCGTCATGACATAAAGCGGTCCATCAGGCCCCTCTAGCCTTGACTTATCCAGGAAGAGATAATGAGGCGTTGTCTCCACGTTCACCGTCACGCCGCGGGCCCTGAGCTCACGCACGGCCTCAAGGCCTGCCTTGGAGGAAAGATGCACGACATAGATGCTCATGCCGATCTCCTCGGCGATGCCTCCGACATATCTTATCGCGGCAGCCTCCACCTCTGACGGACGGAGCGACGCATGATCGATAGGAGCATATCCGCCTTTCCACGAGCGCCCTATCTCCTCTATAAGCTTATCGTCCTCGCAATGGATCGTGACCATCAGGCCAAGCTCATGGGCCGCGCTGAATATTGCCTTGAGCTCCTCTCTTTTCTCGACAAGGTATCCGACATCACGATAGGTGGTGAATATCTTCAGCGTGCCGCATCCAGCGGCCTTCAGCTCAGCAAGCTCATCCTCTATTCCCTCCCTATAGCTGTATACGCCCTGATGGAGGGCATAGTCGATCGCCATCGGGCTCATCTCCTTGCGCCTTGCCGAAAGGGAATCGAGAAGGGAGGACTTATTGTCATCGGCGAAGTCCACGACCGTCGTGACGCCTCCGTACGCGGCAAGCTTCGAGCCTTCCTCGAAGGAATCGGCCGTGACCGTTCCCCTGGAGACCAGATGGTAATGCGTGTGCGCGTCGATTATGCCAGGAAGGACGCAAAGCCCATCCGCATGTATGACATTCGAGCCGAGAGGAAGCTTCGACTCATCTATGTGAGGAGCGATCCTCACGATCTTGGCGCCATCGACGAGGATATCCGAATGCCTCGTCCACTCCGTATCAACAATCAAACCATTCTTTATCAGAAGAAGCGACATATCATAAGGATACTCCCTACGCAAGAGGCAGGCAAATGTATTTTAGGTCAGGGAAAGAGCCGTTCCAACCCAAGCTCGCGTATAAGGGAGACTATGTCCTTTGTCCTGGAGCAGCCTGTCTTTGCAAGCAGCGTGCGGATCTGGGACTTCACCGTGACAGGCTCCACGAAGCGCTTCTCGGCTATCTCCCGGACCTTCATGCCATGCATGAAGCATGAGATGAGCTCACGCTCGGCAGCTGTCAGCGATGAAAGATGCTGGATGAAGAACAAGAGGCTCCTCTCGCTATGCCTTAGCCGCTTGTACTCGCCCATCAATATACCCTGGACTCGCTGTGTCAGCTGCGGCTTGCCCTTCTCGACATCCCTTATGTGCGTGGCGATATCCTTTATATCCGATCCCTTGACCACGAAGTCCTTGGCCCCTGTCGCCATCGCCGTCATTATCACATCATCGTCATCATGGCTTGTAAGGAATATCACGCGGGCATCCTTGTCCTTCTCCAGGATGGTCTCTGTCGCCTTTATCCCAGCGTCAGCGCTCTCCATCTCGATATCCATGAGCACGATCGTCCCAGGCTCGTACATCTCCACGGCCTCCCTGCCGCTCGATACGGATGAGACGATCTCAAAGCCTTCCTCCTCAAGCCCTGACCTGAGGTCATCCCTTATTATCTGGAAATCATCCGCTATCATCAGTCCAGCCATGCCTTCTCGTTCCTTCTGTCATAACGGGGAAGAAGGATTATGAACCTCGTGCCATGGCCGGCCTTTGTCTCGAACCTGACCGAGCCAAGATGCATGCGGATCATGCGCCTTGAGAAATACATCCCCATCCCCCAGTTCGATGAGCTGTTCTTGCTTGAGAAGAACGGCTCCCATATGCGCCGCTGCACATCCTTCGGGATCCCATTCCCAGAGTCCTGTATGGCGATCGATACCCATAGGCGCTCGATACGCACTGATATCGCGACAGCCTCAGGACGGGAAGCCGCAACGTTCGCCTCCCAGCCATTGACCACTATATTCGATATAGCCTCAGCAAGCGTATCGGCATCGGCAAGGACCATGATCTCCGGATCGCAGGCTGAATCGATCAATATGCCTGGACAAGCCATCCCAGCCTTCTGCACGGCACTTCCGATCACGGAGGAAAGCGGCACGGCATCAAGATGCACGGAGCTTCTGGACATGGCGGAATGGAGCTTCTCCATGCGGGATATCAGCTTCTCATTCATCGCCTTCAGCTCATCAAGCTCCGGCGAGCCATGGCCGTTCCTCTCGAGTCGCGAGATCAGTATCCGTGAGGCCAGGAGCTCGTTCTTAGTGCCATGGATGAACATGCTCACGCCTATGGACGCCTCATGGGCCTTCTGCCTGAGCGCGATCTCCTCATGCTCATCATCAAGTATCACGCGTATATGGCGCAGCGTACTGATGCATCCGGAGGCGGAGGCTATGAAGCTGAGAGCCATCACCGCGGCATATGTCCCGTCGGATATCCCCGGAGCAAGATACAGAAGACCAAGATTCCACATATAGTCATTGCTGTAGAAGAGGTAGATCTGCGCAGGATCCTGATTGGCATAGAGCGCGTAGACTATCGCAAGCGATCCAAGCATCATGGCCTTCACCGCAAATCGCCGCTTGAAGAACGAGGATGTGATCGAATGATACTCATATGCCATCACGGCAAGGGCCGCGAAGACATACAGGTAGACCCAGATGCGGGACGCATATACCACGGCCTTGACGCTCCATTCGCTTCCGGAGATGAATGTCTTGAAGAAATCCGGGATATACACGATCAGGGAGAGAACCGGCGCTATCAGCAATAGCCACCATCGCCTCTTCATCCTGATGGCAAGAGGGAAATATGAGAATGAGAACGCGGATACAAGTATGAAGAACGGGAAGGCATAGCGGCCTATCGCGACTATGTAGCCTAGGCTGCCAAGCGTCAGGACCATGTACTGCATCCAGCGCCTTATCGCATCTGGGCCGAATAGCAGCGCGGATGTAGCGTCCGTTATCCCGCCTTTCTTCGCTATGTATAAGAGTATGCCTGATATGAATGCAAAAAGGGAAAGGGAGGACAGGAACACGCATAATGAGCGCATGTCCCTGCGCAATGCAAGGAGCAGAGCCTCCATTATCAGAAGAAGTGTCACTAGAAGAAGCAGCATCCAATCCCCTTTAAGGGAAATTCTACCATACAAAAGGCAAGGCCGCAGGAAAACCTGCGGCCTCTGGATGCTTATCCACCTGCATTACTGGGCGGCTTCCTCCATGACGCTGAAAAGCACATAGGAGTCGATCGTGGCGTTCTGATCAGCCTCCGCGCCGAATCCAGCCTTCTGAACCTCATAGAGGCTCTCGATCGTTCCATCCTGCACCTGGGCCGCAAGCTCCGCGCTTGTAAGCCATGCCGCGTCTCCGCGCTGTGCATATACTGTATCGAAATCAGTTCCAAGGACCTCAGCGACCCATCCGATCACCTCGTCCTCATGCTCTGCCCTGTAGTCCATTCCAGCATAGATGCCCTTCGTGAAGGCAACCAGGAGGTCATGGTTCTCCTCTGCGAACTTCGGCATGACGATCCAGGAAGCGATCGAGGCTGTCCTATCGGAGAACGTGAGGTTGTCAGAGAGGATGAATGCATCGGAGCCCGTGTTCTCGAGGATCGTGAATGATGACGGCGACCAGGTCGCGCAGGCATCGAGGGAACCGGATGTCATGGCCGATGTGATAGCGGATGCGTCCATCTCATATGCCGTGATGTCATCGAATGTGAGCCCGGCTTCCTCAAGCGTCCATCTGAGGATCGTCTCGGATGATGTGCCTGATGCGTATCCGATGTTCTTGCCCTTGAGGGATGCAGGATCCTCTGTCACCCCATGGCTCTTGAGGCCTATAACAGCGTCTCCGTTTCCGACATGGGAGAAGCAGAAGATATCAGCCTGGCCGTTTATGCAGAGCTTATGCGCTCCGTGCCCGATATATCCGATATCAATCGATCCTGACTCCATGGCAGCGATGATCGTAGGGCCATCAGCGAACTCGACAAGCTGGATCTCCAGGCCCTGATCAGCGAATGCTCCGGACCTCATTCCCGCAACCACGCTCCAGAGGGATGCATAGTTGGACATATATGCGACACGGACAGTCCTCAGTCCGCTATCCGATTCCTTGGATCCGCCGGCGAAGGCGCCGGTGACAACGATAAGGGCGACAAGCATTATCGCAATGAACTTCTTCATCATAATCTCCTTTTTTCCTATCACTTCCTGACCTCGAGGTATTCCTGATAGACCTGAGACCAGATAAGGTTCTTAAGCTCGAGGAAACGAGGGCTCATCTTCGTCTCCTGATCGCGCGGATATGGTATATCCACATCGATTATATCCTTTATGCGTCCGGGCCTCGCGCTCATTATAACAACGCGCTGGCCGAGGATCAGGGCCTCATCGACATCATGGGTGATGAAGAAGCAAGTCTTCATCTCCTTCTCCCATGTGTCCAGAAGCTCCTGCTGCAGCTGCGTCCTGGTCTGGGCGTCAAGAGCGCCGAACGGCTCATCCATCAGCAGGACCTCAGGATTCGCGGCATATGCACGGGCAATAGCCACGCGCTGCTTCATTCCTCCGGAGAGCTCCTTAGGATAGTGGTTGACGAACTTCTCAAGATCCACCATCTTGATGTACTTCATCGCGATCGCCTCAGCTTCCTCTCCGTTTATCCCCTTCATGTTGAGGCCGAACATGACGTTCTTCTTGACCGTAAGCCATGGAAAGAGCGCATACTGCTGGAACACCACGCCTCTGTCCGGGCCTGTACCGGTCACGACCTTACCGTTGCAGGTCACAGTGCCCGATGATGGCTCTAGAAGCCCCGCGATGATGTTCAGGAGCGTGGACTTGCCGCATCCTGAAGGCCCGACGACCGTGACGAACTCATTATTCGCTATATCGAGATTGACTCCGTTGAGAGCGACAACCTCGCCGGTTCTACCCATGTAGGTCTTCTTGACGTTGTCAATATGGACCTTTATATCTCTCTCTTCTCCTGCCATCCCGTTAGCTTCCTCTCTAAAAGCTTGATTATCTTCTCGACAGTGATGCCTATCACGCCGATTATGATTATGTATAAGAGCATCGGAGCCGTCTCGAAGTTATTGTTGAAGCTCCTTATCCTCATACCCAGTCCAGCGAACGCTCCTGTGGACTCAGCCGCGATGAGCGTCGTGAGCGCGACAGATGCACCGAGCCTGATGGCCGTGAGCACGAACGGAAGCGATGCCGGGGCGAGGACGCGGATGAAGATATCCTTGTCGCGTGCACCGAGAACGCGGGCAGCCTTTATCAGCGTCTCATCGATGTTTATGATTCCCTGGTACATCGTTATGCACATTATCAGGAAGGTAGCTATCGTGATGACGATGATCTGCGGCCTTCTTCCTACTCCTGCCGCGATGACGATGAGCGGCACGTAGGCAAGAGGCGGGATGTTCCTGATGAACTGGATCCACGGCTCGATTATGTTCCTCACCGGCTTGTACCATGCCATGAGGATCGCGACAGGGAGCGCTATGATGAAGCCGAGCGCGTATCCTGCCCCTACGCTTATGAGGCTGGAGGAAAGATCCTTCCAGAGTATCCCTCTTTCAATCACGACCGGGATCTGGCCAAGAGTGACGATTATATTAGGGAACGACCTTGCAGTCTGCGGCAGCACCGACAGAAGCGTCCAAAGCCCTATCGCCACAGCAAGCGAGATAAGGAGCCATACGCGGCTCATCATCTTCCCGCCCTGCTTTCCTCCCTTCCTTGCAGAACTCTTCTCACCCATTATCTGGGCCTCCTTTTACTTTACCTGGATTCAAGGCTAACACCGATTCTGCACATTGGTAGGCTGAATTTTCTTACGCCCTATCCATGTTGACACTGCCGATGCACAGCCTTAAAACAATCCATGTGGACAGCGATAGAAGCGATTTCAGCAAAGGAAGCATATACGCCCATATACTCCAGCTCGCGATCCCGATGACGATCGCACAACTGGTTCAGATGCTCTACAGCGTGGTTGACAGGATATATATCGGCCATCTAGAAGGAGCATCGGCGATGGCCCTGACAGGGCTTGGGCTTACGTTCCCTATCATCTCGCTCACCGCGGCCTTCACGAATCTCTTCTCCGCAGGAGGCGCTCCGCTTTCCGCGATATCCCGCGGGGCCGGGAACAAGGAGGAGGCGGACAGGATAATGGGCAATACATTCTCGATGCTCCTGATATCCTCTCTCCTGCTGATGGCTATCTTCTATTCGCTCATGCGCCCGCTCCTTTTCCTATTCGGCGCGTCGGATGCGACATATCCATATGCACGCTCCTATCTCTCGATATACCTCATAGGAACCCCATTCGTGATGGCCGGAACGGGGATGAACGCCTTCATAAACGCCGAGGGCTTCGGGAAGACAGGGATGTTCACGATACTCCTGGGAGCTGTCACGAACATAATACTCGATCCGATATTCATATTCGCGTTCGGCATGGGCATCGCAGGAGCGGCCATAGCCTCCGTGATATCCCAGCTGCTCTCCGCGGCCTTCGTAATCTCATTCCTGACAGGGAAAAGGACTATAATGAGGCTCAGGCCAGAGATCATGAGGCTTGATGCCGGCATAGTGCGGAAGATAATGGGCCTCGGCCTTGCCGGCTTCATAATGCAGGCCTCGAACGGAGCCGTGCAGGTTGCCTGCACATCCACGCTGCGCTTATTCGGCAGCGATATCTACGTAGGCATAATGACGGTGCTCAATTCAATCCGTGACATGATCGCGCTTCCCGCCCAGGGACTGACCGACGCGGCAAAGCCTGTCATAGGATACAACTACGGGGCAAGGGAATACGGAAGGATAAGGAAGGCCGTGAGGTTCATCACCGCGATAAGCGTGGCCTATATGGTCATATCATGGCTGATGCTGCTGCTCTTTCCTCATGGCTTCATCCAGATATTCAGCTCGGATGAGGAGCTTCTTTCGAAGGGTGTCGGAGCGCTACACCTCTATTTCTTCGGATTCTTCATGATGGCCCTGCAGTTCTGCGGCCAGACTGTCTTCGTGGGGCTGGGGAAATCGAGGCAGGCCATATTCTTCTCCCTATTCCGGAAGATCGTCATAGTCGTTCCCCTCACGCTCCTGCTTCCTCGCATCGGCTTCGGCATCAATGGCGTATTCATCGCGGAGCCTATCTCCAACTTCATCGGCGGGACAGCCTGCTTCGTCACGATGCTGATATACTCCAGCAATCTCTTCAGGAAAGAAGAAGCCGCGGCACGTTGACCGCGGCAGCTTTCAGGCAAGGGCTATGACCTCTATCTCCACCTGCACATCCTTCGGAAGCTTCCTGACAGCAACCGCGGAGCGGGCGGGAAGGACATGGGCTGAGGCGAATGCCTCCGCGTAGACCTCATTCACGGCACCGAAGTCATCCATATCCTTAAGGAAGACCGTGGCCTTCACCACCTTTGAGATATCCGTGCCGGCGGCGGCAAGGACAGCGTTAATATTCCTGAACACCTGCCTTGCCTGATCAGCGGCGCTGCCCTCGACGATCTGGCCTGTTGCCGGATCAATAGGGATCTGGCCTGATGCGAATACCATTCCGTTAGCCTTCACAGCCTGGCTATATGGCCCGATTGCAGCCGGAGCTGACTTAGTCTTGATCCTCTCTATCATGTTCTCCTCCATTCCTGTTGCATATGTATCTATATATCCCGTCCGCATCATCTGCATAGGGAGATCCATCAAGCTCCTTCATATCAGCAAAGCCGAAGCCGTACCTGACGCCAAGGAAAGGAACCGAGGCGTCAAGCGCGCCTTTCAGGTCATTGGCAGTGTCACCGACCATAAGAGCCTCAACATCGGCTATGCCTGAATCTGAGACGCACATCCTGATTATATCACCCTTGGTACGGTTCTCTCTCTCATTCGAGCCATGGACCGTATCAAAGAGGTGCAGTACACCAAGGTTCTCAAGGCAGAGCTTCACCAGATCCTCCCCCTTGAACGTGGCGATTCCCGTCATGATCCCATCTGCATGCAGCTTCCCCAGAAGCTCCTTTATCCCGGGGTACAGCCTCATCATCCTGTATCCTGTCCTCAGGTACTCCTCCCTGTAGATCGATACAGCATCATCGATAAGGGAAGGATCGAGGCCG
This sequence comes from uncultured Spirochaetaceae bacterium, assembly GCA_944389275.1. Lineage (GTDB taxonomy): Bacteria > Spirochaetota > Spirochaetia > Sphaerochaetales > Sphaerochaetaceae > Ornithospirochaeta. The sequence continues at coordinate 53,246 of CALXLT010000045.1, forward strand.
AATGCTACGCGGAAGCAGTCCCTGAGCGGAGGGCCTACGAATTTCCGGAGGTCGCTCTCCGAATACTCCTTCGTGATCCCAAGCGCCCTGATCGTATAGAGCGCGGTATGGAAGATCCCCTCGGAAGAGTCAGCGATCGTTCCATCGAAATCAAAGAACACGCCCTTAATCATCAAGAAGCCCCAATACCCTGCCATGCACGGCAGATGATGTCGCGACGATATCGATCGAAGCCTCGTCATCGGAGAGAAGCGTTACCTGTCCTCCCGCCTCGCGGACTATCACTATGCCGGCGGCACAGTCATAGATATGAAGCCCCAGCTCGTAATACGATGCGCAGCGGCCGCATGCGACATAGCATAGGGAAAGGGCCGCGGAGCCAACTGAGCGCATATCCGAAAAGAGATCGTAGAAGCGCCTCATCCTGGCCATATAGCCATCCATGCGCGAATGATCGCGATGAGGCGGGACAAGAAGGGCCAGCGACTCGGATACATCCTCCCTCTCATCAGTGTGTATGGGCTTTCCGTTAAGGAAGGCGCCCTCTCCCCGGATAGCTATGAAGACCTCATTCTGTCGCGGTACGGCTATGGCACCGAAAGCAAGCCCTTCCTCATCCTCATACGCTATGGATATCGTATAGCAGGGAAAGGATGCCATGAAATCAACGGTTCCATCTATCGGATCGACGATCCAGCGCCGCGAATGCCCGCTCTTTCCCCCATACTCCTCTCCAAGGATCAGATCATCAGGGAAGGATGATAGGATGATCTGACGGATCATCTTCTCAGCCATGCTGTCTGCAGCGGTCACGTAGTCATTGCGGCCCTTGAAGCTTACCTCAGCTCTGAGGCTCTCATGGGAAAGAAGGAAGGCCGAGGTCTCATCCAAGGCCTTCAGCGCTACTTCAAAACGCTTATGGATCTCACTTCTTTCCACTGCTTCCCCTCGCTATGAGCTGCTCTCCGACTATGCGGCAGATCTTCCAGTTCGATGGAGAGAACGAGGAAGGGGTTATCTTCCTTTCCTCGGCGTCCTGAAGGATGCCATCGCCATCGAATGATAGGATCAGGGCATTCCATGAGCTGGAATGGCGCGAATACATCACGGCACCTGCGTTGTTGAGGATCTCCTCCCTGCGTATGTCATCCATCACGCCCTTCGGGGCGGCGATGAGTATGGAAAGAGAATAGTCGAAGATGGAGAACATCTTGTCCTTGCCATCCTCGCCCTGCCTCTCAAGGCTCTTCCCGATCACCCCTTCAAGATACGAGAGCATATCAGGATCGGAGGAGCGCACGAAATCAACGAACGCGCTTCCTGGCCCGACCTTCAGGGCGATCTCCCTCACAAGACCGGAAAGATCCGAGAAGTCATCAGCAGCGCTGCCCTCCCCGTTGCCTACCATAACGAATACGCTGCCTTCCGAGCTATCCTCAACACGCTTGACGCCTCTATCGGCCATATCGGAGACATCACCGCTATCCTCAGCCTCAGTGCTGCCCGCCTCTTCCGTATCCTCATTGTCTTCATCAAAGTCCGATACGGGATCCTCAGTCCCCTCATCAGAAGCAAACGGCTCCTCGCCTTCATCAGGATCAGCCATGATCTCACCCGATGGGGATCCTGGCTCTTCCTCCTCTGCAGGAGCTTCCATGGAAGCAGAGGACGCAATCTCATCATCCTCCATAGGCTCTTCCTCAAAAGAAGGATCAGAATCGGCATCTTCTGCAGGCAGAGAAGCACTGGATGAAACCGAATCATCCTCTCTCTCCTCATCAGGCTCCGCATTAAAAGCTTCTCCCAAGGCTGGAATATATGCCTTTGCATCTTCCTCATCCTCGTCCATTGGATTTTCCTCAGGAGAGGAATCAGCATCATCTGCAGGTTCGGAAAGAGGAGTCTCTTCTGATTCTTCTTCAAAGGCCTCTGGCTGATCCTGGGCCTCAGGCTCTCCTTCCGCCTCTTCCGATTCCATCAGGTTCTCCTCAGAAGGACCTGCAACGGTCTCAGAGACAAAGGATGCCTCATCAGGGACAGTATCATCGTCCTGTGCTTCCGCCTCATCATCGCCAGCCATTTCCATCGCATCCTGCCCTGCATTGTCCTGGATGCTTTCTGCCTCATCTATCTCAGTCGGGACATAGTCATCGGATGCAGGCTGCATCGGAGCGGCCTCACGATGCTCCAATTCCTTCTCATAGTCAGAGGCAAAAGCGGAGGCTTCCTCCTCTTCCTTCTCGTATTCAGCCTCCTCCTCGATGCTTTCCGCCTCGGTCTCGAGCTCAGCCTCGCTCTCCTCCTCAGGGTTATCGAAAAGATCATCGAAGAGATCTGCCTGATCAGCGTCGTAAGGGCTCTCGCTCTGGTAGAGATCATCCTTCTCCACCTCGTCGTAAAGCTCCTCGTCCTCTATCTCCTCATCATCCTCAGGAGGAAGGACATCGCCTTCGTCATAGCTGTAATCGTCGTTATCGAGCTCCCTCTCGTACTCATCAGCCTCAGCATCGCTTTCCTCATCGCGCCTTATGATCTCGCTTGTCAGGCGATACCTGTCCTGAAGCTTGCGGAGCTCCTCCTCGCATGGGGTGACCTTGCGGTACTCGGGAATCGGCGCCTCGTCCAGGGCCCTCTCCTTCTCCTCCAGAACGCGAGCCTTCTCATCATCGTCCTCGCTATCGTACTCGTACTCATCGGAGATCTCATCATCCACGTCATCGATGACCTCCTTGTCATCGATATCGTCCTCATCAAGATAATCGAGGATCTCGGTCTTCTCCGGGAATTCCAGCGCGCCGAATATCGTGCGGTGGAACTCCTCGCGCCCTTCCTCCGTATTGGCAGACTTTATCAGGTAATAGACCGAGGAGGAGAACACGCTGTCGCTTATCTTCTCAAGCGGCGAATCGCTGTCTGGATCAAGGATAAGGAGCTTATGCCCATCGCGCGCCCTGGCATTCCTGTCCTCGGCATGGGATCTCACGCGGGACTCATAGAACGCGGGATTCTCCACCGCGTTGACTTCCCTGATGGATGAGAGGATCGAGATATCGACCTTATTGCCATCAAAGGAGTATACGCCGACAGTGTCGGTCTCGGAGAAAAGGAGGCGGCAGGCTGCGGAAGCCGCGGCGCTATCACGAAGGTACAGGCCCGCGTTGATGGCCAGTATGCGCTGGCCGTATGAGAGGATATGGGACTGCACGAACGAGAAGTGCATCGAGCCGAACCGGATGAATGGATAGACCGAGGCAGGCCAGAGCCCCTTCCTCAGATACTCATCTATATCGACAGAGCCGATCGGACAGGAAAGGACCTCATAGACATCTGACGGGAGATCTGCGGCGAACTCAGGGCGGAAGAGATCGAAGTCATCACGCCTTCCCTGCAGGTCCTTGACGCGCATCTCCCATTTATTCTCATGGACTATCTCATCGCGAAGCTCGTCATCGGATAGAGAAGGATCAGCGCCCTCAGCCCTCTTGCGGGCCATGAGCAGCAGCATCTCCGCCTTGTATACCGAGAAGTCCTCTGTAAGCTTATCGATGCCCTCCAAGCCATATTCCGCTATCTTCTCAAGCCCTGAGAGCAGAGGACGGAGCTCCGTTCCGAACTTCTCCTCTATCACCTTCTCGTCGTCTATGGCATAGCCATACCAGAGGCATGAGTGCTTCTCTATCGAATCACGGCTCTCCTCCGGAGGGAAGAACTGCCTGAGGATCGTCTCCCTGTAGCTCTCGGCATTCTCCTCCGATACAGCCCCGCTCCTGACGGCGTAGACGGCATAGCTCTCGATATACTTCAGAAGCCGCTTCGCGGCATCCTCCGCAAGAGATAGCAGCCGGTTCCAGTCCTTCTGCTTTATATCGCGGTTGGTTGACGCGGGATACGATGTGTCATAGAGAGTGGACTGCAGCACGGACTGCGTCAGGACCGGCAGCAGATGGGCATAGAGCTTCTGGAACTCATCATCGCCCTTAAGCCTCGCGACCCTGCGCTCCTCCCAAGCGGCCATCTTCAGCATCTCAAGAGGATGATAAGGCCTCATCGTCCTCGCGATATTCCTCATATCCAGCCCAAGGTAGTTAAGGGCTTCCTGCATGTTCTTCTCGGCTTTCTCCCCCGACATCGAGGAAAGCGCGGAAAAGTCGGCGAACAATGAGTCCACGGCGTGCTCCTTGCAATCAGTAATCAATCTATCAGTCAGAGAGGCCCATGACGGTGCGCCTATAGGCCTTGAGGCCCTTCTCCAGGCACTTCGCCGCCATTATGAGCTCACTCTCGTTCAGCACATACGCAAACCGTGCCTGATTCCTTCCAAGTCCTTTGGTCACATAGAAATCCTCAGCTGGCGCGAACATCACGGTATTGCCTTCATAGGAGAAATCCCGAAGCATGAAGAGCGCGAACTTCTCCGCATCGTCGACAGGCAGGTCAGCCACGAAGTAGAAAGCTCCCTTCGGAAGGCTGCACCTGACGCCCGGGATCCTCTGCATATGGGAGATAAGGACATTGCGGCGCCTCTCGTACTCAGCCCTCACATTCTCGACATACTCATCGGGAGCGGTCAGCGCGGCTGCAGCCGCAAGCTGCTCCACCACTGGCGGGCAGAGCCTGGCCTGGGAGAGCTTGAGCACAGAATCGATCACTTCCTTGTTGCGCGTGACGATCGCGCCTACCCTGGCGCCGCACATGCTGAAGCGCTTCGAGAAGGAATCGACGCAGATGACCCTATCCTGGTAATCGGAGAAGCTCAGCACCGACGTGAAGGATTTCCCGTCATAGCAGAACTCCCTGTATACCTCGTCAACGACAAGGAAGATATCATGCTTCCTGCACAGCTCTAGTAGCCCCCTCAGCTCCTCCGTTGAATAGACATGCCCGGTAGGGTTGTTCGGTGAGCAGAGGAGTATGCCCATCGTCTTCTTGTTTATCTTCTTCTCGAAGTCAGAGATCGATGGTAGCACGAAGTTATCATCAGAGGATGATGTCACAGGACGAAGCGTGACCATAGCCATATTCGCGAATGTCGCGACATTGGTATAGAACGGCTCCGGGATGATGAACTCGTCAAACGGATCGCAGAGCGTCGTCAGCACAAACAGGAGGGCCTCTGAGCCTCCGGTGGTTATGAGGATATCATCCTCGGAAAGTGAGAGGCCGTACTTCCTGTAATATGAGAGCAGCGCACGCCTGAGATACAGCTCGCCTTCCGATATGCCATATGCGATTATGTCCTCATCGTAGCTCTGGATAGCCTTGATCGCCTCTACAGGCGTCTTGATATCAGGCTGCCCGATATTAAGATGTATGACGTGGATGCCCTTCTTCTTGGCATCGCGCGCATATGGCACAAGCTTCCTTATAGGAGAGCACTGGAATCCCGAGATCCTGTTTGACATCTGCATAGCCTACCTCCTCAGTCCGTCATCGAGCTATCCTGTATAAGCGGCGCGTCAGGATTGGCCTGTGAGGAGTCTATGAGCTTCTGGATGAACTTGCGGTTCTCGAGAAGCGGGGATATCGAGCGGCCATGGTGGAGCCTTGAGATAACGCGGGCGAAAAGCTCCGTGACATCCGCCTGGACGAACCATTCCTTCTCCAGCAGCTCCTTGCCCTGGTAAACGGCATTGGTGCCGATGATCCTCCAGAAGACCCCTTCCTTATAGGCTGCATCGAAGTTCTCGATGGCATTTCCATTGAAGAACGGGAGAGAGACCATGCAGATGATTCTCTTCGCTCCCCTGTTCATAAGCTCGCGCATGGCGATGATCATCGTGCCGCCGGTGGCGATCATATCGTCAGCCATGATGACCGTCTTGCCCTTCACATCGCCAAGGAGGTTGATGCTCTTGATATTCGAGTTCTTCGCATCCTTGGACACGACAGAATAATCACGCTCCTTATAAAGCATGGCAAGAGGCCTATGAAGTCCCTGCGCATAGAACTTGTTCCTCGATACAGCACCTGTATCAGGCGAGACTACAACGATATCCGGATCGGAGAAGTCGATGAGCTTGCGAAGCGCGATAAGCGTCTGGTACGAGCCATGGAGGTTCTCCAGGTGGCACGTCGTGAACGCGTTCTCGATCTCACGCGAGTGGATATCCAGCGTGATTATCCTCGCAACCCCGAGGTTCTCGCAGAAATGAGCGAACATCGAAGCGGTAAGAGCCTCCCTTCCCGCCTTCTTATGCTGGCGCGCGTATGGATATGTTGGAAGCACGAGCGTAACGGACTCGGCGCCTGCAAGCTTCACGGCATTGATCGTAGTGAAGAGGAACATGAGGTGGTCATTCACTGAGAATGGCTGCGGCTCCTCAAGTCCCGCCACCTTTATAGGGGCATTGTTCGATACATCATGGACGATGTACACGTGCAGCCCTCTTACAGGGTCGATGATCTCGGCCTTCTCCTCTCCGTTTGCGAACCTCGTATACTTCACGTTGATCGTCATATCAGGGCAATGGAAGGCTGTGGGGAGCTTTCCCGCAGGGATCTTCCTGCTGTCCAGATCATCCGTGAGGGTCACGAACTTCAGAAGCTCCTCAGGGCTCATGCCATGGCGCCTGGTAAGCGCTTCGGAGAGCTTCTCATAGCGGTCTATGTAAAGCCGCCTGAGGTGCTTAACGACCTTTCCTGTAAAATACTCGCTGCCTGGACCTGCGATGATGCCAAGCTTGTGGGGTTTGATGATGCTCATATGGTCACTGTAATGTAATGATGTGCCTTTGGCAAGGATTGCCAAAAGCCCAAAATGCAAACGAAAACACTCTGTTCATTCTTAATTATTTACGAACAAATAAGATAGATATAATGTCATGTTAAAATGAAAAGATTGAGGGGAATGCTGGCGATAGCACGCTCCCCTCTTCCAGCCCCATAGCCTTTTTCAGAGGATCACTTCCGAGATTCCCGGAACAAGGGCCTGGTACACCCCGGAAAGCCTCGCGATGCGCTCCGAGCAGGCGCTCTCAAGGGCTGCAAGCCATCTCTCATCCTTCTCAATGCCAAGGTTGCCCGCGGTGCCTATGGATGTCCGCTTCCTGAGCGATGACACGGGATCCTCCCCTTCGACCTTATCAAGGTTCAGGCCGACATCCTTATAGCTATCGCGGAAATTGCCGCCTGAGAGGACCTTCTCCATCACGCGGTCAGTGGCGTAGAGCTCAGGTGTGCAGGCCGCGATGAGCCTATCCGGATGGACCTCCAGCTTCGATACCATCTCATCCATTATCAGAAGAAGCTCCTCAGTGCTCCTATAGCCTTCGATCAGAGGCTCCTTCGTATCCTGGAAATCCCTGTTGTAGCCAGACGGGAGCGCCTTGATTATCGACTTGACGCGCATGGAGCATGATGAGATGATCGCGGTGCTGGAACGGGCAAGCTCAAGCCCGTCGGGATTCTTCTTCTGCGGCATGATCGAGGAGCCCGTGCAGAGCTCACGAGGCAGGGAGAAGTAGCCGAACTCGGGAAGGGTGAAGAGCATCAGGTCCTGCGCGAGCTTTGAGACAGTGAGAGCAAGATACTCAGCATGATCGAGGAACATGGCCTCGAACTTCCCCCTTGAGTTATTCGCATAGAGCACATTGTTCTGAACCCGCTCGAAGCCCATGAGCGATGCGGTGTATTCCCTGTCCAGCGGAAGCGTCACCCCATATGAGGCTGCAGAGCCAAGCGGTGACTGGTCAAGGACCTTGCCAAAATCAAGGAGCATCGAGACCTCCTCCATCGTCTCCTCTGCAAACGAGAGCGCCCAGAGGGCAACCGAGGAGGGCATGGCGATCTGCATATGCGTGCGGCCTGGCATAGGGACATCCTCGTTCTCCTTTGCTAGGCGCATCAGGGAGGACGCGAAGCCAAGGGCCGCGGACGAGAGCTTCAAGGCTGCTTCCCTCATATATATCCTGAGCGCCGTCTGCACCTGGTCATTGCGGCTGCGTCCGGTATGTATCTTCTTGCCCGTATCACCAAGCTTATCCGTAAGGTAGCCCTCGATAGCGGTATGGCAATCCTCATCAGCAAGGGTTATAGGGAACGCCCCGCCCTTTCTCGCCTCTGCAATCTCCTCCAGTCCGGAAAGAAGCGAGGACACCTCATCTCCAGAGAGGATGCCTATGCGCCCAAGCCCCTTTGCATGAGCTGCGGAGCCTATGAGATCGGAAAGCACAAGCTCCTGGTCATATATGTAGTCGTTGCGGACGGTGAAGTGCTCCATCATGGAGTCAAGGGTATAGTTCTTCTGCCAGAGTTTAGCCATGGCAAGAAGATTATCAGAAAAACCGTCAGAATCATAGGCTTAAGGCGTATATATAGTATGAAGCTTTTATTCTTGATATCCATCATCCTCATCGTTCTTTCAGGATGCCCAGTGGGCATGGGAAGGGCATATGACGCGTTCCAGGGGCAGGACAGGACGCTGCCGAAGATCCTCTCCTATGGCCTTGAGGACAACAGCACGTTCGCTATCGTCTACGACAGGGTCGTATACATAGCAGAGGCGGAGCTTGACGGGAAGCCTGTCAGCTACGATGCGGAGGGCACCATATTCTCCATCCCGCTGGGCCGTACGCTTGGGCGCGGCGAGAGGTGCACGTTCTCGGTAACGGCCGAGGACACGCTCGGCAATACGCTTCGCTCCTCGTTCATCGCCGTCGGCAAGAACCCGGATGTCCCCCTTACCCTGATCAATGAGATTTCCATACAGGGAACAGGCGACGCGCCTGACAGGGTGGAGCTCTTGTTCATGGAGGATGGGAACGCGGCGGGACTCATGCTCTCGGACGGGACAGCAGAAGGCGCCAGGCACTCGGTGGTGCTGCCTGACATTGATGTGGAGAGCGGGGATATGGTCCTCATATACTGGGACAAGGAGAACAAGGGAAGCGAGACGATCACGGACAAAGGCTATACCGCATACGTGATCGAAGGCGGCAGCGAGACAACGCTCTCCGGAACGAACGGCGCCCTCATCCTCTATAAGGAGGAAGGCGGGAGCATCATGGATGGCATCGTCTATACAACCGGCGATGATCCAGACTCGGATGGATATGGCAACGAGAGGACAAGGGAGGCCGCTCTTCTCCTTCTGAAGGAAGGCGAATGGGGAGGAGAGAGCGTGGACTCAAGCCTTGTCACCTCAAGCCGCGTGATAGCAAGGATGCCAGGGGGATGGGACACCAATACAGCCGATGACTTCTTCATCACGGCGCCAAGGAAATCGACATTCGGCTATCATAATGAGTATCACCCGTATGAAGGGAGCTGAGGCTCCCTTCCATCAAAGGTCATCAACCAAGGCCGTGGATTTGGCGTATGCGGTGCTTCTCGCCTCGAAGAAATCGGTCTTCACCATATTGGCATTCGAGTATTGTGATACCCACGCAAGTTCCGCTGGCTCCTTCTCGAAACCTGGGTAAAGAGGCTCAAAGCCGATGCTCTGCCACCTTAGGTTTCCAAGGTAATGGATGTAATCCGAGACCATCTTCCGCGTCAGGCCCGGAATGTCATCGCCTATCACATACTCACCCCAGGCGCACTCCTGCCTGACCCCTTCCTCCATCATGGATCGGTAGATAGCCACACGCTCATCGGTGAAAAGCCCGGGCTCCTCCTTCTTCAGTTCCAGTATGATGTTCCTGAAAAGCCAGAGGTGGGTGTTCTCATCCCTGTTTATATACCTGATCTCCTGAGCGGATCCCGGCATCTTGCCATTCCTGGAGAGGTTGTAGAAGAACATGAATCCAGAATAGAAGTAGATGCCCTCCAGTATGAAGTTGGCGATCAGTACCTTCATCAGATGAAAGAGATCCTTATTTTCAAGGAAGTCATTGTAGCAGCTGCCGATGAAGGTGTTTCTTCTCAAAAGATGCTCATCCGTCTTCCACTGGAAGAGGATATCATTGCGCTCATCAGGGGAGCAGATCGTGTCGAGCATATATGAATAGGCCTGACTATGAAGGCACTCCTGGAATGTCTGGATATGCAGGCAGAGTCCGACCTCATTTGCCGTTATGTACTCAGTGACATTCGGCAGGTTCGCTGTCTGAAGGCTATCGAGGAAGACAAGGAACGAGAGGATCTTATCATATGCGGTCCTCTCGGCTGGCAATAGATGATGGTAATCCTTCAGGTCCTGAGCGAGATTTATCTCCTCGGGAACCCAGAAGTTGTTCATGGCCTGCCTGTACCAGTCAGATACCCATCCATACTTCATGTTATTGAAATCATTGAGGTTGGTCGTGTTTCCACCGATCATCCGCCTCTTGCCGACATCCGTATCCCCGTCAGGATTGAACAGGGGATTTCTTCTGAGCTCTTCCATAGGCCCTCCTAGCTTGAGCAGCTCTCACACTCCTCCACCTCAAGGCTCTTGGAGCGGACATAGTAGATTGTCTTGACATGGCACTTCGAGGCAAGGATGTATAGATCCAGCACCTGCCTCATCGTGTAGTCATTGGTTATATAGAGATTCATGGACTGGGCCTGATCTATATGGCGCTGTCTGACGCCATTTGCCCTGACAGACCAATCCTGCGCTATCTGATACGCGCTCTTGTAATACCACCATGTAGCGCTTGAAAGCTCTGGAGCGGTTCGAGGCAGCATGCTCCCCTTCTTCTCCTCATAGAAGAAACGCTTCATCACGGGATCCACTCCAGCCGTCGTGCCGGAGAGTATCGATGTGGAGGATGTCGGGGCGACGGCTAGAAGATAGGCATTCCTCAAGCCGTTCTCATGGACCTTCTCCTTGAGCCTCGTCCACTCAGGCGAAGTATAGCCACGCCTCTCGAAATACAGGCCAGTATCCCACTCAGAGCCCTTGAAGCACGCGTATGGGCCTTTCTCCACGGCAAGGTCCGCAGATTCATCTATGGCAGCATAGGCAATGGTCTCAAAGACCTCGTCGACAAACTTCAAGTGCTCTTCGCTCTCCCATCTTATGCCATTTCTCGCGAGCATATGATGATATCCTGATACCCCAAGCCCGATCGACCTGTACCTGTCGTTCGTTATGCGGGCGTATGGCACCGGATAGAAATTGAGAGAGATGACATTGTCTAGGGCTCGGACAGCTGTGTGCACGATCGAGGAGAGCTTCTCCTTGTCCTTCACATCGATATTCCCAAGGCATAATGAGGCGAGGTTGCAGACGACGAAATCACCGGGTTTTGTACGCTGCACAACAACGGTGTCCCCATCTTCGGTGGTTATCTCGGTATCATACGCCTCGATTGCGGACATGTTCTGCGCGATCTCCGTGCAGAGATTCGATGAATAGATGACGCCACGGTGCTTGTTGGGGTTCATCCTGTTCACCTCATCACGGTTGAACGCAAACGGAGTACCCGTCTCGACAGCGCTCTTCAGGATCAGGCGCACCAGATCCTTAAGCAGGATGGAACGCTTTGGGATACGGCTATCGCGGACGCAATCGAGATACCTCTCGGTCCATTCATCGCCATAATAATCCTCCAGATGATAGCCTTTCACGGTGAATATCTCATGAGGGCACAGCATATGCCACATCTGGTCAAGGCTCTCCTCACAGAGCTTCCAGAAGTAATCGGGATAGCACACTGCCGGAAAGACATCATGAGCCTTCATCCTGTCATCACCATTGTTCGTCCTGAGATTGAGGAATTCTGGAAGATCCTTATGCCAGGCATCAAGATACACGGCGACAGCACCGGCGCGCACACCAAGCTGGTCCACGGCGACGGCGGTATCATTGACAAGGCGGATCCAGCGTATAACGCCTCCCGCCGCTCCCTCAAAGCCCCTTATCGAGGAGCCATTGGCCCTGACACGGCCAAAATACATTCCCATGCCGCCGCCGAACTTGGAGACCTTGGCGAAGTTGTCTATAGAGCGGTATATGCCATCAAGCGAATCAGGGACGGTGTCTATAAAGCAAGATGAGAGCTGATGGATAGGCTTACGCGCGTTCGCGAGTGTCGGGGTCGCCATCGTGACCTCCATACGCGAGAGCATGTCGTAGAAAGCCTTAACATAGCCCATCCTTCCTTCTTTCTCCAAGAGAGCGAGATGAAGAGCTATACCAAGGAACATCTCCTGAGGCGTCTCCACGGCTTCATGACGATGAGTATGTATAAGATAGCGCCTGATGAGAAGATCCAGGCCAGAGTACGTGAAGAGGTGATCACGGTTCTCATCGATATACGACTCAGCCTCCCTGATCTCACTCTCCGTGTAACCCTTGAGGATATAATCACCATAGAGCCCCTCATCGGTCAGGTAACGGATCTTATCGTAAAAGGAAGAGATATTCATCCCGCCAAGCCTTGCTGAAAGCTTACGGCGGAACGAGAAAAGCAGGAAACGGGACGCGATGAACTCCCAGCGAGGGGCCTCAGGACGTGTCAGCTCAACAGCGGCTCTGATAAGCGCCTCAAGCCTTTCATCCTCGTCCATATCCTCCTTGGAAAACGCTATGAACTTATCGCAAAGGACAGATAGGGAGTATTCATCTCCAGGAAATTCCCTTTGGATATCCTCAAGCACGGCATCAAGGCCATCAAGCTGAAGATATCCCCAAAGGCGCTGGCGTTCGCTTCTTCTCTCACTCCGCTGGCTGCGGAAAAGGATATAGTTCCTCGCGGCCTGGAACTCGCAGGAGGACATCAACGCCTCCTCAACCTTGTCCTGTATCTCCTCGACGCTCCACTGCCGCCCGGGATCAAGGGCCGCCGCTGTCTTCTCCGCCAAAGACAAGGCAAGCGTTGAAGGCCGATCCTCTCCAGTACTTGCCAGCGCTTTGGCTATAGCGTTCTCGATCTTTGAGATATCAAAGGGCTCCAAACGTCCGTCTCTTTTGATTATTTCCATGTATACCCCGCTACAAATATGGCATCACCAGAATGAATACGCAATATGTTGCGCGTAAGATAGCAGATAATCTCAGGGAGCGCAACCGAGAATCAAAGCGATTCCTGTCGACGTGAATATATGTAATAGCCCAGGTTGATAAGTATCCCGGCGACCGTTGCAAGAGGTGCGGCGAGACCTATCATCGTCAGGCTCGGATCAGGCTGCACAGACATGATGTACGCTACAGGAAGGCGTACGAGGAATGTCTGCAGGAGTGACTGTATCATCACGAAAAGCGTCTTGCCGTGGCCGCTGAAGTAGCCCATGAACGAGAAGAGGATGCTCGTGACGATCGCCTCCGGGGCAAAGCCCTTCAGGTATTCGGCAGAGCGGGTTATCACAGCCTCATCAGAGGCGAATATGTTGGATATCCCATGTCCGAAGAAGAACGCGAGGATGAACATGATGCAGCCGACGGCAGCACCCATCGCCATGCCGGTGAACATCGTCCGCCTTGCCCTATCCTCCTTCCCCGCTCCAACGTTCTGCGCTATGAACGATGAGAGCGACTGCATTATCGAGGATGGTATGAGCATCACGAACGTGACTATCTTGTTCGCCACCCCATAGCCGCTGGAGGCTGCGAGGCCGATGTTGTTGATGAAGGCTATGAGCGCGAGGAAGGACACCTGGGTCATGAATTCCTGGAGGGCGATGGGAGAACCAATCCGTAGGAATGACAGGAGATCGCGGCTGATCCTTATATCGCGGATGGATATCCTGAACGGCAGCTTCTGCATCCTCAGAATCAGCAGGGAAAGCACCACGGACAGGGCCTGCGCTCCGACCGTGGCGATGGCGGCGCCCGCCTGATCCATGTGGAATATGGCTATCAGGATATAGTCCCCGATGATATTCGCGACACACGCTATGGCGACGAAGATAAGGGGAAGACGTGAGTTCCCGATACCCCGCAGTATGCAGCTGATCACGTTGTAGGCGATTATGAAGAGTATACCGGAGCCGCAGATACGAACGTATGAGACAGTGTTGGCCACCGCTTCCTCAGGAGATCTCATGAGACGGGCAAGTGGCTCGGCGAAGGCTATGAGCAGCACCGTCAGCACCACGCCTATGGCGATGAAGAAGAAGATCGCGGAGCCGATGACCCGGCCAGCCTTCTCCGTGCTGCCGCTGCCGATGCATGTGCCGAGTATCACGGTGATACCTGTTGCCAGACCGGTAAGGACGAATGTCACTAGATTGATTATGCTGCTTCCGGTAGATACCCCTGAAAGCCCCTCGGTCGTCCCGAACCAGCCGACAACAAGGACATCGACGGCACCATAGGCCGCCTGGAGGATAAGCGCTCCGAGGATCGGAAGCATGAAACGCACAAGCTTGCCGGCTATCCGCCCTTCGGTAAAATCAGAGACTGTATTTTCCACAGTGGGATGATAGCACTGGACCAAAATTGTAGCAAGCCAGCGCAATTCATTACTACATAATCAGATAACATAAAAGAAAACGGTCCCGACGCACCTTTGCGCCACGGGACCGTATCATCATCGGCCTTTCAGTCAGTCAGCCATGCAGAGGTGCACAGCAGCCTTCGTGAAGGTCTGTGGAAGGGCGAGGATAGAAGGATTCTCCGGAAGGTACTTCTTCATCGCATCCTCAAGAGCGCTCTCGAATGTCGGGCGCGTCTTCATGCCCATGCCCCTGGCATATCCTGGATCCTGCGCTCCTACGATATAGATCGCGGCCGTATTCATCTCCGCGATATGTGCAGAGCTTATCATCGAGAATCCATGGAATGGGTGGAAGGCATTGGTATACCTGTACTTCCTGATGTACTCCTCATTCGTGGCATAGTACTCGCCCAGCCTGTTCATATCAGGGAGGGTATTCATCCTGTCATGCTGGAAATCCTCGTACATCTCTCTCGTGTAAGGCCAGAGCTCGTCGTGGAAGTAGCCATTGCAGAGGGATGAGCAGATGATCACGCATCTATCGCTCATGATCCTCTTGTGCCTGACTACCTGCGCGCTTATAGCCTGCATGAGCATGATAGGATTGGTTCCCATGCCCTCTCCGTAATGGAAGAACTGGGGCATGCCGAAGACAAGCACGTCATACTTCTTCTTGGCCCAATGGACGTATGTGCGCTTATCGGCATCGACCCATGAAAGCGGCATCATCTCCTTCGCGTATCCTGACCAGATCGAGATCTGGCGGCTCTTGGTGTCAAGGACGGCATCGCAGCAGAAGAACTTCTTGCCCATCATCTTCTCCATGTGCATGCCGATCTCATTGAACTTCGTGCGCATCAGGGAGTCCCCTGATACAGGCGTGAAGTCAGGGCGATGCATGACCTCAGGGACATGGTGCGACGCGATGCTCCTCCAGTGCGTTATGCCTGTAGCGCAGTGCTTGTAGCCGCCGGAATACCCTCCATAGGGATTGCCCTGGACGTGGCCGATGAGAATCGCGACGTCAGAGTCATAGACATACTTGTTCATCAGGACCGGATCGCCTCTGTCGGTCGTGCCGAGATCTACAAGATGGTCGTAATCCTCGCTATCGTGGTTGATGATCTGATGAGTCGGATAGAACTCGTTGAAGAGTTCTTCCCCGAGGACATTCCTGATCTCCTCGATCGTGTTCTTCCTGTGAAGCCCGTTGGAGCAGATCAGGAGGATATCCTTCTTCTCGACTCCGGCCTTGTAAAGCTCCTTGATGATGAGAGGGATGGCGATCTTCCTGTGGCTCGTCTTCTGCTCGCCTCCCTTGACCCTGTCAGGGAATACAATCGTGACCTTGCTGCCCTTATGCGCGAGCTGGTCAAGCCTCTCCATGCCTATTGGATTGCGGATTGACTTCAGCGTCTCCTCCTCAAGCTTATCCTCAGGGATGCACGGAGGATCAGGAACGGTCTCACCCGGGATGAATATATCGGTGCTATCAGGGAGATTGGCACTCATCAGGCCCTGTCCATACTCGAAATCCAGCTTCATCTTGCTTCTCCTTTGCCATTCATATATAGGTCGATTATCCTCAGGTACTCATCGGGATAGAATCCTATCTCGCCAGAGAACCTGGTCAGCGCGATAAGTCCGCCATCTATCTCATCGATCGACGAGAGCATAGCGGCATTCTCCTCCTTCAGCCCGCCGCCATACACGACAGGCACCGGTCCAAGCACCTTCTTGATGTGCCTTGCGACCTTCTCGATGTATTCCTTCCCGGCAGGGGTCTTGCCAGGCCCGATTGACCATACAGGCTCATAGGCAATCACTACAGATAAGAGATCGGCTCCTTCAAGCCCTATCTCAAGCTGCTCGGCTATGACACGATCCCATTCATCAAGCTCCGTGTCCTTCTCTCCGCAGCAATAGAGCACCTTCAGTCCCCTCCTCTGCGCGCACTGGACCTCCTTGGCAAGGATCCTGTTGACTGCTGTGCGGTCATCCGATCCCCCGATGGAGAGGATCTCGTTCTTGTCGTTGCGCTCCTCGCAGTGGCCGATGATCGTGTGAGTGCATCCGAGGGCGGCCATCGCCGCGGCAGGGCGGTTCGTGGTGAAGGCGCCGAAGTTGCCGCCTGGAGCCACATCGGCCCTGTATACGCCCTGGCATCCGATCGAAAGAGGCTCGGAGGCCGCCTTTACAGCCTCGATGAGGCAGGACTCCGGGTAGAAATGGACGAACTCAGCCTTGCCGCTATAAGAGGCAAGCTTCGGCCCGACTTCCTTCACGATGTATGAAGCGTACTCGCTTGGATCCGCGATCCTGTTCACGCCTCCCATCGCCGCGGGAACATCAAAGCGCTTGAAATTCACATAGATATGCTGCATCAGATACCTTCCTTCCTATAGATCTCCGCCATCTCATCAAGGCTCCTGATCTCGACCTTCGGGGCCTTTCCGACCTGGCCGAAGTCGACCACGAGCTTGCCGACGACTTCCTTGACGCCCTTCTCGATAAGCTCCGTTATCGTCTGCACGGCCTCATTCGGGACGTTGCCATACATGACTGTATCCATGATAGGCGGCAGGTAGAAGCGCGGATCGAAGGCCTTGGGATTCGACTGCATGAGCTGCCAGATGGCATTTATGCGGCTATCCTCCTGGGCCGCCTTGTTGTTGACGAAATACTCCCTTATGTTCCTCGTGACGGCAAGGCGGATATCCGTATCGACATTGATCTTGCCGATTCCGCAGTGCGATACCTCGATAAGCTGCTCAAGCGGGATGCCCGCGGCTCCCTGGATATCGCCGCCGAGGGCGTTTATCTCCTCGACGATGTACTGGGGAACGGTTGATGAGCCGTGGGACACGAGGGTTCCCTTGATGCCTTCATGGAGCATGCACTCCTTGACCGCGATGGCGATCTCCTTGCGCACCGCTGGATGCGCGCCCTTGTTCGCGCCATGCATCGTCCCGTAGCTTATCGCCAGGGCATCGACCTTCGTGGCCTTGAAGAAGCGGATAGCATCAAGCGGGTTGGTATAGGTAGAGCCCTCGGAGAAGACATGGTCCTCGACTCCGGCAAGGACGCCAAGCTCGCCTTCGACGCTCACGCCGCGCTCATGGGCATATTTCACGACTTCCCTCGTAAGCTCTATGTTCTCCTCGAGAGGGAGGGAGGAACCATCGATCATGACAGATGTATAGCCACCGTCTATAGCGGCCTTGACGCTTGCGAAATCGCGCCCATGGTCCAGATGAAGGGCGACAGGGATCGGGGATGAGAGAGCGAAGCGCTTCACGGCATCAGCGATGTTCTTCGCGCCCTTGATCTTGTCCTCCACGGTCGCATTCATGAAATCAGCACGGCCGCCCATGAAGCCATTGGCAAGATCCGCGCCCTGCAGTATCGCGGGGGAACGGAACATCTCATGGACCTCGATTACTGCCTTTGCCTGGCATACCGCGTTGACGTTGAACGCGCCCTGTGCGTAATCATACTTCTCTGTAGCGTCGAGAATCGGGCGAAGCGGGATAAGCATTATACTTCCTCCTTTATAGCTGGCTCTGAGGCCACGTTGTTCGAGATTATCATAGCATCCGGATGGTTCTGGAGAAGAGTCACTGGGAAATGCCCGGAAGGCTCCGAGAAGAGCGCCTGCCTGAGCACAGACCTGTGCCATGGCCTGAAGACGCCGAGCCTGACCTTGCGCGCTGAGAGTATCTCCTTCATGCCGATCGTCACGGCGTACTCCGGCATCGCGTCGATAGCACCATTGAGATCGCCGATGGCATTCGCGGTCCTTGTCTCGCGGCTCATGCGTATGACACGCGTCTCCCTCGTGGCGAACTCCTCCGCGCTTACCTCCTCAGCCTCGTTGAAGGCGAGATGGCCGTTGATTCCTATGCCTCCGAACGCGACATCGACCTTGCCCATCTCCCTGATGACGCGCCCGACCTTTCCGGGATCATCAGGATCAGGGAATATCCTGGCCTCTTCCGGGACATTGAGGTCCGCCGGAATCTGGGAATAGACGCTGCGCTCCATGAAGCCACGGAACGAAAGCTGATGGGACGGATCTATCCACTTCCTGTCGCTTGTAAGGTACTCATCCATATTGATGAACACGCAGTTCCTGAGGGAAAGCTTCCTCTCATTTACAAGGCGGACGAATATAGGATACTGCCCGACAGGCCCCACGGGGACGATGAAGACAGTCCTCTCCCCTTTCCTGTTGTTCTCCTCGATGGTCTCAACCATCTCAAGGGCAAGCTCATAGAAGACTTCTCCGCTGTCTCCCAGGAGCTTTACCGGTATCCTTCCCTTCCTAAGCTCTTCGCGGCTATATGAATAGTAGCTCATAACGCACCCTCCTTCCTCTGCAGTGAAATGAACTCAGGCCCAAGCGGACCTGTAAGCGGTCTTGCATATTCGATAAAGCTCTCGCTGACGCTGAACGTGGCCGCATCATAGTACTCTGCGGGCAGCGTCCTGGCCTCGAGGATCTCATCGGAGATATCCTCGATAGCCGTCTCGGCCTTATATGAATCTGAGGAGATGCGCCTTATGATGCTCATGGACGCCGTGCGTCCGGAAAGAGCCGCGCGGACCGAGGCGCGGCCGCACTCCACGGCCTCCATCCTGTCTATATCGCTCTGCCACGCAATGGATGAGCGGCCAAGGATCCCCGGCTTCTCGGAGCGCGCCTTGATGCCGAGCTTCTTGACGATAAGGGATGCAAGATGCGATGAGACATCACCGAAGTACACGCTCCTGTCCGTCTGGAATATTGGCTCGACTATAGGAGTGCCATCGCTGTACCTGAGGCCTTCGCTCGCGACTATCACAAGACCGCCCTTCTCCTTGTGTATCCTCTCCACCTGGGACAGGAAGCATTCCTCGTCGAACGCGCTCTCCGGAGGCAGGACCATATCAGGTCCATCCGATCCATAGAGGCGGGAAAGAGCGGAGGAGGCCGTGATCCAGCCCGCATCACGCCCAAATGCCTCTATGACGACCGCGTGTATCGGAAGTCCATTCACATCCTCCACTGCTTCCCTGACCGATGCCGCGATATACCTTGCCGCCGATCCGAATCCAGGGCTGTGGTCCGTAACCGAAAGGTCATTGTCCATCGTCTTCGGGGTCCCTGTCACGGTTATGCCGGCGGTATCGCAGGCGAAGGCAAGCTTGCGGCATGTGTCCATGGTGCCGTTGCCGCCTGTCATCACGCAATACGCGGCGTCAAGCTCGCTGAGAGCGTTGCGGAGCTTGAGATAGTCCTCGCCCTCAAGATGGTCACGCCCAGTGCCTATGGCTGAGCCTGGGGTGTGCTCAAGCGCATCCAGCTCCTTGTCTGAAAGCTTCCCAAGGTCGATCATGTCCCTTGCGAGAAGCCCCCTTACCCCGAAGCGGGCGCCATAGACCTTGCCGTCAAAGCCCTGGTCCCTAAGCTCCCTGAGCGATCCGGCAAGCGATGCGTTTATGACAGCGGTAGGGCCGCCGCCATGTATGAATACTATATTCCTCAACTTCTGACCTCCGTTGATTCTCTCTCTATCAGGGTATAAGGGATGCTGATGCGTATCGGGCAATCCCTTTCGTTCATGCATCTATCGACTATTATCTTGGCGGCAAAGCGCCCGAGCTCCTCAGCCGGGACGGAGAAGGTCGTGAGCGACGGCTCAAGGAAGGCCGCGGCATCAGAATCATCAAAGCCCGTGAGCATGACGCGGCCGGGGACATCAAGGCCCCTCTCCTTCAGCGCCCGGAGCACGCCTATCGCAGCGTTGTCATTGGCCGCGACGATAGCATCCGGCGTCTCCCTGTCCAGAAGCCTCAGCGTGCCCTCATAGCCATCCTGCGGGGAGAGATGGACGCTCTCATACAAGGCGTTCCCCCTTCCGATCCCAACGCTGTCCAGCCCCTCGAGGTATCCGGCGAAGCGATGCTCGTTCAGCACCCTATCCGTGCCGGCAGGCCCTATATAGGCGATCCTCCTCCTGCCTTTTCCATAAAGCAGCCTCACGGCATCGGCCATGCCGCGGCCGGCATCGGATATGACCTCATCCATGCCTCCGATGCTGTTCAGCCCCGCGTAGATCAAAAGCGGCACGCGGCCGCGTATGGAATCTATCACATCATCAGAGCCACGCCCGAGGATGATAGCGGCATCGGTGCCCTCGAGGGACGCGGGGAACGAGCTATCAGAGGAAGATGCCACGGAATAGCGTATATTGTACTCCTCATCAAGCCTCCCTATCTCCCTGTCCACGCCTGAAAGGATGCGCTGGAAGAATTCGGAGGCAAGGCTCTCATGATCTGAGAGAAACACGGAGCTCAGCGTGATGGGGACACGCGCCTTGCGGATGCTTTTGGTACGGCTTTCGATGAATCCAAGGTCATGGGCCGCCCTGAGGACGCGGGACGCCGTCTCCTCGCTTGTCTTCCGGCTTGTGTCGCCCGAGAGTATGCGTGATACCGTAGATACGGACACACCGCTTATCTCAGCTATTTCCTTTAGCGTTACCTTGCCCATTCTCCCCAACTTTTTGGATAAGCATATTTCCTTATCCAGCAGCTAGTTTATCACTGATTCAGGATAATGCAAGGAAAATCTATCCAAAATATTGGCTAACGCAGCCAGGGCCGGCGGAGAAGATAGTACGCGAATATGGCCGAAGAAAGGAGCCATGTCACCGGGTATGCGGCATATATTACCGATATATCATGCGTGAACGAGAGCGCGGCCCGCACGAACGCGACGCGGAAGGCGCACCATGCCGAGAGCATCACGAGCATCGGGATGAAGGCCTTGCCAGCTCCCCTGAGGATCCCCGCGCTTGAGTGGGATACAGCGACAAGGAAATAGAAGAAAGCCTCGATGCGGGCCTGCCGCACGCCATAGGCGATGACATCGGGATCTGATGAGAACATCCTGACAAGAAGGGGTGCCGACACGAAAAGAAGCGCACCGACAGCCTCCGCGACAGCGACGCACATCGCCATCCCCTCCTTCGCGCCCTTGAGCGCCCTGTCCCTGTTCCCCGCTCCGGAGACCTGGGCGACGAATGTGGTGAGCGCGAGCGAGAACGAGCTTATCGGCAGAAGCACGAAGCCCTCTATCTTGGCATAGACGCCGAACCCCGCGATAGCCGCGGCGGGAAAGGTGTTGACCGAGGCCTGGATGACTGTGTTGGCAAAGCCTATTATCGAGTTCTGCAGCCCGGAAGGAAGGCCGAAGCGGATGATCGCGCGCATCTCCATGCCGCTTATGGCTATGACGCGTATCCTTATCCTCACGCCTCCTTCCCCTTTCCTCTGCAGGCGGCAGAAGCAGAGCGCCGCGCTCACGGCCTGTGAGATTATCGTCGCAAGGGCCGCGGACCATACGCCCCAGCCGAGAAGCCCGACGAACACGAGATCCAAGACGATATTCACGGCAGATGAGACGATAAGGTAATAAAGAGGGTGACGGCTGTCACCAAGGGCGTTCATTATACCCATAAGCACGTTGTACATCACAGAGAAGAATATCCCGGCGGAGTATATGCGGAAATATGAGGCGCTTATAGGAAGAAGCGATGGAGGCGTCGCGATAGCGCGGAGGATCCGCGGCGTGAAGAGCACGGCAAGAAGCGTTATGGCAAGCCCCGCGGCTATGCCGAACGCTATATCCGAATGCATGGCCTTCTCCAGCCTCTCCCTGTCCCCTGCCCCGTACGCGCGGGATATCACGACACCGGCACCGACGGCAAGGCCGTTGAAGAATCCGACCATCATGAATATGAGGGATCCTGACGAGGAGACAGCCGCCAGCGCGTCAGGGCCGAGGAAATTGCCGACTATGAGGGTATCGGCGGCGTTGTACAGCTGCTGGAAGAGATTCCCCAGGAAAAGGGGGAATGTATAGATCAGTATGCTCCTGGCGATCGGCCCGGATGAGAAGTCAGCAATGCCCTTTTCAGCCATATCTGCGATTATAAGGAAAGAGAGGAACGTTGCAACGCTCAACTGCCGTCGATAAATGTTAAGAAATTGTTAGAAGAGTATTAATTTTCATTGACATACAGGCTATACGCCCCTAATCTTTTCACTCATGGAAGGTCTGGACGATATACGTGAGCTAACATTTCTATCTATGCTTCTCAGGATATTCGTATCGATAGCCCTCGGTGCGATACTGGGAATCGAAAGGGGCCTGAAGAACAGGCCTGCGGGGCTGAGGACATACATCCTCGTGTGCATGGGCTCATGCATCATCATGCTGACGAACCAATATGTATACGCCGCGTATGAGACAGGGGATCCGGTCAGGATGGCGGCTCAGGTCGTGAGCGGCATAGGCTTCCTGGGAGCCGGCTCGATAATCGTCACGAAGCAGAACCAGATAAGGGGACTTACGACAGCGGCAGGGCTATGGGCTGCATCGGCTGTAGGGCTTGCGATCGGCATAGGGCTTTATGAGGTCGCGATCGTCGGCGGGCTTTCCATACTCATCATACTGCGCCTTCTGAACCATTGGGATGTGATGATAAGGCACAGGACGAAGAGCGTGAACCTCTATGTCGAGCTCAAGAGCGGAAGCTGCCTTGCCCCGTTCCTGCATTTCCTGAAGATGCATGGGCTCTACGCGGAGAACATCCAGAGCGAACGCAACGGCATCTCGTCAGACACGGCATTCATATTCACGCTCAAGAGCACGATAAACGCGACGCACGACGAGATGCTCGCGCTTCTTGAGACAAACGACTCCGTAAGCTATATAGAGGAGCTCTGAGCTACCAGGCTATAGGGGTCTGCCCGGTGCGGGCCAAAAAGTCATTGCAGGCCTTGAAGTGGCCGTTGCCGAAGAAGCCGCGATACGCGCTCAGCGGGCTTGGATGGGCGGACTCGAGGATCAGGTGATGGGTATTGTGGATCAGGGCCTTCTTGCTCCTCGCGTAGCTTCCCCAGAGCATGAACACCTTGGGTCTGTCATCATCGCCCAGCGCCATTATGGCATTATCCGTGAATGTCTCCCAGCCCTTTCCAGCATGGGAGGCCGCGCGGTGCGCAACGACCGTGAGGGTGCTGTTGAGAAGCAGCACGCCCTGCCTAGCCCAGCGCGTGAGATCGCTTGACCATGGGCCTCCGCCAACACCCTCAGCCTCGATTTCTGCATGTATGTTCTGAAGCGATGGCGGCTCCTGTATGTCCTCCCTCACGGAAAAGGAAAGCCCCATGGCCTGCCCAGGCTCATGGTATGGATCCTGGCCCACTATGACGACCTTGGTGTCCTTGAAGCCCGTGAGGACGAACGCGCGGAAGATCTCCCCCATCGGAGGATAGACGGTCTTCGTTGAGTACTCCGCCTTAAGGAATCTCCTCAGCTCAAGGTAGTAAGGCTTGTTCTGCTCGATATCGAAAAGAGGCTGCCAGTCATTGCCAACGTTTATCATGGCCTTATTATATCCCCAAGAGGCAATTCATACGCAAGCTTCCTGTCCCCTTCGAAAAGGACATGCCCCGTGAACGTGAAGCCGAGCTTGGAAAGCAGGTGCTGCATTATCGGATTGCGCCTGTCGGTATCCACGCGGATTGACGCGCATCCCCTTTCATCCGCGATGCGGATGCATTCCTCCATGAGGGAAGGAAAGAGCCCGCGGCCCCTGACGCTTTTTGCGAACGCGATGCGATGAAGCGCTATGTACGGACCTGCAGTGATCCACGCCCCTTCGATCGCGTCATACGAGTCATCGTGGCCGGCTATCGCGAGATAGCCTATCGTCATGCCGTCCTCCACCGCTTTGTATCCTATGCCGCTCTCCGCATCGGCTGCTATCAGAGCGCGGGAAGGATAGCCATCCGCCCATTGGCCATTGCCATATGAAAGCTGGAAGGCCCTAGCCTCCTCTATGATCTCCATTATGCGCGGTATATCCAGGGCGGTGGATCTCAGGATCTCCATGCCCTGATGATACCCTATGCCTTCCTCGCTATGAAGAGTGCCATGCCTATCAGGGCCGTAAGAGGCGTGACAAGGACTATGCCGAACGCCCCGGCCAGGGTCTGCGCGATCTCCGCGGCTATGGACTTTGAGGTGAATATGTTCAGCACCGGCGTGGCCTGCGCCATATAGACCATCATCAGCGTCAGGTAGCTTCCCATATATGCAAGAAGCAGCGTCGTTATCTGCGTTCCTACCCCGGCTTTCCCGACTTCCATCGCGGATCGGAAGAGCTCCCTCCGCCCTGTCTCGGGTGCGTGCTCCCTCACCTCCCACATGGCAGCAGAGACATCTATCGAGAGATCCATTATCGCGCCGCCCGCGCCAAGGCACACCACGCCGGAAAAAAGCGATGTCAGGTCAAGGCCCATGAAGCCGCTGTATAGAAGCGATTCGCTCATCTCCAGGACAGAGCCATGTATGCGAAGGTATGCTGTCATGCCAAGCGAAACAAGAAGCGTTATCGCTATAGAGGAGAACGAGCCAAGGATCGCGGCAAGGCTACGCTTGTTCACGCCTGATACCATCGGAAGCGTGACCAATGTCAGAAGCACAAGCGTGAGGGCGCACATGACTAGCGGGCTCCGTCCTCTAAGCACCGATGGGATAAGGAGCTTCCATATAGCAAGGAAGGCGAATGCGAACGAGAGCACCATCCTTATCCCCCTCAGCCCGCTGAAGGCTATCAGCACGGCAATGAATATGGCTATGAGCAAGACCTCCCTGCCTAGCCTATAGTAGTCGATCATGTTGATGAATATGGGATCGCCCTCGGCATCGCGCTCGACAAGCACCCAGGCAATATCCCCGGGAACGAATACCTTGTCATCCTTGAGGCTTCCCGAAAGGAGGTTGATGGCATCCATCTCAAGCCCCTCATGCTCGCCTGAGAGCACCCGGACGCGGCATCTCTGGTCACCTGTCCTGAAAAGCCCAGTCTGTATTATCCCGCGGTCATCTGTCGATATAACCTCGGCCTTGGCCCCAACCGCGTTGACGTAGATCGCCCTCTCGAATCCTGTCGGGATCATCAGGAGCACGGCGGAGGCAATGATGAAAGCCACGATAAACGCAGCGTTCTTCTTCGTATCGTTTCGTATCATATCAAAGGAAAACGGGGAGGGAAGCCCCTCCCCTTATATATCGCTCCAGGCTATTACCTGGCATCAGTGAGATCCATGAGCTTGTGGGCGACCTCTGTGTTGTCATAGGCGCCTACGAAGAGCTCAGCACCCTCGCCGTACGCATATACCGGCACTGGAAGGCCTGTATGGGCATAGCTTGTCCAGCCGATGCCGGCCTTGTTGTTGATGATGTGCGTGAGCGTGACGCTGATCGGGTTGTATCCGCCATAGAGCAGGGACTCCTCATAGCCATCGACGTTGCCGCTCCTGTCATCCTCATAAGCCTTCTGGAGCTTAGCGTACTCATACTCATTCATCACGAGAGCCTCGTCAGCAGCCTCCTCGCCAGGAGCGACAAGACCGAAGTACTCCTCGACCATGGCCATCATATCATCAAACGTGAAGGAGCCATCTGCCTTAGCCTCCTCTACAAGGGAGTCGAACTTCACGAATGAGCACTTCTGGCTGCGGAGGATGTCGAACGCGGTGTTGTAGCCAGTTGCCGCGTAGCCAATCGTCATACCGCCAGTCTCATGGTCGCCTGTGACTACGATGAGCGTCTCATCCGGATGGTTCTTCGCGAAGTCGACAGCCACCTCGATAGCCTCATCGAAGGCGATGGTGTCGTAGATGTTCGCGAGCGCGTCGTTGGCATGGCCCGCCCAGTCGATCTTGCCGCTCTCGACCATCATGAAGAAGCCTGTCTCGTTATCAAGCACATCAATGCCCTTCTTCACGAAGTCCTTGAGCTTGAGAGAGTCAGCCGGTGCATCAAGGGCATAAGGCATCGCGCCGTCGTCCTGGATGACAGGGCTGTAGGCATAGACCTTGCCGCTGTTGCCATTGAGGCTGAGTATGGTGTCCTTATCGTTCGTGACAAGATAGCCATTATCCTCAAGGACCTCATAGATGGACTTGTCCCCGTTCTCGGCCTGGTTCACGGATCCGCCCGCGAAGTACTCGAATCCCGACTCAGCCATCTGGAGCCCGATATCATAGTAGTCATTCCTTGATGCGATATGCGCATAGTACGCGGCGGGGGTCGCGTGGTTGATCGTGACAGTCGACACGATGCCGATCTTCCAGCCCTTGTCATGGAGCATCTCAGCAATCGTCACGCCCGGGGTGACCCTGTCCACGCCCATGCCGATTACTCCGCTATGGGTCTTGTATCCGGAAGAGAGGGATGTTGCCGTTGAAGCGGAGTCCGGGCAGAACGATGTGGAGTCCTGGGTATACTGAAGCCCTACAACAGGGAACTGCGTGAACGTGAGCTCATCAAGGGAGATAAGCCCTGACTCGTTGATTCCATTGAATACCTGCGCGGAATTGGTCTGCGGGGAGCTCATCCCGTCACCGATGAACATGAATACGTATTTCGGGGAGGCATCCTCCGTGTATTCCCTTATCGCGCTTTCGGTTTCCATGCCGCCATTCGCGAAAGCCATGGATACTATCATGATGAGAGACAGAAGCGTTAGGGTAAGTCTTTTCATCTTGCTTTTCCTCCAAAGTCATTTAGTGGCCAAGCCACAGCATGGAGTCTAGCAGAATGGAAAACCGGCCATCCCCCACAGGCCGGTTATGATTCAGTTAAATGAATATGAGGATATCCCCTCCAATGTTAAGTGTTGCTCATCATGATCTTCTCGCAGGCATCGGCGACATGCTCGCACGCGTCCGCGCACTGCTCTATATACCTATACACATCCCTCCAGACGATTATCGCGATAGGATCGGTCTCCTCAGTGTGCAGCACCCTCATGTTATGGATGAAGAGGGCATCAGCCTCCTCCTCGAGCGTGTTGATGGCGATAATCTTGTCGCGAAGCGTCCTGGAGTGCCTGAAGTTGCTGAACTCCTTGATCATGGCATGCATCTCGCTGCAGCAGCGCTCGAGGACATCGACCACGGCGATCATCTCGGGCTTGATGAAGCGGATATTGTCACAGTATAGGCGGAGCACGACATCCTCCATCTTGTCCACGACCTCATCCAAACACTGGCTCAGCAGCATGATATCCTCCCTCTCAATCGGGGTGATGAAGGCCTTGGCGAGCACGTTCATAAGCTCATGCTTCTTCATGTCCGCCGCATGCTCGGTCTCATGGATCTCCCTGAGTATGAGCTCGAGGTTATCCGGATCGTAATCGGCGATGCATCTCCTGAGCAGCCTTGAGGCCTCGACGGCATGCTCCGCACAGGCGGTGAAGGTATCGAAATAGAATGAATCCTGTTTTCTAGCCATTTATTGACTCCTTTAGAATATGAATAGGAAAAGCCTGGCCATCAGGTAGCTGATGATCCCGCAGCCAGGGAACGTGAATACCCAGGTAAGCATCATGTCGCGGACAACAGAGAAGTTGATCGCGCTCAGCCTGCGTGACGCCCCGACACCCATGATCGCGCTTGTCTTCGTGTGGGTGGTAGAGACAGGGATGCCAAAGAGCGAGGAAAAGAGGAGGCAGAGGGAGGCCGCCACATCCGCGCTGAAGCCCTGGTACTTCTCCAGCTTGACCATGTCCATCCCAACCGACCGTATTATCTTCTCGCCGCCGACGCTGGTGCCGCAGCCCATGACGAGAGAGCAAAGCACCATCAGCCACACGGGGATAAGCACCCCCTCGACGCTGGGCTGCCCGTTCGCGAACGCGATGCCGAGGAAAAGCACGCCTATGAACTTCTGTCCATCCTGCGCGCCGTGCATGAAGCTCATCGCGGCGGCTCCCGCTATCTGGGCGTATCTGAAGAACGTGTTGGCTATGCGCCTGTCCATGCCCCTGAAAATGAGGGCGACGGCCTTGCACACGATCCAGCCCATGAAGAAGCCCAGGAGAAGGGAGAGGACAAGGCCGTAGATGACCTTTATCCATTCGCTTCCGTTTATCGTGCCCACGCCCTGCCCTGTCGCGAGCGCCGCTCCCGTGAGGCCCGCTATGAGGCTATGGCTCTCGCTTGTAGGTATGCCGAAATATGAGGCGGCGGTACTGTACACGACTATCGAGAACAAAGCCGCCGACAGCGCTATGAGGGCTGTCTGCGTATCGGAACCGAAATCAACCATGTTGCTTATCGTTGACGCGACCGAGGCGTTTATCTTCGTCATCACCAGCACTCCGATGAAGTTGAAGAGAGCGCTCATCATTATAGCAGGGCGTGGCCTGAGGCAGCGGGTCGTTATGCACGTCGCTATCGCGTTCGGCGCATCGGTCCAGCCATTCACGAAGATCACGCCAAGCGTAAGCGATGCTGTAACGAGAAGCGCTGGAGCAGAGAATATCTGCTGGCAGAAATATGAAAAAGAAACATCCATCTCCTAGGATTTCCTCCCCGTCAATCGTAAAGGAATGGTTATTTTCATGTAAATCGTATGTTATTAAGATTGTGTTAGAAATCTGTTAGAGTATATTTATGCAGAAAATATAGAAAATTCTGCATATCATCTCGAATTTATTTGACAGCAGATGCCGCATGCCCCAAACTGTGCAAAAGGGGACAATTATGCCAGGAATACAATTCTACACGGGGGAGAGCATCCCTCTTGAGCTGCATAAGGTCAGGATAGTCCAGAAGCTGGACCTGGTTCCTGTCGAGCGAAGGGCGGAAGCGATAAAGGAAGCCGGGAACAACACCTTCCTTCTCAAGAACAAGGACATCTTCCTAGACATGCTCACGGACAGCGGAGTCAACGCCATGAGCGACAGGCAGCTCGCGGCGATGATGGTCGCGGACGACAGCTACGCCGGAAGCGCCACATTCACACGCCTTACCGACAAGCTCGAGGAGATATTCGGGACGAAGTACTTCCTCCCCGCCCATCAGGGCAGGGCCGCGGAGAACATCCTCGCGATGACTTTCGTCCAGAAGGGCTCGATAGTCCCGATGAACTACCACTTCACGACCACGAAGGCCCATATCACAAGGCTCGGCGGCTATGTCGAGGAGGTCGTGATAGATGAAGGCATAAGGATCACAAGCGACCATCCATTCAAGGGCAACTTCGATCTCGATAAGCTCAAGGCCCTCTTCGAGGAGAAAGGTGATAGGATCCCGTTCGTGAGGATCGAGGCGGGAACGAACCTCATCGGCGGACAGCCCTTGTCGCTGGAGAACATAGAGGCCGTCGCGGATCTTGTCCATAGCTACGGCAAACCAGTTGTCATGGACGCGAGCCTCCTGCAGGACAACCTCTACTTCATAAAGACAAGGGAGGAGAAGGCAAAGGACCTTTCTATCAGGGAGATAACAAGGCGCATCTCCGACAAGATGGATATCATATACTTCTCAGCGCGCAAGCTTGGCTTCGCCCGCGGCGGCGGCATAGCTATCCATGACGAGAAGCTTTACCTGCGGATGAGGGAGCTTGTCCCTATGTTCGAGGGCTTCCTGACCTACGGCGGCATGAGCGTAAGGGAGATGGAGGCGATGACGGTGGGGCTTGAGGAGACGATGGATATGGATGTCATCTCACAAGGTCCCCTCTTCATAAAGTACATGACAGATGAGCTTATAAAGCTAGGCGTTCCTGTAGTCACTCCCGCGGGAGGTCTTGGATGCCACCTTGACGCGTCCCGCTTCATCCCGCATGTCAGGCAGGAGGAGTACCCCGCTGGAGCCCTCGGAGCCGCGGTGTACATCGCGGGAGGGATAAGGGGCATGGAAAGAGGCACGATATCAGAGCAGAGGGAAGAGGATGGATCCGAGCATCTGGCATCTGTCGAGCTGCTTCGCCTTGCCCTGCCCCGCCGTGTCTTCACGCTGTCACAGGTGAAGTACGCGGTGGACAGGATCAAATGGCTCTATGACCACCGCGATCTCATAGGAGGCCTAAGGTTCGTGGAGGAGCCTTCATCGCTCCGCTTCTTCTTCGGCCGCCTTGAACCGACCTCCGCATGGCAGGATGAGCTCGTGAAAGCGTTCAGGAAGGATTTCGGGGATAGCCTGTAGGAAAACCCAGAGCTCCATCGGCAGAGGTGGAGCTCTTCTGCTCTCACCCCGAAAAGCACAATACCTAGATGATTCTCAGTAAATCATGCCGTTTTATACTGAGAATCCTGTTGTTTTCCCAGTACAGGAAGATATAATGGCCTCATGTACATATACGAGAACCATGATTGGCCGCACTTCATCTTTGACGAGGGCCTGGTGCAGAGCTATGAAAAGCGGGCATACAGTCTCAGATTCTTCCTTGAGGGAATCCTCTCCGTGCTGAACGACCGGAGAGCCTATGGCGCCGATGTGCTGGGATCTTCCCTTCATTCCTCCTGGGCCATAGAAGGGATCAGCCTATCCGATGATGATATCCGCACATCGATTTCAAGAAGATTGGACTTTCCATCCACCACAGGCAAGCCAAAGGGCTACTATGATGGCATAGCTGAAGCAACCCTCGATGCCGTGCAGAATCATGGCAAGCTCACGATCGAGAGGCTTCTTTCCTGGCACAGGAGGATAGTAGAGATCAATCCTGGCGTGAAGCGAGGGGCATTCAGAAACGATAGCGTCTATGTCGTATCAGGAAGCTATAAGAATTCCGCTATCATCTATGAAGCGCCTTCCGCGTCATCGGTCCCGGAGATGATGAAGGCGTTCCTCTCCTTCGTTAACAGCGAGATGCATTCCGACCTGGTGATGTCAGGAATCGCTCATCTGCATCTTGTCCTGATCCATCCTTTCGAAGATGGCAATGGAAGGATGGCACGCCTCATAGGCGATCATGTAATGGCCAGGCATTCAGAGGCCCTTCCTGGAGTCCTTGCCTCCGCGGAGATCAGGAAGAAGCAGAAGGAGTACTATGAGATCCTCAACAGGACAAGCAAGGGCTCTCTGGATATCACAGAATGGCTGACATGGTATCTCGAGCGCCTGATAGACGCGTATGAAGAAGCGATCAGGACGGTCCAGCGTTCATTTGCGATCAAGGCCTTTTTCGAGAGAGCTGTTGAATGCGGTATTAATGAAAAGCAGGACAAGTTCCTCCGGAAGGTGCTTGCAGAGGATTGGAAAGGGGCAATCACGGCCAAAAAGTACGCCGCGATCACAGGATGCCATCCAGATACCGCAAACAGGGACCTGAAGAAGCTCACGGCCTGTGGCTTGCTGCATAGAGAGGGGAATGGAAAGAACACGCATTACACCGTGATCATCGAATAGAGCGAAGGACAAGGAAAAGCTCCCCGCATTACCTAAGGCAGGGAGCTTCCAGCAGAGGACTTTACTCCTGTTCCTTTATCCCCTTGAGGATCTTATCCTTCTTCCTCCTCTTGGGGTTTATCGAATCCTCGACAAGCGTGACGATCTTGGTGAGGATGGCTGAGATCACGAAGTACATTATCGCTGTGACGATCAGCGGGAAGAACGCCTCGTAAGTCCTGCTTCGCACCAGGTCGCTTATCTTCGTGAGGTCAAGCACGGCTATATAGCCTACGACAGATGTCTCCTTTATCAACGTCACGACATCGTTGCGGTAGATAGGCAGGAAGTGCTGAGCCGCCTGCGGGAGGATGATCTTGAAAAAGCTCTGCCTCTCGGAGTAGCCAAGCGCGCGCGATGCCTCGAACTGCCCGCGTCCTATCGCGTTGCAGCCTACGCGGAGCATATCGATCATGGAGCAGGCGAACATGAGCGAGAAGCCCACTACCGATACCCACATGCCGCTCAGCCTGGATGAGCCGAAGACGATATAGTAGAGGATCATCAGCAGCAGAACAGTCGGCATGCCGTGGATGAGCCACAGGAAGAAGTTGGTGGCCTTGTTCGCGAGGACATTGCCCTTCCTGCATAGCATATAGATGCAGAAGCCGAGGATCGTGCCGGCAAGGATCGAAGCGATCGTTATGAGCACGGTCACACCCGCGCCCTGCACGAAGAGCACCCATCTGCTCTCACGGATGAATGTCTTCTCGAAGCTTTCCCCAAGCTTCTCGAAGAAGCCAAGCCCTGACTCATCATCGCCCTGCACTACAAGGCGGATAGGTGTCGAGTAATAGACATCGGAAAGGGTCCCGGTCTCATTGCGTTCCTCGCTGACGACGATATTCATGCCGATATCGTACTTGCCGCTCTCAACGCCCGGAGCGATCGCCTCGAAAGGAACCTCGAAGAACTCAGGCGTATAGCCATAAGCGCGCGCGAAGCGGCAGATGAAGTCGACGTCGAATCCGGAGATATTGCCGTTGCTTATGAAGGAGAAAGGCTCGTAGCCGCCTTCGACGGCAACCGATATCGTGCCGTTCTCCCCCGTGAAGCCCCCGATATCGCAGGTATCGTTCACAGGATCGAAGTCAGCGATCCAGTAGTCATAGAGCTCTGAGAGCATGCCGTTCTCATGGCTCTCGGCGATGAACGCGTTAAGCTCGGAAAGGAGCCTGTCCTGCTTCTCGTTGTTTCCGATTATGCAGGTCGCGTTTATGTACCCGGCAACCTCATCGAGGACAGCGAGGTCCGGATGGTTCTTCTTCTGCACGCCGTAGCTGACCTCCTCGATCAGATAGGCGTCGACCTTTCCGGACTGGAGCGCGAGGATCATGTCATTGGGCATCGTATAGTACTGGAATGTGCTATGCGGCACCCTGTCCATGATAAGCTCCTCATAGAGCACGGCGGTCTGCACCCCGATGTTCTTCCCGTCGAGGTCCTCGATCGTATTGAACTCCTGAGCGAAGGCAGAGGAGACAAGTACTGCAGCCAACGCTGCGATTGCGATCAGCTTCTTCATCATTCCTCCACCCATCTGAAACGAATCGTGATGATATGCTCATAACCCATAGGATCCGAGGTTATATCATCCTGCTTGGCTTCTGTAGTAGGCTCCGCAAGAAGATCCTGGAAGAGCTTGCTCGCAGAGGAATGGATATCGAACTTCTCCCCCTTGTAGCAGATAAGCATCGAGAGGATATCGAGCTTCTCGGAGTACTCCACCTTCACGAGGATATCCGGGTTCTCCGTGTCCACCGCGATGTTGTTTATGCAGATCTCCTCGAACGCCAGCATGAGCTTGCTGAGCCTTTCCGCCTCGATCAGGAGCTTCTCTCCATAGGCGTTGAGCTCATCGTTCATGGCCTCGACATCGAACGACGCGGAATCGATCTTGTATGTAAGCGAGGACAGTCGCTGTATGAACTTCTTGGTTATCTCGCGCTGCGGATGCTCGAATATCTGCTTAGGCGTCCCTTCCTCGTAGATATATCCATCGTACATGAAGAGGATGCGGTTGGATATCTTCCTCGCGAAATCCATCTCATGCGTGACGATCATCATGGTGCGCCCGCTCTTGGCAAGCATCTTTATCACGGACTGTACCTCGCCTATCATCGACGGGTCGAGGGCCGATGTAGGCTCGTCGAACAGGATGATATCAGGATCCATGGCAAGGGTGCGCGCTATGGCTATCCTTTGCTGCTGTCCGCCAGAGAGCTCCTCAGGATAGTTGAACACCTTGGACGCCAGTCCTACCTGCTGCAGAAGGTACATAGCCTTGTCATAGGCCTCCTGGCGGCTCCTGCCGAGAAGCGTTATCTGGGGATTCATTATGTTCTCGATTATCGTGAGATGCCCGAAGAGGTTGAATGACTGGAAGACCATGCCCATCTTCTTTCTGATCTCGTTGAGGTTGCATCCTCTCTCTGTAATGTCCTGACCATCTACTATGATACTGCCTGAAGTTGGCTCGGTCAGCATGTTGATGCATCGAAGAAGCGTCGACTTACCGGTTCCGGAAGGTCCTATGATGGATATCACATCGCCATCATTTATAGTGACATCTATGTCTTTCAGCGGGATGGTATCATCATCAAATACTTTTCGCAGGTGCCTAATCTCTATCATCGCACTCTCCTAAAAGCTTTTGTTAACGGGCCCATAGTAAGGTATTTCTCACTATACATCTACCGCTTATGCCTATTTATATCATATTTTTTTCAGAAATCATCATTATTTTCATAAGAGAGAAGGAAAAAGAAGGATTACGTACCTATATCTTCCCTGTCATTTACCCTTGCTGATCAGCATGTTATTACGTATTTCGTGTAGAAACTTGCCGATTTTCACTAAATAGAAGGCATTTTGGTCACTTCCTACGGAAAATACGGAGAAAAGATCAATCACATTCTGCACCACTCATTATTTGCTGATAAATATAGTCCTGGATGATAGGCATCGGAAAAGCAGGGACTTTCATCGCCTTGCTGATATTCAGGATCTTCTCCTTGAATTCAGAATAGAGTTTCTCGATTTCCTGCTTACCATAATCATCATTTTCCTTTGATTTCAGGGAACCAACAGCAGAGCATTCCATGATGGTATCTTCAGCAGATGCATCCTTCATCTTATATGTAAAGTACACTCCCCGGCCTTTGGGACCATCTTCTTGGATTGCAGCCTTAAAGTGAAGGATTACGGATATACGTCCAGCAGGAATTTTCTCAACATCATAAAAGAATTGCAGGATCTTAATCATATCCCAAACCTCCTAGGCACGAATAGATTCATCAATAATATAGACTGGATGTAAAATGCTTTTTCATTCCTGGCCCTCAAATAGAGGAAATCATCTATCACACCGTCCAGCCTGTCTTACTGAATAGGTATCAGCAGGAAAATAGTATCGTATCATATCATAACAATTATTGTTGATACCATTCGATTTAAATGATACCATTTTTATGAGGAGACGCCCCAAATGCTGAAGCCTGAAGACAAAAGAACCGAATACAAACGAGAAATTCCCGACGACAGCACAAGATATCTTAAAACAATAGCTGCATTCGCCAACGCCGAAGGTGGTGAGATGATATTCGGCATCGATGATAAGGAAAGATGCGCAATAGGCATAGATGAATC
Source organism: uncultured Spirochaetaceae bacterium (assembly GCA_944389275.1). Classification (GTDB taxonomy): domain Bacteria; phylum Spirochaetota; class Spirochaetia; order Sphaerochaetales; family Sphaerochaetaceae; genus Ornithospirochaeta. The sequence continues at coordinate 88,498 of CALXLT010000045.1, forward strand.
TGAGCTTCCCCTGCTCATGGATAAGCTCGCAAACAGCATCTATAGTGCAATAGAGCCCAAAATCATTCCTGATATCTATGTACAGAGAATAGACGGAAAGTCCGTGATAATAGTCAGGATCGCGCATGGTCAGCAGCCACCATATTACATCAAAAGCCGCGGAATACTTGATGGTACATATATCAGGGCGGCAGGCACCACGAGGCTTGCTGCAAGCTATCAGATACAGGAGCTTATACTCTCCTCCAAGAACATAGGTTTCGATAAGATCAGGCTTGACAGGGAGCTATCGGATGAAGAGCTCAACGGATTCTGCGCACACCTTGAAAGCCATGCGAAAAAGCTGCAAGGAATGGACAAAGTGCGTAAGCTTTCCATCTCCAACTTAATTGCCTTCTCCCTCATAAAAGAAGAGGATGGCAGGTATTTCGCAACCAATGGCTACCAGCTTCTTGAAGGCAAGCCTGGACTATACCCAAATGCAGAAACCCAATGCGCTTTATTCAAAGGCAAAGAGGCTGGAATCTTCATCGACAGGAAGGATATATCAGGAGCTATAGATGAACAGGTAGAGGATGCAGTTGCATTCGTGCTACAGCATATATCACTCTGGTCCAGAACAGAAGGTTTAACAAGAAAGGACTTCTATGAGCTTCCCATCAGTTCCATCAGAGAGGTCATCACCAACGCGATATGCCACAGATCATACCTAGCGGAAGGGAAGATACAGATCGCAATCTATGATGACCGCATTACAGTAACATCCCCAGGCAGTCTGCCTCGCGGGCTCACCATAGATATGCTGAAAGAAGGACGATCCATGGCACCAAACACCGCTATTGCTAAAGCTTTCTGGTATATGGGGCTTATCGAGGAATGGGGGCTTGGTGTACCCAGAATCATAAAGGAATCAAGGGAGTATGGTCTCAAAGAACCATTATTCGAGGACCTTGATGGTAGATTCAGAGTCACGATTTATAGGCGTAAGCCCTCATATGACGATGCTGGGGTCATCTACCCTTCTTTGAAGGAAGACACTCCAAGCTATGGCAGCCCATCAATCGAAGACAAGCTGCTATCACTGCTGGAGGAGAACCCAAATGCTACGCAGCCAGAGCTAGCATCAGCCACGAATACAAGCATTATCACAATCAAACGCGCTATGAAGAAACTGCAGGAACAAGGCAGGCTCAACCGCCAAGGCAATAATCGTAAGGGCTGCTGGAAGGTAATCAAATAGAAATCCGAGGCAAATCCTAAGATCCTACATATTCCTACTACAAATCTTTCGTAATATCATAGTCGTCAAGCCTATTCTGGCGTTCCAAGGCCTCGTTAATGTGTTTATTATAATCAGTTATGAAATCGTTCCATCGCACAGCCTTTATATAAGAATGCTCGCCATACCAAATCTTATTTGAATCAATTATGCAATTCCTGATCTGCGCATTCTTCAGATTGAACATGTTCTTTTTCATAATCCGAAACAGCCTATCCTGATTATAAAGCGTGCAAGACTGAGAACAGCAGCTTCTCTCATCGAAGTAGTATTGATATGAATTCCTTGAATCAGGAAGGACTACGGCAATCATTGCGTTCGTATGGCTTGTAACGGATTTGCCGGTCTCAGTTTTACGAGTCGTTTCTTTTAATGAATATGATATCTCCCACGGTATCCATTGATCTCGCTCAGCTACACCATCCTCATTCATTCCTGGAGAGATGAAAACGACAGTAACGGAACTATCGTAGATACGATCTTTAAGCTTTTCCCATATGGTCTCATCGCTAAGATCACTCAGATCCTCATCGTCCTGCTCACCCTTATATATATGATCAGACTTATCCAGCTTATCCTCAAATTCATTCACATAATCACGGACAGTCGTGGCTTCATACAAAGGCACCCTAGACAATCTATAAACATCATCATCCTTGAATTTGTATGAAACGAAAATCTTATGCCCTTTTGATTCATCAAGCAGTCTCTGCCATGCTTCTATCAAATTATCAAAAGCAGTCATCGCAAGTATTTCCTCTTCTCTTCTGTTCAAAGGATCCCCCATAAATATGTTTTTACAAGCAATCAAACATAATGGGACTGTGTTATCCCAATATTCTCCTTGATGATGGACTGAGGCGCGAATCTATGAATTTCCTCAATGACATCTGAACCTTATTCGGCAAAGTCACGTAAAAGTCATGCGTACCATCAAACTCTATCGTCGGGTATATCCCAAGATATTCATTACCATCATAACCCTGCAGATAATCATCCAAAGGGGCCATGATTGCGCATCTCCCATTAGTGAATGCATCAGAAAGGCCTAATTCCCACGGGCACCAGACAGAGCAGTCAGCCTGGATTGTATCTACATAAACAAGGCATTTTGATCTGGCTAAAACCTTTCGAAGAAGCCTGGCACCAGATGCATTCATCTGAGATCTATCAGTAAGATCCGTATCAATCCAATCAACGAACGGCCGGTATCCACAGTGCTGAAATAAACTATATAGATGGCCAACAACCTTCTTATTCTCGTAACTATGGGAAATAAACACATCACATTCTGTAATCCTTGCTTCAGAGAAATTCACCGAACGTACATAAGATTCTGCAGGTAGCTTCTGAAGAAAGCTTCTTGTCAGTCTCATCTCTCATCCTCCTTATACTTCTCTTTGGACTTGAACCTCTTTGCCAGCTCGATTGCATCTTCCAGCAAGGAAATATAAGCCCTGTCATATTTGACCCTATGGAAAACATCGCTTGTTTCTATGGTCTCGTCCCAAGCTGGAAATATGCTTAACCCAGCAGCGGCAGCTCCTGTGCTAACCAAAGGCAATGCCAGTCGATCAGGATGGGACTCTGTAAATAGCTTATATTCCTTCTCTACTCCATCCATTCCACCAATGAATACCGCAAGAAGGAAATCATTCTTGACTATCATCTCTTCCCTCATGGATCTAAGGCTTTCTTCCCTATCGTTATCCACTTCAGGAATGACCTTGATTTGCTCAAAGGCATTATTATCTTCAGGAAACTTCTTTGCGAAGAACTCTGACTGATAAAGAAGCACATGCTCCTTCATCTCGGAACCCAGCATCTCTGAAGCGATTGTCCTGCCATATTCCTCTTCCAGATATTTCTGATACACAGTCCGGATCAGGGGCGTTATTGCAGGATGCCCTCCCCAAATGAGCCTGTAATGAGGGACAACTACAGTTGCGACAGCTAATACAGCCTCCCTGATAGCTATGAAATCAGCTGTATCATAATATCTTTGATCCCGATCCTTTGCAGGTATGCTTGCTGAAAGGAAAATATTCTCCATGATTCACTCCTCCATACCAAACCCGTCAAAGCCTGATAGATGTATCAATGTATTCGAATCAATCCAATTGAGGTAATCAACGACATCCCCCTTCACAAGCATCCTGTTATATAAGATTGAAACGCAATCCCTTGAAAGACAGTACTCCTTGCGAACCTTATTAAAGACCTCGGATTTTGGTATTCCTGTTATCGGAAAGTACTTCCTGATCACAGCATGCCGTTTCATATCTAAAACCCGTATTGCCTTATCCTTTGCGGAATAGGCCGCGATTACGTTCTTGCCGCTATTGTTCAAAAATCTGCAGAATTCCCTTATCATGAGTGTCTTCCGGGCAGCTAGATTCGCAACACGGAGCTTCTCCACAGCGTTGATTATCATCTGGATTACTTCCGGCTTAAGACCTGCAGAGATCAGTGGACAGAGAGATATGAAGTCATCATGGCCAAGCTTGAAAGGATTGGCCATATCCACAGTCTGCGACGCCTCAGGAGGCACCGATACCCCGGGCCAGTCGATATGGAGTATTCCTATCCGCAATGCCATCGCGTTCGTATACTCACTCCTGATCCATTTGCTATCAAATGCATTTGATGTATTCAGGAATATAAGGACATCAGAGTCTGCAAGCTGGCTCATAAGCTCATCCTGGAATATCTCACCGCTTATAATGCTCGCAGTATCGAGAAACACAGTATATCCCTGATGGACCAATGCATCATGGATCTGCATCGCGACATGCCTTGATTCCACTCGCCTATAGCTTATGAAGACTCTCCGCTCCTCACGAATCAATCCGAAAGCTTCAAGCACATATTGAACGATTTTGTTACAAGCTGTTTCTTCATCAGCAGGATCAACCTCAAGTACATTAATATCCCTCAGGCAAGGAGGGACAACAACTTCTATGACTGAGTTCCGATCAACAACAGGAAGAATAGGAATACCCCTTTCCTTCATCTCCTCAAGCATACGAATCTGCGAGTCATTCAACTTAGATGTGCAGTAGCAGACACAGAAGTGAAGACTATCAGAACGATATTCTGATTTTACAAATTGCTCAAAACAAGCGAAATAATTGCTGCATCCTAATTCCTCAAGCTTATTCAGCAGAAGATCATGAACTGAATCACTCAGCGGGGACTCAACATCAAATGGATTTTTAATTGAATATAATACGTACTTACGATTATCCATTTCAGAACTTACCGATCAAAAACAAAGCCCAAATAAGATAAAACGCTATCATAGGGCAATAAGTCAGGCTCTCAGACCAAGAGAGCATTGCTGATTTGAAATACTTATACTTTTCCTGTCCATCCTCTATGTCCCAGGTATTCGGGTTCCCACAATTCAGATCAAACACGAACGACTCTGATTTCTGCCTATTCTTGATCACCCACTGATATTTTAGCCTATATAGTCTCTCCTGCTGCAGGTATGAAGCATCCATGATCCAGAACATCAAGACAATCAATGATCCGGCAATAGCAACAAACCTGGGATCAAACCTAGAAGGAAGCAAGCCAAGTACAGCGACGAACACAGCTATTGCCCAGCCCTTTATCCTAAACGAGCTTTCTGCCATCCTTGAAATGCAAGACTGGAGCATATCAAGTTCCTTGAAGAAAACCTCATCCATCAGTACTTAGACCTCAAATATGGCAACTTCCTTATCGAGGATTGCATCAACCTTCGAATAGCCGGCATCCTTCCATGCATGATCCTGGCAAGGATGGCCAAACCACCATGCCTTGTAATCCTTCGCGCTATCAGGGAGCTCATCGTCAATGATCAGATTGATCTGCTCGAATGTAAGGGCAACCCTGTTCAATCCCTTTGCCCTTTCCCTTTTCAGATACTCCATAAGCGGATCATATTTAAGGACCTTCTTTTCCATGCAAACCTCCTAAAAACATAGGGTCGCATCCGCACAGGCTAAGATACGACCCAGCATCAAAAATTGAAATCGGAAGACCTGGAAACCATTACAATTCCCAAATCGAATTCCCTAGTTTGTTTAAGGGCCCAGTCTCCTGAGCCCAAAAGCATAA
>CALXLT010000046.1 GCA_944389275.1 uncultured Spirochaetaceae bacterium
GTGAGCATCCTGTACGCGTGCTCGCTCTTGTCGACATAGAGCATGTCGCCCTTGATGAATTCCTCGAAGAGGGAGGATGTGGTCTCGATCGCCTTCACGTCAATATTATAATCCATTTGCGGGACTCCTTTATGATCCATACGCCCTGAGTCCCGATTCCTGCCAACTCGGAAAATGGAGTTTATGAACTAATTGATTGTATCTGAACAAATTAAAAAATCCAAATATTTTTCGTGAACGCTTTTCCCGGACTATCTGTTCACGTTTATGAGTATTTCATATACTTTCATTGAATGAAGATACTCTGCATCTCAGACGCTACTGATACCCTGATCTACTCATCCGTAGCTCCAACGCTATACAAGGATGTGGATTTCGTTATCTCCGCAGGGGATCTTCCGCTCCGCTATTACGATTACATCCAGACGATGCTGCGCAAGGATGTCTACTATGTGTATGGCAACCACAACCTTGAGGATTTCGACAGGATGATGAGGGGCGGGAAAGGGGAGAACGTGTTTGAGGAGTTCGCCAGGACCGGATCTGCGCACATGATGCCGCAGTTCGGAGGCTTCTTCATGGATGGCCGCTGCCAGTATTACAAGGAGACTGATCTCATAATAATGGGACTTGGCGGCTCCATGCTCTATAACAATGGCAACAGCCAGTATACGGAGAAGCAGATGCAGAGACGTATAAGCAAGCTGGTTCCGCGGCTTATGTACAACAAGCGTAAATACGGCCGCGCGTTGGATATCCTCATTACGCACGCGCCTCCTAGGGGGATGGGAGATGGCGAGGATCTCTGTCATAAGGGCTTTGAATGCTTCCTGTCCTTCATGGAGAAGTACAGGCCGAAGTACCTGCTGCACGGGCATGTCCATCTTGATGATATAAATGCGCCGCGCATTTCAGAGTTCATGGATACAAAGGTCATCAATATCTACAAGAACTATATCCTGGAGGATGACACTCTGGGACGAAGGGGCTCTTGATGAACAGCAATAGCACAGCGCAGGATGATTTCTACAAGGCAAAGGCGAAGGCCAAGTTCCAGGGCCTGTTCTCCGCACTGCATTGGAAGAACAACGATCTTCTCTCGTTTTATGAGGTGACTTCGATAATAAAGCCGAAGTCCGAGACCTATCTTGGCATGAGGACGATACCTGTTTCCAAGATAATAGGATCGGAAGGACGTTATCATGACTTCTCATCGGCGTTCATGCCTAAGCGTGAGCAGCTCAAGACGAGGTGGGTCAGCGTCGATACCGCCATCATCAACGATATAATCCTTCCTCCTATCTCCGTTTACAGCCTCGGAGGCTATTATTTCGTCAGGGACGGAAACCACAGGGTATCGGTAGCGAAGGCCCAGGGCCTGGAGTTCATCGACGCTGAGGTCGTCGAGCTTGACAGCGAGATAGAGCTCAAGCCGGGCATCACGATGAAGGAGCTGAGGACAAAGGTCGTTGAGTACGAGCGCAAGATGTTCATAGAGCAGTACAATCCGACATACCTTCCTATGGATGACATAACCTTCACGACCCCTGGAGCATACCCGGAGATGGTGAACCATATCCTCGTCCATAAGTACTATATAAACCAGGATATCGATCACGAGATATCCTTCGAGGATGCCGCGAAGAGCTGGTATAAGAATGTCTATTCCCCGATCGTCCAGGAGGTCAGGAAGGAGAACCTGCTGCAGGCCTTCCCCGGACAGAGCGAAGGGGATATGTACATGTGGCTTGTCAGGCGCTGGGATGAGATGAAGCGCAGCGAGGGGCAGGGCCTTAGCGCTGCGGAAGCCGTGAGGCGCGCTTCCCAGGAACGAGGCAAGGGGCTTCTTGCCAGATTCAGGAGACGCCTCGGCTATATCTTCTCAAAGCTTTCAAAAGGCTAGGATCGCGGTGCCGAGATGCTCGGCGACGAAGTCTATGTCATCGGTAGGCCTATTTGGCATGATCTCGCCTTCCTTGTGCACATAGACCGAGTATGGGATATTCGTCATTCCCATCATCCCTGCCCAGGTATAAAGCCCCTGGGCGGCCCTCAGGCCATCATCCTCGGATACGGAAGAGGATGAGAAGGCGTAGAAGAGCTTCCCTTCAAGCGCTCCCGATCTATAAAGCGGCCATGTCGAGTCTATGAAGCCCTTCATCTCCGCAGTCGGCATCCCGAAGCGTGAGGGGGTTCCGAGGATTATCGCGTCAGCCTTCTCAAGCGTGCGGCAGCTTGCCTCAGGAAGCGAGGTTATCTCCTCATAGTATTCGTTCACCTCGGTCCTTTCGTTCGCCTCTATATGAAGGTCCGGATCCGATACGCGGTATAGCCTGGCGTCTATTCCAAGGGTCTGGAGAGTTTCCGTGAAAGTCTCGGCTATGAGATAGAGATTCCCTGATATGGAGTGGATTATTATATTGGCTCTCATTGCAGCCTCCTCCTTCAATTATAGCAGGAGAAAGCCAAAAATCGACGATTTGTTTGCGCTTCTCAGCCTTCTTCGTACTGAGGCATCGTCAGCGCCTTCTCGTTCAGGTCATCCACTATGCCGCGCAGTATGCCCTGCGTCCTTACCCTCTGCAGCTCGGATATCTCCTGGAACGTGGAGTCGATGAACGTGAAGAGGATCATCTCGAGGGACCTGTACTCCTTGTCATCAAGCGGGAAGCGGAGGGATGAGAAGACATTGTCCACGTCACGGGAATAGAGTATGCCGAGCTTGGGATAGGTGAATGCGATGGTCGGGTTCATCAGCACGTCCTGGTTCAGCGTCGTCGCGAACGCGACCGATACCGCGTCCTCCGCCTTCGTCATGAATGATCCGATCGATGAGAACTTCTGGTAGTTCTTGTCGGTGAACGCGATCCTGACGCGTGAGATCATGCCCTGCGGAGGCAGCACGAGATGCCCGTTCCTGTCCAGAAGCCTCGTAAGCTGCATCCATCTCGAGTGGAGCCTCTTCTTTTTTATGAACTTCACCTCGACATTTGCGTCGAGGACTATGAGCGTGCCTGGGAATGTCGTCGTCATGCCGCTTGTGGCCAGCGCTCCGCCTATCGTCGCGCGCCGCGTGATCAGCCTGCTCCCGATATTCTCGATATTGTCTATCAGGACCTTCGGCAGGACGGTCTTTCCCGTGCTTATTATCTCATCAAGCGTGACCATCGAGCCGAACTCCGCGAACCTGTCATTGCGCTGGAAGCGATGGAGCTCCTCCATGCCTCCCAGGTATATGATCTCCTGGTTCAGCTTATTCGAGGGATAGGCGTCAGGACGGGACATGATATACGTGCCGCCGGCCCAGAGCGAGGAGGAAGGGTAGTGGAGTATTATGGAGGAATACTCCTGCATGTTCTTCGGGGTGTGTATATTAGGAGAACTGAGGCCTTCGTACATTTCTCTTCCTCCTTATGTCTATTGCCTTGTGCACTATCTCGACCTCGTCATCGGGCACCATGCAGTGGCACCTCACAAGCGAGAGCTGCTTGAGTATCTCCTCGCGGTCGGTGATGCCTTCATTCACCAGGGATTCGAATATGAGGGTGCGGGATGCGTAGCAGTCTGTGCATGGCGTCGCGCCGACTGTCTCGTATGCCTTCTCTATGTCCTTTATCCCTTTCGTGCGCTGGAATGAGTCGAACGTTATGACTTCCTTGCCGTTCAGCTCGAACGCCGGGACAAGGCACGAGAGCACGGCCTTTCCGTCCAGCAGCACCGTGCAGAGCCCGCACATCTTGCCGCTGCAGTGGTTGATGCTGTCAACGCCTATGTTCTCCCTGAGTATGAGGGAGAGCGGCTTGTTTGAGTTCAGGGAGAGCGTGAGCGTCTTCCCGTCTATCGTGCAGTCAATCTTCATGAGCGGAAAATCTCCTCTAGCTTCGAGCTTGATACGGGAAGCACCGCGGCCTCCTTGCCTCCAGCCTGCATCAGGGCATCTGAAAGGGCTCCTATGGCAAGCCCCCTGGCAAGCTCCTGCGGGGAGGAAAGAGAGCCTGAGCCTGATGAGGATATCTCGATATAGAGCTTGAAATCCTCCTCCACAACTCCTCCGAACTCATGCACCGTAGTCATGAGCGTCCGCTTGAGCGAGTTCTTCAGCGAGACCTCGTCGAGTATCGTCGGGAAGGAGAATGAGGCCCACATCGCCGTCACTATAGGCTTCATGTCGCTTTTGCGTATCATCACCTCAAGCGCAAGGGCGCCGCACCCTGAGCTTTCGAACTCGCAAGGGAAGCTCGTGTTCTCCGCGTCGAACTTCAGCGACACCGGAAGCGGCTCCTCGTCCTTCAGCACCGCGAGCTTCTTCGCGGCGCTCTCAAGCTGTGACGAGAATGAGGCGACAAGGCGCGATAGCACATCAGGGCCTGTGTCGAGGGAATCGCTTCCCTGTGATGAGAACGTCACCTTCTCCGGGTTGCCTGGCACAAGCCTGTCCGAGATGCTCTTCTTCCATCTCTTGACGGTCCCGGGATGGTTGTCCGCGCTCGTGTTCACTATGACGCTATGCTTCTGCGTATATGTGATCATGGCGCTGAAGCCCGATGACTTGCTGAATGTCGTGGAGAAGCCGGCGATGCCCGTGCCGCTCGCGAATCCTATGCCCTTCAGGTAGCCCAGGAAGCCGAAGTCCCTGTGCTGGAAGGTGTTCGCGGCCCATTTCCTGTTGTAGGAGCTCTTGATGGCGACAGCCTCCGCCGTCCTCTTCTGGTCCGCCAGGTCGAAGCTCGGGAGATAATCCGTGAACTTCCTCTTCTCCCTCTCGATGCTGTCCCTGTACAGGTATGGTGTGAGCTCAGTCTTCTCCGCCAGCCTTGATATATGGTACTCGGTCGCGGCAAGCGCCTCGCTGTAGCCGAACGACACGCTGAACGCGGATGGATAGCGCTCTGAGGATGTTATCGCGACGGTGCCATGGAAGGACTTGAGGGGGTAGGGCGGCAGGAGCCCTGTCATCGCCTGCCTCTGATACTCCTCCGGAAGCACAGGGTAAGCTCCCTGGTCAACCGTCATGTGCACGGTCTCCGATACAGGCTTTCCTTCCTCGTCAAGCCATGTCTCCCTCTTCACGTTTATCGCGGGGTGGGCGTCCATGGCTTCCTCCCTGATCTCCGCGGGAAGCCCCGTGCGGATCGCCGCGGTCGCAGCGATAGCCGCCAGTGACGCGGGCTCGATCAGGAACTCATCGTTCTTGGATGTATATGGAATGGTGTGGATGAGTATGTTCCTCTTGGGATAGCCCGTCACCTTCTCTACCGTGGACCTCACGAGCTCCACCCATTCCGTCGGTGTCTCGATATGCAGGTTCGCGCCCTCGAGCCAGGCAGTTACGGTATAGAGGCGCCTCTCGGGCTGGGCTCTATGGTCAAGGCTGAACTCTGACTCCACCTTCCTGTATTTGCCTTCCTCCTCTTCAGGATCGAACTCTCCCCACATATATTCCAAGGGATAGGGGAGAGGCTGCTCCTCCTTGCTCTCGATAGGCTCAGTCTCGATCTTTATCTCCTTTGACATCAGGAGGGCGGACTCGTAGTCAGGGGCAAACAGGGCAAGCACCGCCTGCCCGGGGTATGCGATGTCCCCATCTGCTATGATGGGCCTTGCGTTGGAGAAGAGCGTGAGGGTGTTGTCCCCGGGGATATCGCTGCCGGCAAGCATCAGGAACCGGGGATCCATCTCCGGAGCGTCTATCTTCGATATCCTTACCCCTCCCTTTGCCGCGTGCAGGATAACGCCGCAGCGCATGTTGTATCGGGAGAAATTCTTGCGGTCAGCCATGCTATGAGGATAACATCTCTCACTCTCTAGCGCAATGACGGAGGCCACCTCGCGACGGCCCCGCGTGCTATCAGACGCCTGTGCTTCTGTTCGCTTCAGCCTGCACCACGAGCGCGTCGTAGTCGGCAAGGTTGTAGCTCGCGGCGTAAGGCGGATCGAGAAGGCCCTCGTTTATAAGCGAGATAAGCTCCGCTCTTCTCGGATCGTCCTCTGAGAGGTCCACGCCCACGATTCTCCAGTTGTCCGTCACGAATGGCTCGACAGGGGAGTTTGCGGCAAAGTACTGGACGATCATATCGCGTATCGAGTTCGAGCTCTCCCAGTCCTTCTTCCCCGCGACCAGCCCCTGGGCCTTGAGTGCTGATGAGTAGCGGTAGTTGTTCACCGCGAGCGTCAGTGTCGCATCGTCTGCAAGAGGCTCGCCATGGAACATGACGTTCCTTATCCTCTCTCCCTTAGGCTGCGAGAGGTCTATCTCGTAATCAACGCCCTCGAACATGTCATAGAGGTAGTCAGGGGACTCAGGGTCGAAGGAGATGCTTATGTCTCATGGCTTCCACTGGTTGTAGCACTCCGCGCTCCATTCCATGTAAGCCTTGAGCTCCGCGCCTGTGACCGTGACACGGTAGAGGGTGTTGTCGAACTTGTAGATATCGAAGATGTTGCCGTAGTTTATGTCACCTTCCGGAAGGTCGCTCGTGTCCGTGACCTACTCTCCATCCTGTCTCACATTGCTGTGAGTCTGAGTATGGAGCTTCTTCTCACTCAAGACACCTGATGGTGCCAGTATCAGCGAGCTATCCCCGCTAGCCCAGCGGTTCAGCAGGATATCACCCTCCTGCAGGAGGTTGTAGCATGCATTCTTGTCCCTGAAATGCACTGCACCGCAGGCAGAGCATCTCCAGTATCTGTCTTCAAGCCTCAGCTCCCTGTTCTCAGAATGGCAGCAACAGCATCTCTTTGAGGATGGGAAGAACCTGTCCACCTTCACCAGCACCTTTCCCTGCTCGTTCAGCTTATATGCAAGCATGGTGCGGAACATCCCGAAGCCATTGTCGCTTATTCCCTTGCCGAAATTCAGAGCCTGCGACATGTGCTGGAGGTTTATGTCCTCCACGATGACGGCATCGAATGAGCGGGACACATTGCAGGAGAGCTTGTGAAGGAAGTCCTTCCTCCTGTTCCTTGCCTTCTCATGGAGCTTCCCGATCCTGTGCCTCTGCTCTTGGTAGTTCCTCGAGCCATACCGCATCCTCGAGAGCTTCCTCTGCTCCTTCGCAATCCTCTTCTCGAGATTGCGGTACCAGTGGATGTCCTCTGCCGTGATGGCATTGTCTCCGGATGCGGAGACGATGAGATTCGGCATCGAGTAGTCGAACGCCTCGACATTGTCGAATTCCCTCTTCATCACTGTCGGCCTTGTTTCCACATCGAACGTCAGTGATATGAAGAACTTCCCGCTTGCCGTCTCCTTCACGGTCGCATGCTTCATCCTCCACTCATCCGGTATGCTACGGTGGAGTATGATGCGGACCAGCCCGAGCTTCGGCAGCTTGATATAGTTCTCTCTATCACCTTTGTGAATAATCTCAATATTGGTGTTTATCCAGTTGGTGGTATATGAACGCTTGTCTTTTCCTCTGGCCCTGAACTTCGGGACCTTCTCCTTGGGAAACAGCTTCCTGCATGACTGGTTGAGGTTCAGCTGCGTGTTTATCAGGGCCATCGAATCAACTTCAGAAAGAAAGGAATGCTCCTTCTTCAGATGGGCAGGGGTGGTATTGAGAAGCTTTCCTTTGTTAACCTTCTCATAGCTGATGCGTTCATCTAACAGATGGTTCCAGACGAAGCGGCAGCAGCCGAAGGTCTTCCAGATGAGGATCCTCTGTTCTTCTGTCGGGTTTATACGGAACTCCATGCACTTGGAGACGATGATGGTGGATGGCTTCTCGTTCTTCTCAGTCTTTTCTTCCATCATAGTCCTCTCCCTGCGTGCGGATGTATTCCTTCAGGATCTCAAGCGGTGCTCCTCCTGCTGTTATGAGACAGAAGCTCCTCGACCAGAACTGCCCGCCATGAAGCTTCTCCACTATCTCAGGGAAGTCCTTCTTCGCCAGCCTAGATGAGGCAGCCTTGTATGCGTTTATGAACTTCGATATCTCGCTGTCAGGCTCTGCCTTGAACAGTATATGGATATGGTCCTTGTCATGGTTCCATTCCGATAGCGTTATCTTGTACTTCGGAGCTATGTAGCAGAACATGTGCTTCAGATACTCCGATATGATATCGGTGATGGCTTCCCTTCTGTATTTGGTGACGAGGATGAGATGGTAGCTCAGGCTGAACACCGAATGGTTGTTCCCGTCCAGCTGTGTCATTATGTAGCTCTTCTCTCTGCTCATCTTATGATAATCATAATACAGAAATAGATTATGGCAATATATTTCTTTTATTATAATGAATTATTTTAATGCCGCTGATTGGCTGAATGCCTTGGATATGAAAGGATTCTCTCCTTCAATCCGCCGTGCTGTCAGCCGGAACATCACACGCCCGTCAGGGCATACGATATCCTTTTCGTATTTTCCAGATCCGCCGACATTCATCAGGTCTCCTCCGCTCCTCACGGATTCCATCAGAGGATAGAGAAGCATCATCGTCTTCGAGCAGATCCCATACCCCTCCTGATTCACAGGACAGCCATAGATACAGGAATATTAGTCGCCAATCTCCTCACCGTTGCGGCATAGGCCTTCAGGCTTATCCCCTCTAAGATACCCTGTAACCTCAACTTCGAACTCCTCCTTTTCCTAAGTCTTAATGATACATGTTAATTCCGTATTCCGGGGCAATGAATACGACATTATCCCCTTCATGTGCTATCCTAGGGCAATGAGCGCAAAGGAAGAGATAGATAAGCTCACGAGTGAGCTGAAGGTTTACCAGGATAAGTACTATAAGGAAGGGGTCTCCCTCGTGTCGGACAGCGAGTATGACAGGCTCTCCGACCGTCTTGCCGCGCTGGAGAAGGAGCACCCGGATCTTATGCATCCTGATTCCCCGACTCTCCGGGTAGGCTCGGATCTCACCAATGACTTTCCGGAGGTCAGGCATACGATTCCTGTCCTCTCCCTGGATAAGGCATACTCCGATGCCGCTGTCCTCGATTTCTTCTCAAAGAGCATCGAGAAGGAGGGTGGCGTGCTCTCGTTCGCCGCGGAGGAGAAGATCGATGGCATCTCCATGGTCCTTTATTACGAGGATGGGCTTCTTGTCCGCGCTGTCACGCGAGGCAACGGCGAGATCGGAAATGATGTCACCGCGAACATAATGACCATACGCTCCGTTCCGCTTAGGCTCTCTGAGAGCGTTGATATAGCGGTGAGGGGAGAGGTCTTCATCCGAAAGGAGGATTTCGAGCGCCTCAACGCCTCGGAGCCTGATGAGTCGAAAAGGGCCGCCAATCCGCGCAATCTCGCGGCGGGGGCCGTGAGGAGGCAGAAGAGCAGCGAGGCGAGGCTCGTGCCCATGGATATATTCTGCTATGAAGGCTTCTGGCAGGATAAGGGCAGGACTCCATCGGATCATATCGCGATACTCTCCGAGCTCAAGAGGCTTGGCTTCCAGATCAATCCCCATCTCTCGTTCTTCGCCCAGTCCAAGGCTGACGCTGAGAAGCGGCTGGAGGAAGCGGGGCTTGATGGCGATGGATATGCCTTCTCCGAGATCGATTCATACATAAGGAAGAAGACAGCGGAGCGCGGGACGCTTCCATACGAGATAGACGGGCTTGTCTTCAAGATCAACGAGCTTGATGTGCGCGATCGCTTCGGCTATACCGAGCATCATCCGCGCTGGGCCATAGCGTATAAGTTCGAGTCCCCGCAGGCTGAGGCGAAGCTTCTGGGCATCACTGTGCAGGTAGGGCGCACGGGAAGGATCACCCCTGTTGCCGAGATAACGCCGACAAAGCTCGGGGGATCGACGATAAGGCGGGCGACACTGCACAACCAGGAGTACATAAATGAGCTTGAGCTTGCCATCGGCGATACTGTCTCGATATCAAAGAGGGGCGATGTCATACCGGCCGTGGAGGCTGTGATAGACAAGAACGAGGATGGGAACACGACGTATAGGCTCCCTCCTCTCTGCCCATGCTGCGGCACCACCATCGTGCAGGTGGGAGGCCTGCAGTACTGCCCGAACTACAGCTGCCCGGACCAGGTCAGGGGACGGATATCGTACTTCGCGTCATCCGATCAGATGGATATAGCGACGCTTGGGCCGAAGACCGTCGCGGTGCTTTATGACGCGGGACTTCTCAGAAGCATTGAGGATATCTATACCGCGGACTTCTCCTCTGCCTGCGGGCTCCCTGGAATCGGTGAGAAGAGCATACAGGCGTTAGAGGAGGGCATCAGGGAAAGCCTTGGCCGTCCATTTGCTCTGGTGCTTTCATCCCTTGGCGTCGCGGAGATCGGCAAGAAGGGGGCCCAGATGCTCATATCTGGCGGCTTTGACACCATCGATAAGCTCATCGAGGCATCAAAGGAGGGAAGGACGGAGGCGTTCACATCCATCGCGGGGATAGGCGAGACGATCGCTGAGAGCATCATCAAGGCTTTCCGTTCCCCCGAGCTTCTCTCGACCATAGAGGCCCTCCGCGCAGCGGGGCTCCACCTTGACGCCTCCCTTGATAAGGAGGAAGAGAGCTCTGAGCAGATATTCTCCGGCCAGGTCTGGTGCATCACAGGCTCGTTCCGCACCTTCAATCCGCGCTCTAAGGCTCTTAAGGAGATAGAGAAGCGCGGTGGGCGCACAGTCTCTTCCGTGACAGGGAAGACCACGCACCTCCTATCTGGGGAAGGCGGAGGCTCGAAGAGGGCTGAAGCGGAGCGCCTTGGCGTGAGGATCGTGGACGAGGATGAGTTCCTGTCGATGATCGGCCAGAAGGCGGCTGAGGGAAAAGGCGATGGACAGCTCCTTCTTTTCTAAATCGGAGCAATAGTTTATAAGGGGTTGTGTAGGAGACTGATATAGATGAACGAACTTGCTGTACAGCTTAATGCGGCGCTTGAGGATTCGTGCGCCTATCCATTCCTTTCCGAGCTTGGGAAGAGGATGTATTTCCCGAAGGGGATAGTAGCGCAGAGCGATGAGGCCAAGGAGAAGGCTAAGAGGTACAATGCCACAGTAGGCCTTGCCACAAGCAAGGGGGAGCCTTTCTATCTTTCAGATATCTATTCATCATTCAAGGATGGCCTTTTCAAGCCTTCGCAGATCTTCTCTTACGCCCCCGGCGGTGGCGATAAGGAGCTCCGCGCTCTCTGGAAGGCCGACATGGAGGCGAAGAACCCTTCCCTCAAGGGCAAGAAGACATCGACTCCTATCGTCACCGGAGGCCTTACCCACACGATCAGCCTGATCGCCCAGCTTTTCGTATCCGCAGGGGATGAGGTTGTCTGCCCTGATCTCTTCTGGGATAACTATGACCTCATCTTCACCGATCTAGTGGGAGCGAAGCTCAAGCTCTTCAGGTTCTATGATGATAAGGGCGGCTTCAATGTCGAGGGCATGAAGGAAGCCCTTCTCGGCACGAAGGGAAGCACAGCCCGCGTGATACTCAATTTTCCGAATAACCCTACGGGATACACCCCATCCAAGGATGAGGCGATGCGCATCATCGAGGCCGTGAAGAGCGTTGCCGATACGGGCAAGAAGGTCCTTGTGATCTCCGATGACGCGTACTTCGGCCTCTTCTTCGAGGATGGCACAGAGAAGGAGTCCCTCTTCTCGTTCTTTGCTGACGCGCATGAGAACATCTTCGCCATCAAGGGCGATGCCGCGACTAAGGAGGAGATGGTCTGGGGCTTCAGGATCGGCTTCATCACATACGCATCCAAAGGCTTTACCGATGAGCATATCGACGCGCTGCAGAAGAAGACGCTTGGAGCTATCAGATGCACGGTATCCAACTGCGACAGGCCGGGACAGAGCCTGCTGCTGAAGGCGATCAAGGCCGGAGATGGCAGGGAGAAGGACAAGGCCGCGCTCTTCGTGGAGATGCAGAGGCGCTACAGCGCTGTGCACAAGGCCGTCTCAAGGCATTCAGGCGAGAGCGTGATCACTCCTTATCCGTTCAATTCCGGCTACTTCATGGCCTTCGACACCAATGGCCACGATGCGGAGGAGCTGAGGAAGTATCTTCTCGATAAGTACCAGATAGGAGCCATCAACATCATGGGCCGCACGCTGCGCCTCGCATATTGCTCGGTTGAGCTTGAAGGACTTGATGATGTGGTGGATACTGTCTATAAGGCTGCAGGGGAGATATGGAGCTGAGCACGAAGCTTTACATACTGAGCGATAGCGGCGAGAAGTTCATGGGGGCGGGGGTCCTCTGGCTTCTCGAGGGGATAATGGAGACAGGATCCCTTCTCGCTTCCTCTCAGCGTATGGGGCTTTCGTACACCAAGGCGCGCATGATGCTGGAGAACATAGAGAAGGCGTTGGGGCGCCCCATGATAGACAGGAAGAAAGGCGGAGCGGAGCATAAGGGTGCCCAGCTCACGCCTTTCGCGATAGAATACATAAAGCTCTACAAAGAGTTCCAGAATGACGTCAAGGCTGAGGCCGAGGCGAGGTTCAGGAGATTCGAAGAGGAGAGCAGGAGATTACTGGAGGCTTGAATATGAGCGCAGCTGCAAAGCATTATGACTTCACGATCGACAGGCTGGGGGATGCCAAGCTTAATTCCCCTATCCGCATGTCCAAGAAGGGCGGCGATGGCCTTGCCGATTACACGAAGGATACAGATAGGATCCTCTATACGATAACGACAGAGGAAGTCGATGGCGCGGTGCGCCCCGTCAGCTCAGACACGCTTGAGCTTGCCGGCCCGCGCGAGAAGATCTACTTCAATCCTTCCCATGTCCATGCGGCGATCTGCACATGCGGCGGTCTCTGCCCGGGACTCAACAACGTCATCCGCTCAGTCGTCCGCTGCTTCTGGTACAGGTATGGCGTCAGGCGTATCTCCGGCATCCAGTATGGCTATCTCGGGCTGCTTGAGAACTCCCCATGGCCGATAATCGATCTCAACCCTGACGTGGTCGATGAGATCCAGGAGAAGGGAGGCACGATCCTCGGCTCCGCGCGCGGAGGCGGAAAGCAGGTCGAGGAGATCGTCGACAGCCTTGAGCGCCTCAATATAAACATCCTCATCGCGATCGGCGGCGATGGAACGCTCCGCGGCGCGTATGATATCGGAGAGGAGATAAAGAGAAGAGGCCTCAAGATCGCGGTTGTCGGCGTTCCTAAGACGATCGATAACGATCTCTCGTTCATCGATTCCTCCTTCGGCTTCGATACAGCCGTATCCACGGCAGTCCCTGTCGTCCGCGGCGCTCATGTAGAGGCCAAGGGAGCCATAAACGGAATAGGTCTCGTGAAGGTCATGGGAAGGGAGTCCGGATTCATCGCGGCTTCCACGACCCTCGCGCAGTCGGATGTCAACTTCTGCCTCATCCCGGAGTCCCCATTCGATCTTGAAGGACCTAACGGGCTATTGGAGAACGTGAAGAGAAGGCTCGAGGAGAGGGGCCATGCCGTTATTCTCGTTGCGGAGGGCGCCGGACAGGAGTTTGCTCCTCCTACAGGCGAGGTCGATGCTTCCGGCAACGTCAAGTATCATGATATCGGCATATTCCTGAAGAACAAGATGAAGGAGTTCTTCTCAGAGCAGGGCATCTCCACATCAATCAAGTACATCGATCCGTCATACATCGTCAGGTCAGCCCCGGCGAACAGCTATGACTCGATCTACTGCGCCCGTATCGGCGCGCACGCGGTCCATGCGGCGATGGCCGGTAAGACACAGTGCATAGCGTCCCTGGTCAACAACCAGTACGTGTATGTGCCTATCAAGGTCGCTGTATCCAAGAGAAGCCATGTGGATATCGAGGGCTCTCTCTGGAGGGATGTCCTTGAGAATACGCGCCAGCCGTTCTCGATGAAGAACTAAGCGTGCAGAAGGAACCATCATTCTCTGTCAAGCTCTCGCAGCTTGACAGGATGCTTCTCGAATCAAGCCCATTCTACCGCATTGATCTCCTGAGGGTCGTGATGTCCTTCAGGAGCCTTGGTTCTAGCGATCTTAAGACCCTTGAGGAGTATGCAGACGCAGCGGATGGGAAGATAGAGCGCTGGCTCCTTGTCCCATCATCCATGACGCTTGCAGTCCTTGCCTTCACGATAGACAGGGCCTTCGGTCTTATCCCAACACCATCCTCATCATGCTTTGTGCTTCCTCCTGAAAGGCAGGCGGTATATGCCCCTGACTTGGCGTCCCTTTTCAGGCGCTCTGGAAGCATCTTCTTCAATCCGATTGATGATGAGTACCTGATGAGCGTGGCAGTGGAGTGCAGCCAGCATGATAACCTCGTGATGGAAGCCCCTTATGACTTTCCTCACAGAAGCTATGATGAGACACAGAGGATCCTCAGGGACTTCAAGCCTTCTGTCTCCGCTTTCTGGGATAAGCCTGTTACGGAGGATCTCCTTGCTGACGTGTCATTCGAGGCTAAGGAGCCATTCGTGATGGATATCGCGCCATACATCCCGTATCCATATATCCTGGGCCGTGAAGGCTCTGCCCTTGCGACTCCTGATCAGGCAGATAGCATACTTGAAAAGGGACAGTACAATGTGCGTGGAAGGGGCGCAAAGCCTCTTACCCACGAGCTGGTGTACAGGAAGCTTTCGGAGGAAGAGCTGGATAAAGGCTTTGAGTTCTCGGTGACACGACCGAAGGATGCCCGCATGGTATTTGCAGATGGTTATGTGGATCTGGATGGGTATATAGATTCAGCTCGCTATGTCGCGTCTGAGCTTCTTCCTGACTGCATAGCCAAGATGGGCTATGATCTCTTCGGGGAGACTGAGGAAGAGTACCTCTCGTTCATAACGCGTCTTCACGGTCCTGACGCCATCCACTATAGGCAGCTTGCCGAGAGCGCGGGGTGGAGAGAGCCTTATATTGATCGTAAAAAGGTCCTTCGTTGATGCTTTTGCAGCTCACTTTGTAGGATTTCTTAAAGAGAGTGAACAGCAAAATTTTAGATATAATTATATATTTTACAAGTAAATAACGTAGAGCCTTTCGCTATGTTGGCAATGAAAGTGGAATAGCGTTTCAAAAATTTTGAAAAATTTATCGAAAAGTACTTTTCATTCTTCTCTCATTTCGATATATTACTGGCTGAAAGTGGAAGCAATAGCACTTCCATTCTAACCTCCTTTTGTTCCCCACAAACCGTTTACCTCCTTTTACCGGATGTGGGGTTTTTATTCACTTCATACTTTACGATGTAACAGCTGGGGCTATCCCAAGGGGTGGCAATAGCCCGCAACTGGGAATTATTCCATTGCAGCATATGCTGTCTTTCTCAGCCAGGAAATTCCGGCTGCATTAAGCCACATGTTTACAAGTTCTTCACAGCCTATGAACTGGATGCTTTGCAGCCATTCAGAAGGGATTTCTTCCTTTGCATTGATACTATCGAGCTTTTTCTGGATTTCATCAGCGGCATTTGCATTGTTTTTCTCCCATGTATGGAAAGGGATAACTATGGTAGCCTCTTTTGTTTCTGGGCAAAATTCATACAAAGACTTGATTGCGTCATTTAGCTCAGATTCCTTTAGCTTGGCTTTGCTTTGAACATATATTGTTTTCCCTGGCACTTCCGATTTATCTGAAGCTTTGAGTCCTATGTTATTGAAAGGTAGCTGGTACTCGCCGTCAATTGTTTTCATGTTGCTTCCACTTCGCCCCATTCTTCTTAATCCCGATTGCGTGAATACCATATCGACAAAAGCTTCGAAGTCTGCTGGAGCTAGCAAACGGACAGCCTCACATAGTTGTGATTTAAGTTCTTGTAACTGAGTATCGAATGGTTCGAGTTTATCACATTTCTCAGAACCGATTGTCCATTTGAAAAGGTTTATTTCGTCTTTGTCTTTGAGTTCGAACATTGTTCCTTGTACCATCTGTTTGCGTCTTAGTTGTCCACAGATTTTCCATTCATCCAATGTTCTTTTTTCA
Organism: uncultured Spirochaetaceae bacterium; assembly: GCA_944389275.1. Lineage (GTDB taxonomy): Bacteria > Spirochaetota > Spirochaetia > Sphaerochaetales > Sphaerochaetaceae > Ornithospirochaeta. The sequence goes on from CALXLT010000046.1 coordinate 15,881, forward strand.
TCAATACTCTTGTTGTTCCACTTGCTAGTGTAGCGGATTAGATCACTTTGTCTACATTCCTTGGACTGAGTACCAATCATATCCTTACGGAATTCTTTGTTTTTTCCTGGAGCTCCAGTAGGCTTACACCACCAAAGAAAACCATTATGGAATGTAAAGAAGATGTCCGTTTCATCAGCCATGCATACATTTCTTATTGTATTCCTAGCTTTTGTAACTGTAGAGGGCTTTATTTCCTTATTCATTCTTTTTGAAGTTGTGATGATATCGTCATCAACACATTGCCAGCATTTTAGCTTCTCCTTTTCATCAGCATCATTTCCCAGAGCAAGTTCTGAATCTATTGCTTGGTTAATGACATCATCATGAGCTTCATTGAAGCCTAGACATATACCTGGTTTCTCACAATCATCAGGGTTGAGATATTTCTCACAAATTTTGTCCCGCTTTGAGTAAGAACCCATCTTAATGCAGAAGATCCTGTTCATTGTCTTTTCTCCTTTTTGAATGATTATAAACTGATCTGAGCTGATAGATGATTATAGATATTAAGTCCTGACAATACCTGTCACAAACAAGATCAGTCCGTTTATCTGATCAATGACAGATTATGTCATATTCCATCGGAATACTTTGCTCATGGAATGGTATAGGTATTACGGTGCCGGGATAATCCCATATTTCATAACGGATGATGGGGATTGCTGCGTGCTGCTTGAGAAACGATCTTCTGATCATACATGGGCAATCCCCGGAGGAGGTTACTCTTCCTCCTCTGATGGGATGATTGATTCTGAGTCTGATCTTCTGAGTACAGCATTGCGGGAATTGAAGGAAGAGACGGGCCTGGTTATCAAGAGAGAAGCCGTCTGGAATGTCAGGACATATAAATTGTCTTTCTTCACATATTCGGTATTTGCGGCGTCGATGGATAGCAAGGCTAAGCCTGTATTGAATCATGAATCTGAAGCTGCTGGTTGGTTCTCTCTTAATGGATTGCCAGATGGCATGAATTTCATGACAAGGAAGGAGATATCGGACTTCAGAAGGAGGATTGGATATGGGAAGCAGGAATAATGGACGGCCTTATGCTTTGCGGTATTTCGACAATGCAGAGGATCTCTTGATTTGCTGAAGGGGTGAATATGGATTTCGTGCATCTTCATAACCATACGGAGTATTCACTTGCTGATTCCATCGCAAGGATCACAGATTATATCGATGCTGCGAAAAAGAACGGGATGACAGCGCTTGCCATAACCGATCTTGATAGCATGGGCGGAGTCTTGGAATTCTTCAGCAAATGCAGGGAGGCTGGCATAAAGCCAATCATTGGCCGTGAGACAAGCATAGAGAACATGGGGCAGAGAAGGGAATGGGTAAGGCCTCGTATTGTGTTGCTGGCAATGAATAAGACCGGGTATCGGAATCTTCTGCATCTGAATTATGTTTCACGTAAGGCTGATTACGATGACCCAGTCGTCAGTTACTTGAATCTGGAGAATCATAGCGAGGGGCTTATATGCCTGTCTGCGTATCTTGAGGGCGAGCTTGCCCGTGATTTGCTGGCTTGTGATTATCTTAAAGCTAAGACTATTGCCCTGCAGTTCAGGAAAATTTTCGGTGATAGATATTATATTGAGATACAGGATCACGGCACAGAAGAGGATCGGATCCTGCTGCCACGCCTCTGTGACTTGGCTGATAATCTTGGGATAAAGACTGTATGCACTAACGATATCCATTACATATGGAAGAAGGATGCAGATGTCTTGGATACCCTTGCATGCATCGAGCACTATCGGCTGAAGGGGAGAACGGTAAATGGTGAGAATTATTTCAAAAGCCAAGAAGAAATGGAGGCGCTTTTCGATTGGTGGCCTGAAGCCATCAATGCGACATTTGAGATTGCGGAGCGATGCAATCTGGATATAAGCACTCCTGATATCGGCCTGCCGGATTATATGATTCCGTCTGGATTTCCTTCCGCAGATGAGTATCTGATGTATCTTGCCAATGAAGGGCTTAAGGAACGTTATAGCGATATAACACCGATGATCCGGCAGCGCATGAATCATGAGCTCAGTGTCATAAGAGATAAGGGATTGGCCTTATTCTTCATCATCATTTGGGATTGCCTCCGCTTTGCAAGATCAAAAGACATGAGAATCTGGCCAGGACGAGGTAGAGTTGCTGGATCGATAGTATGTTATGCCCTCATGATCACGGATATCGATCCTATGGAATACGGGCTGGTTTTTGAGAGCTTCATTAATCCTTTGCAGTCTCCTCGTTTACCATATCTGGAAATCTGCTGTGAGGATAAGAATAGACTTATTGGCTATGTTGCAGAGAGATATGGCTCAGATTGTGTCGCGATGGTACTCGCTGATTATGAAAGGTACGAATCGGCAGACGTGCTGCGGGCTGTTGGCCGTGCTTTTGGATTGGCGGAGAACAGAGTGCTGTACATGAAGCATTTCCTGGAGTATGTTCCCGAAGGCGATATCGATCTTGCGTTGGAGACGCTTCCTGGATTCAGGGAAGAGGTTGAGAGCCTCTCCTGCAAAGAGGAGTTCCTGTATAACATAAGGATGATCACCGGTCTGATAAAATCAGTCTCTCCATGCCGGTCTCGGATAGTGATTGCTGATAAGCCGATCTATACGGAGATTCCCGTGTCGGACATGCGTGGCTGCCAGTTGCCTGTCGTGCAGCATAGTGATATCGAGATGGCTGGATATGATCTTTGCAGGCTGTGTGTATCTGATTCAGTTGCCTTGCGAATACTCAAGCAGACAGAACACCTGATAAGGAAGAAGGAACCAGGATTCGATATAAACCGTATTGGGTATCATGATGATAGGACTTTTGCCTTGTTATGCTCAGGCTCTGAGAATCGGCTTGGCTGGCTGCATTGCATAGAAGAACATGATATCGATCTGGTATCAGCACTGGATGAGATTCAGCCACGCTGCCTTATGGATATAGCGGCTGCATTCTGCCCTAATCCTGAAGAATTCATAGAAGCAAAAGATGCTTATGATGATTCCGTTACTGCATTCCCTGAGCTTCGCGGCGTGCTGTCTGAGACTTATGGAGTGCTTATGTATCAGGAACAGATGATCATGATTTCCCAGATCATAGCTGGCTATTCCCCTGAGGAGGGTGATATTCTCCGCAGGGAAATCGGGAAACGCTGGAAATCCACGCTAGATCATGAGCATGGACGGTTTCGGGAAGCTGCGATCAGAAACGGCTACACGGAAACGGAAGCTGAGATTATTTTTCATATTCTCTGGTATTCCAATGGGGCTCCTTGCAAATCCCATGTGCTGCCGTATGCTGTCATTGCATATCAGATGGCTTATCTGAAGGCACATTACTCCGAGCAGTTTGATGCTGTTGTTTCTCGTTTTTCTGAAGAGCTATGAGCTTCATGTCTGCATCAAGTATGACAGAAATTGTCAATAGTTGCATGTTTTCCATTGATTGTTTCTGGCTGCGGTCATACGATGCAGATATGCAGTATGATAATCTTTCCACCAAGCTCAGCGTTGCGGCGTTCATCGCAAATGGCAATGGCAGATCGGTAAATGAGATTGCCAGCCATTTCGGGATATCCACCCGTACAGCCTACAGGCTCCTTGATAGATTGCAGATGGAAGGGTATCCGCTGACAAATGAGGAATTGAGCAGGGGAAGGGAAAAGCTCTGGACGATGCTTAGCCATGATGAGGATGGATATGGAAATCCTCTGCCATCATCTGACTTCACCCCGGAAGATGAGGTATTCATTCATTATGTGCTGACAGAGGCAAAGGCTCTTGAAGCAGCTGTCCCGGCTTTTTCCAGGACACGGACAAAGCTGGTGAATCTCCTTGGCAGCAAGGGGCTCTCTTATCCTTCGATTGATTACCCCGACTATATGAAGAGGAAGCTTTTCCCGATAGAGAACATAAAGAGCATAGGGAAGGGAGCTTCAAAGAAGGTCAGGGAGAATATCTCCATCATATTGAGCGCGATTCAGGATGGGAAGAAGTGCAATATGGCATACAATGTCCCGAATTATAAGACGACACACCCTGTTGTATCCCCTGTATTCTGCTTTTTCTATGATGGAGGGATGTACCTTCAGGCCATCATGGATGACGGGACGCTCCGCACATATGCGATCGAGAGGATCAGTGATATCTCGATCATTGAAGGTAGTCTGGCAGTAAGGCCTGATTTCGATCCGCATCTGCTCCTTACCGATCCTTTTGGGCCGTTCATCGGGAAGGAGAAGATAGAAGCAGAGGTATGGATAGCTCCTGAGCAGGTGCAGTACGTGAAGGAACGTATCTGGCCAGATTCCGTGACCATTGAGGATCAGGAAGATGGTTCTGCCCTGTTCAGGGTGACGACATATGGAAAGCATGAGCTTATCAACTGGATACTGTCCCAGACTTCCTCCGTGAAGGTCTTGAAGCCACTTTGGCTGCAGGATAAGATCAAGGCAGAGCTGCAGGCCATGTGCGGATTGTATAAATAAACATTACAGGACAGGATCTGTCATACTTCAGCCATATCCTTAAGCATGATCCTTTCATTCAGGAGAAAATGTTTTGGATAGAATCGAAGATAACGAAGATTATGGCAGGCAAAGGAATATCGAGAATACTGAAGAGCAGACCGATGAGGATGAATTCAGTGAATATCTGATATCAAATGATGTTTGCAATTATGTGGACTGTATGATCAGGCACTTGGAAGGAATTTCTGAGAATGACGCAATATCCTCAGGTGTCCCTTCCTTCGATAGATTTATAAATGGCGGATTCCATCGTAATGAGTATATGGTTATAGGAGCCCGACCCGGGGTCGGAAAGACTTCCTTTATCGTTACATTGATCCGCAATATGCTTTCAGAAGGCAAGCGTGTCGCGTTCTTTTCCCTAGAGATGTCAAAACAGGATATAACAAAGCGTCTTATTGCTAGCTACACAAGAATCAGTCTACGTTCGATATGTGATTTTGATTTGATTGATGAGGATAGCATGGTCCGGATTGTGGATGCAGCTAATAAACTGTATTCACAGCCTATTTATATCATTGATACACCTGCTATCAAGCTGGATGAATTGAAGGAAAAAGCAAGAGGGATACGGCCGGAAGTACATTGTATATTAATAGATCACATAGGCCTTATCGATACCGGGCTTGACATAAACATCCCCCGATGCGAGAAGATAGCAGTAGTATCCAGCGCCCTTAAACAGCTTGCAGATGAGCTCTCTGTACCGATCATATGTTCATTACAGCTTCCAAGGGATCATCTTCATCGTGATCCTTCAGTATCGAATCTTCGCGATATGTCTTGTGTAGTACAGGATGCTGATACGGCTCTATTCATCCACAGAAAGACCGCACGTTCCAAATGGGAGAAGCAGGATGATTTAAGGGATGGAGAAGGCAATCCAGTTATACAGGCTGTCAAGATCATCATTGAAAAGAACAGGACTGGTGAGACGGGCTCATTCGAGTTAGGGATGAATACCAATACGGTGTCGTTCGAGGAAATAACACAATATCAGTGATTCATAGAAGCTGAGGTGCAAAGGTATTAGGAAAAGAGTTCGGAGTATTACGGCTGCCGGGAGCGTTAAGGACGGTAATCTAATGCTGTTTCATAGGAGAATCGGATAAAATGAATAATGCGATTGCTGATTGTTATCTTGAGCAGATGAAAACAAGAAAACTCTCGAAAAGGGAACTCAAGGAAGCGGTCTATGCCTCAATACGAAGCAGCAACGCCAAGCTCCTTGAAGCCTGCATGGGGAAGCTTCCGAATAGTGAAGGATACTGGGGTGAGGATGGATATCCCACATATTTCGCAATCAGGGAGATGGCCTCTTCTGAGATTATCAGGATCCTTGTCGAGAGCGGATATAAGCTTCCATACTATCCAGATCTTCTCCCCTTCAATGGCACTCCCGAGGAAATGATCAGTCTTCTCATGAGAGATGAGAAAATCGACAGGAAAGAGGCGATATCATCACTCCTTTTCAAGGTCAACTACTATATCGGTGTAATGTCTATGGGATACTCCTGTCACAGAGTACCTTTCCGTATCAATCCCGATGATGAGTATGAGCCATGCTTCTTCTTATATCTCGATAACTGGCTTTCAGAGCTTGCTGTCCTCTTAGAGGAAGAAGAGTACGAGCTTGATATGAAGCACATAGGCATATCTGTCGGAGCCATCGCAAGTCATCCTGAGCTGATAGGAGCCTTCAAGACGCTTATCAATACAAGATTCTTTGATAGGAGCATGATTGGATGGTATATGAACGATGCCTTGGAAGGGGATAATGAGGAGGCTTTCCGCATTCTCCTTGAGCTAGCCGATGAGGAGAATCTACAGGATATACAGGTTTATCCAAGAACAAGCATGGAGCTTCTCAATCAGCTTCTCGAGCTGAATATCCTTACTCCAGGGACAGATAAGGCATATGAAGCCTTCAGACATTATATTTTCAGAAAAAAGGTTGGCGAGGAAGAGGAAGAGATACTCAGAGCCATAATGCATCCTTCCTATGGGAGCCGAAGGTGTGAATCAGGAGGAACGCTTCTGATGGATGCAATCCTTAACAAGGATTTTGAGCCATGGCTCTATCCTGTCCTTGTCACTTCTCCTGAAGAGCTTAATGCAAGAGATAGCAAAGGAAGGACTGCCCTGTATTATCTTGCTAAGGGCGATTATCCGGAATGCCTTGGAGTTCTTACGAGCATGGGAGCAATACCCTTCTGTATTGATGAGAAAGGGAATAATGTACTCCATATACTGCTTGGAGGAGATTGGCAGATTACCCTTGATGATATTGTGTATGACATGGGATACCTTCCAAAAGAGCTTATAACCATGAGGAATGCAGAAGGAAAGACTCCAATTGATATCCTTGCGGATAGGCTTTATGAAAGCAAATTGAGTAGTGACGGAGAAGCTATCCTAAGCCGTATCCTTGCTTCTCTTTCCTGAGCTCTGCCAGCATATGACATATATGAATGCCAGAATGTAAGCCGATTTAAGGAGATCTGCTTTATGATTGACCAATTCTCGCTCCGTTGGAAAGAAGCTTGCGATCTTATTGATTATACATACCCGGAAGATCTTGATATCTGGAAGGGTATAAATGAGGGTGTCATTGATATCTCGTCACCTGTGCTGGATAGGCTATCTCCTGGCGATGTCGTTTGCATGAATAGCATCAATTATGCCTATTTCTTCCTCTTTGATATGCTGCGCCCTGCTATCCTGGATTACACTCCATTTGCAATGCTTTCCTGCAGTAAGCTTACTTATGTTTTCCAGAACAGGATGTTGTTTTGTTCTCTTTGTGATGAATATGAGTCAGATGAGACTGTAATGGAAATGTTATCATCGAGATCAATCCTATCGAAACGGATAAGGGCCAAGAGATTCTGTGAGCTGGAAGATGAACTTGAAATCCTTGCGGAGAAAGGATACAGGACCATAATCCTCGCTCATGTTCCCGATCTGCCGTATCTTGATGCTGAGTCAATAGGTAAAGGATATGCTGATCATTATGATGCCCTGAAGAAAGCAGCAATGAGATATGGCTTATCTCTGATAGCCATTACATCCACATATCTTCTTCCTAAGAATATAGATGGCATAACGACCCTCAAGGTAATACCAGAAAGGAACAGGCTTCTTCTTGCGCCTCCTGAAATTCTCACAGTCACTGTTGATGAGGAAAAGAAATACAGATTCCACATCGATGATGACAACGGAGCCATGGCTGGGTTCCGCATCGGGGGAAGAAATGTGCTTCTAATAAGGAAGGATGAGAGAGAGTGATTTCTCTGCCTCATCCTTTGCCAAGTTTGTATCAGTTTAGATTCATCTAGGATTAGAGCATTGTATTTATCTCGCAGTCAATCTTATCAACTTCCCGCATTGCTGCGTAGAACTCATCGGGATAGTTCGCCTTCAGGAATGCAGTCTGGTAGGTAATTATAGAATAAGCGACAGCGTGAGACTTGTTGACGCCATAGCCCGCGAAAGGCTCGAGGATGTGGAATATCTCCTCGGCGTGCTCCTCCGTGAAGCCGTTCTTCACGGCCCCAGCCTTGAACTTCACGAGCTCGGCCGCGAGCGCCTCCTTCTTCTTCTTGCCCATTATCCTGCGGAGGATATCCGCCTGTCCGAGCGTGTATCCCGCGATTATCTGGGCGACCTTCATGACCTGCTCCTGGTAGACGATGACCCCGTATGTCTCCTCCAGCACGTCCTTCAGGCACGGGTCGGGGTACTCTATCTCCCTCTTGCCGAGCTTGGAGTCGATGTACTGGTCGATGAACTGCATCGGGCCGGGCCTATAGAGAGCGTTCAAGGCTACAAGCTCTTCAATTGTCTGTGGTTGCAATCTTCTGAGAACATCGGATATCTCCTCGGATTCAAACTGGAAGAAAACACTTTTTGAATCACCTTTGTCGAGCATTTCAAAAGTCTTCTTGTCCTGATCATCTATCTTGTTGATATCGAAATCAGGATTCTTTATCTTCACAAGCTCTTCAGCACGTTTGATCAGGGAGAGCGCCTTGAGTTCTAGGAAGTCCATCTTTACAAGGCCGCATTTCTCAATCTGCAGCATATCGTATTGCGTGGCTATCTTTCCTGTTTCAGGATCTGTGAATAGAGGAACGTAGCTATCGAGGTTCTCTCGGCCTATAACCAATCCAGCACCATGAAGTGATAAGCGCCACTTCAGGCCTTCCAGGCGGCGTGCTGTATCAAACAGCTCCTTGAATATTCTGTTCTTGTTCTTGAACTCTTTGAGTTTTGGTTCATACTCGAATTCTTTTTGACTCACTAGGCCCGGAACATCAGGAATGTACGAACAGATTCTTTTTACTTCATGATGTTTAATACCAAGAACTTTGGCAATTTCTGTTATTGCAGTTTTAAGATTCAGTCTTTTTAATGCGACTATGTCCGCTACTTTGTCTTTTCCGTATTTTTCTGTCACATAGCTGATGACTTTATTCCGCCCCTCGATACAGAAGTCCACATCGATATCCGGCTGCAATAGTGAAATACATTCTGGATTGATGAATCTCTCGAAAGACAGATCATACTTGAATGGATCTACGTCTGTGATTGCCAGAGAGTAGGAAACAAGAGATCCAGCGGAACTTCCTCTTCCTGGGCCTACCAGGATGTTATGTGTTTTAGCCCAATTAACGTAATCCCAGACTACTAGAAAGTAATCCACATATCCTCTCTGTATGATGATGCAAAGTTCATAGTCCAGTCTCTGCTGAATTTCTTCGCTAATAACCGGATAGCGTTTTTTCAGGCCTTCATTGGCGAGATACGTGAGGTATTCAGCCTTATCCTTGAATTCATATGGGATTGTAAGTTCTGGAAAAACCGGGCCAGGAAACTTTATCTCAAGTTTGCAGCGCTTAGCAATCTTCTCTGTGTTCTCGACAGCCTCTGGACACCAGCTGAAAAGCTTGGCCATTTCTTCTGGGGTTCTGAAGTAGTACTGCCCCTTCTTGTACCTACGTCTGTTCGTATCAGCTTTCTTCGACTTTGTTTTGATGCATAGAAAAGTATCATGAGCATTCCAGTCCCTCTTCTCAATGTAGTGAATGTCGTTTGTGCATACCAAAGGTATATCAAGTTCATGTGAAAGCTGAGTAAGAAGCTGATTTGCTTTTTTCTCTTCCTTCAAGCCATGATCCTGCAGTTCAAGGTAGTATCTGTCCCCAAAGAGATTCTTATACCAGAGTGCAGAGTCCTTTGCTTTTTCATAGTCATTTGATAAAAGCAGTTGAGGGATTTCTCCCTCAATGCATGCTGAGAGACAGATAAGATCGCTCGAAAACCTGGAAAGCGTTTCCTTGTCGATTCTTGGTTCTTTATGAAAACTTTCCGTGTACGCAATCGAGTTCAGCTTCATCAGATTATGGTAGCCTGTATCATTCATCGCAAGCAGTACAAGATGGTAGTTGTTATTGTTTTTCTTATGTCTATCTTTTGCTGCAATATTGAACTCAGTGCCTATGATCGGATTGATGCCAGCACGACGGCAGGCCTCATAGAAGCTTATTGCACCGGACATGTTTCCATGGTCTGTGATTGCAAGAGAGGACATACCGCATTGCCACGCCTTTTTGATGTATTGGGGAATCGAAGCTATGCTATCCATAAGCGAATAGTCTGTGTGGTTATGTAGATGAATGAATCCCATAGGTTTTCTCCTTTTGTATAATTTGGATTGCTGTTTGTTGTTTTCCTGTACAGGATTTGTGTTCATGGTTCCAGGAAAAGATCGAATGGAGTCTTTCCTGCTTTGTTCTTTTTATAAATGATGTCTTCAGGCAGAAACTTAATCGCTTCCTTGACGTCGTTTATGGTGACATCGTATGTGCCTTCGGCAATCATGATGTGGAGCACTGTGTTCCCGTCTCCATCGACATCATATGGATCGGCACCTGCATTCAGCATATCCTCGACACAGTAAGGATATCTGCCTGCATAGTAATAGAGCATGGTTCTTCCATGCTTATCCCTCGCATTAAGATCATCCGGAGTGGGCGCAAGGATCGGATAATACTGGACAGGAAAGTTCCTTACTGTTGCCATCGTGCATGGAAGGAAACCTTCATCTCCATCACCCCAGCAGCTCTTTCTTTTCGTATAGGAAGGATGCATCACAGCCTTGAGGATATCTTCATCCCAGCCTTCGTCATCATCTCTACATGCAAGAAGATGGTTCAAGGCTTCAAAGCCCTCATCTGTACCGGGAAGAAGAACGTTCATGCTGAAAAGCCGCTTGAGAAGATTCATGTCTTTCCTTGGGTACATATTGATTTCTGCAATATTATCCTGGCTTGCAATTGAAAGAAGGAGGTCGAAGGCTTTCTCATTGTCATTCCATATGGCATGGCTCATCAGCCAGCCGATATCATGCTGGCTTGCTATGCCTTTATCTATAAAGACCTTAAGAGCGTCCAGCAGTTCTTCCTCTTCTGCGCATACCCTGATGATAGTTCCCAGATTATAAAAAGGATCATCATCATTTTGCTCATTCTCCTCTTCGCAGAATGCCGTGAAATCCATCAGCCATGCATTGAGATAACCATAGAAGCCCGGTTCGAATATATCCCGAGGATTCAGCTTGAACGGGATCCGGTAATATGAATATCCTTTTGAGAATACATCAAGATAGGCTGTAGTGCTGAATATATGCTCCCTGACAGCTTCTTTCCTGTCTAGTTTCCTTGCTTTCATCAGCAGTGCGGCAATCTCTTCAGATGTGCCGGAAAATGGTGTGATAGCCGGCCTGTCTGGAAGAGAGAAGCCTATGTCGATCAGGGCTTCGATCGTTGAGATATGAGCCATTTCCTTGAGTGCGAAATCGACAGGGTATATCTCACCTTCGTTCGCATCCCATTCATGTTCATCAGTGGAGAGCCTTCCTTTGCATGCTTTGATCAGCTCGGTATCCCCATTCCTGATTGCAGCGTATATGGCTTCCCGTGTTTCTTTTTCAGACAGATTCCTTTTCAAAAGAACCGTTCTGTAATAATCGCTGATTTCTCTGTTCATATTGATTCCTCAGTCTAAGGCCCAACCGTCCTCAACCAGCTCTTCGATGAGGTCATACGCTTTGATGAATGAAACAGGCCGCATGTATTTATCTATTGCGAAAATGAAATACCGTTTTTCTTTTTCGGTATCAGGAATGAGGGATAATGCCCTGTCAGAGATATAGAGATTTCTGTCAAAGCCTATTGCAAATTGGTTGTTTCCCGAACATGACTTGAGCATTGCCGCCCCGAAATCCCCGAAATGCTCGATTGTCATTTTCCTCAGTTCTTCACTCCACATGTTTTCTCCTTCCTCAGGAAGCTCCTGAGTTCAGCCTTTGTCATGAAATTCATCCCGTCAGGAAGATTGCTGATGCAGAACCAGGCTATCTCCTCGGATTCATAGTTCCTGACAGGCGTTTCCTGACTTCCAAGCTTTGATGCATATACCCAATATGAGAAATAAGGCAGCTGGCAGCTGGTGAGGTACCAGGCAGAGCTTATATGGATCCCCGTCTCCTCGAGAGTTTCTCTTATTGCTGCTTCTAGATAGTCTTCGCCATCATCGAGAGCACCTCCTGGAATAGCCCATGTATGGTCATCGGCTCTCTTTTCCAGAAGAACATGAATCTCCCCGTGGGGATCCTTCGTGTAGGGTATCATGCCAGCTCCATAGTATTGTCCAAGCCTCATCCTTTTCTCCTTTGGATGATTGAATTCTATTGCATAAGTATGACATTCCCTGACACGGAAGAAACCAGAGAATAAATAATAGGCCTAGGTTTTTCTTATCAGCCCAAGGGAACAAAAGTTAATTTCCAGGAAACAATCTACAAAGGAAAAATGCAACATGTTGCAGAAATCCTTTATTGGTTGAGAGATTTATATTGTTTTCAGTCATGCTTCAGGGTATTGTATAAATGAAAAGTGCAACATGTTGCAAAAATCTATTGCAGAGGTGCCTTTATGGAGATACGCAGGGATTTCTATCTGAATAAGCTTATAAAGAGGAAGCATAATGGATTGATCAAGGTGATCACCGGTATCCGGAGGTGCGGCAAATCCTATCTGCTTAACAATATCTTCTATGATCACCTCCTGGAAAGCGGGGTGGATGCCGATCATATCATCCGCTTCGCGTTTGACTCTGCGGATGATCTTCTTCTGATCGGGGAGAGCCTTATTCAGATTGAGAAGGAGAAACGCGGGGTCGATCCGGAGAAGTTCATGGCGTATATCCATTCCAAGGTGGCAGATGGCGGGATGTATTATCTGCTGCTTGATGAGATCCAGATGCTTGATTGCTTCGAGGCCGTTCTGAACGGGTATCTCCGGAAAAGGAACATGGATGTATATGTGACAGGAAGCAATGCAAGGCTGCTGTCCAAGGATATCGCTACTGAGTTCGCCGGCCGAGGGGACGAGGTCCATATGTATCCTCTGAGCTTCGCGGAGTTCATGACTGTCTATGATGGCGACAAGTATATGGGGCTCTCGGAATATATGCTTTATGGGGGCATACCCATGGTTGTCCTCCGTGAAGGAGGGGATGATAAGGCGGCTGCGCTGCAGAATCTCTTTTCCGAGATTTATATCCGGGATATCACGAAGCGCGGCAAGGTGAAGAATATCGGGGAGCTGGAGGATCTGCTTAATATCCTTTCCTCCTCGATCGGCTCCCTGACCAATCCGGAGAAGCTGATGAATACCTTCAGGAGCGTGAAGAGGTCCAGGATCACTTCCAATACGATCAGGAAATACATCGACTATCTCGAGGACTCCTTCCTCATAGAGCCGGCAGATAGATATGACATCAAGGGAAAGGCCTATATCGAGACACCGAGAAAGTATTATTTCTCTGATCTCGGACTGCGCAATGCCCGGATCAATTTCCGGCAGTTCGAGGAGACCCATTCGATGGAGAATGTGATCTATAACGAACTTCGTATGCGTGGCTACAGCGTTGATGTTGGAGTGGTGCCGGTTGTTGAGAGGGATCAGGATGGCAATGTGCGGCGCAAGCAGCTTGAGGTTGATTTTGTCTGCAATCTCGGCTCTTCCAGATATTACATCCAGTCAGCGTATTCGCTTCCGGATGAGGCAAAGCGAGATCAGGAGATAAGGCCATTCAGGAAGATCGATGACTCTTTCCGGAAGATGATAATCACGAAGGATATCGTGCAGCCATTTTATGATGACTACGGCATCCTGACCGTAAGCATCTACGATTTCCTGCTTGATCCTCAGTTTCTTTCGAGATAGGGCAGCTTTGGCAGAAGGTTAAGGGAGCCCTTTTATGCTATCATCCCAGCTATGGTAGATAGGAAGAACAGGATACTTGCTTTCATAAGATATCTTGAATCAGAGATATTCGAACTAAGGGAGCCGGTTGATGGCATAAGGATAAAGGATGCGTCCTATTCGCTATCCGAACGCGTTGTGACAGGCGATGAGGGATGGCGTCCTTTCGATAGGAACGGAAGATGGGGCGCTCCCGATTCCCATTATTGGTTTGACGCTGTTGTTCCCTGTATCGAAGGGAAGAAGACAGGAGTCTTCCTCTCCACCGGTGATACCAACATATGGAATACGGATAATCCCCAGATCCTCATGTACATAGATGGCTCGCTTAGCGCGACCTTTGACATGAACCATCAGTATGCCCTGATTGGGAGCGATGGGAAGGAAAGGCGCCTATCTTTCTACGCGTATTCGAACAAGGCAGATGCCTCCTGCCTGTTCCGCCTTGACCGGGTCGTCCTGGATGAGGGCGTGAAGGATCTTTATTTTGATTTCCTGAATGTGTATGAGGCGGCTGTGCTTCTCGATGAGGATGACAAGGAGAGGATCAAGGCGTTCAAAGTCCTGGAGGACGCGATCAACGTCCTTGATACGAGATCCCACGAGGCGCTGCATGATACAGCCTCGGCTGGGTCTGCCGTAATATGGGAATATCTTGAAAATAGGCCTTCTTCCGATGTCACTGTCTGGGCTGTCGGAAGCACACATATCGATGTCGCGTGGAAGTGGCCTGTGAGGCAGACGAGGGAAAAGGCCGTGAGGAGCGCGCTTACAGCCTTGAACCTGATGGACAGGTATCCTGACTTCACGTTCATGCTCACGCAGCCGCAGCTTTATCAGTTCATAAAGGATTCGGCACCGGGATTATTTTGCAGGATAAAGGAAAGAATAGCGGAAGGACGCTGGGAGGCGGAGGGTGCCATGTGGCTTGAGCCTGACTGCAACATGACATCGGGCGAGTCCCTCGTGCGCCAGGTAATATATGGACAGAAGTTCTTCCAGGGCGAGCTAGGTACTGGCAAGTCTGAGGTGCTGTGGCTTCCTGATTCATTCGGCTTCCCGCCATCTCTCCCGATGATCATGAAGGATGCCGGCATAAAGTATTTCGTGTCGACGAAGATCGGCTGGAGCGATACCGATAAGTTCCCCTATGACACGTTCATATGGCGTGGCATAGACGGCAGTGAGGTACTTGCTCATTTCATATCCACCCAGGAATATGGTTCCTCGTCATTCAATGTCACATACAACGGCATGCAGAATGCCTCCCAGATAGCAGGGACATGGAAGAGGTTCCAGGATAAGGACGTGTCATCCGATGTCCTCACGTGCTATGGCTATGGAGATGGAGGTGGCGGCCCCACGCCGCAGATGCTTGAGAATACCAGGAGGCTCATGCAGCGTCCCGCATCGATTCCCGCTGTAAGGCCATGCACTGTCCGTAGCTTCTTCCATGCCATGGAGGGAAGGCTGGACAGGAAGAGGCTTCCCGTATGGACTGGCGAGCTTTATCTTGAGTATCACAGAGGGGTATTCACGTCGATTGCGGAGGAGAAGAAGCAGAATAGGGCCGCAGAGCGTGCCGCGCATGACGCTGAGTTCCTTTCCCTCCTTTCCGGCATCGGGTATCCGAAGGCGGAGCTGGACAGGATATGGAAGACGATCCTTCTCAACCAGTTCCATGATATCCTCCCAGGTTCCGCGATCGATGAGGTGTATAGGATAGCCTCCGATGAGTATGGCAAGGCAATGGACGAGTGTTCCCGCATAATAGGAAGGGCGCTCTCTTCATTGGGCGGAGAGGGAAAGAAGGCAGCCGCGGTAAGCACCTCGTCATACACAATCGATGCTGTGCTTGTCTCTGATAGAAGCTGCCCGTCTTTCCCGCTTATGCAGAGGACATATGATGGCCGCTATGCATATCTTCTCCCATCATTGCCACCAATGGGCTGGAAGGCCTATGAATGCCCGATCAAGCGCGATGATCCTGTCATAACCGGCACTCTTTCAGCGTTCGAGACACCGTTCTATCGCGTGGAGCTTGCAGATGGCTTCATCTCATCCCTCTACGATAAGGCCGAGGAAAGGGAGATAGCAGAGGGTGGCAAGTCGCTTAATAGGCTTGTCTCATATGAGGATAGGCCTTTGGATTATGATAACTGGAACCTTGAGGAATACTATGACCAGAAGGGATACGTCTGGACCTTTGAGAGTGCCTCGATTGTCGAGAATGGCCCTGTGCGTGCTGTCATCAAGGCTTCCTGGACATATTCGAGGTCAAGGATCGAGGAGGAGATCGCGTTCTATGCCCATACAAGGCGCATAGACTTCAATGCCGTGATCGACTGGAATGATGACCACGCGCTTGTGAAGGCGGAGTTCCCTACATCCATCTTTGCTGACAGAGCCTGGTATGGCACGCAGTTCGGGGCCCAGTCCAGGTCGATCCATCGCAACACATCCTGGGACAGGGCTCGCTTTGAGGTCCAGGCCCAGCGTTTTGCGGATATATCAGAAGCGGGGTATGGGACGGCGATCCTTGCCGACGCCAAGTATGGCTATGGCGTGCATGACGGGCTGATGACGCTCTCTCTTCTCAAGTCAGGGACATATCCCGCGGTCTCTGCGGACCATGGCGTCCACGGCTTCTCTTATTCGTTCTTCCCTCATCCCGGCGATTGGCGCACAGGTGGGGTAGAGCGTGAGGCTGAAGCTGCCTCCGCCTCCGTTTATATCGCGGAAGGGCTATCAGGGGAGAGATCGTTCATACGCGTGCCGGAGAATATCGCGATATCCTGCATAAAGCGAAGCGAGGACGGGAAGAGCATCATCGTCCGCCTTTATGAGAATCAGGGGAAGAGGACCAGGGCCACGGTCCTTTTCAGCAGGAGCTACAGGATAATGCGCACGAACATACTTGAGGAGAACAGAGAAGAAATAGCTTCTTCGTCTAATAGCGTGGAGCTTGTGTTTACGCCTTATTCGCTCTGCACGCTCTCATTGGAGGAGCTTACCCCCTAGGCAGATGGAGATGAACGGCGCAGAATGGCAAAGGAGGAGAATATGGGAAAGGAATATGGAGTAGGTATAATCGGTACAGGCGCTATCGCGGCATTCCATGCTATAGCCGCTGAAAGCGTTAAGGGAGCACATCTTGTCGCTTGCCATAGCCATACGCCATCGAAGTGCGATGCGTTTGCAGCAGATCATGGGAATATAAGAAGCTACCATGACCTTGAGAGCTTCATGGCCGATGATGATATAGATATCGTGATGATCGCGACCCCTCCAAGCTCCCATCTTGAGGAGGCCCTCTCCGCAATAGAGCGCAAGAAGAAGGCCGTGGTGATCGAGAAGCCTCTGGAGATAAACGCTGAGCGCTGCTTGGAGATGATAAGGAAGGCAGAGGGGAGCGGGGTGATGCTTGCCGGCATATTCCAGTCCCGTTTCTTCGAGGCATCCAAAGTGATAAAGAAGGCGATAGACGAGGGACGTTTCGGACGTCTTACTCTCCTGGATGCCCAGTTCAAGTGGCTCCGTACCCAGGACTACTTCGATTCCGTCCCCTGGAGGGGGATCAAGGATAAGGTCGGCGGCGGCATACTGATGAATCAGGGCATACACGCCATAGACCTTATGGAATGGTTTGGGGGAGATGTCGCGGATGTTTCCGCGCGCACGGCCCTTCTCGGGCATTCCGGGATCGATGTGGAGGATACGGCTGCCGCCGTGCTGAGGTTCAGAAACGGCGCAATCGGCATCATCGAGGGCACGTCAGCGTCATATCCTGGGTTCCTGAAGCGCGTTGAGATCTGCGGCACCGATGGCTCCGCGATCCTCGAGGAGGAGAGCATAAAGGCATGGCAGTTCAGGGATGAGCGCCCGGAGGATGAGGAGATAAGGAAGCGCTTTTCAAGCAAGACAAGCTCTGGCGGCGGAGCCTCCGATCCGATGGGAATCGCCGCTGATGGCCACATAGCGGAACTGCAGGACGTCGTTGATGCGCTCAACGAAGGCCGTGAGCCTTTCATAACAGGCCGTGAGGCGATGAAGGCTGTCGCCCTGATTGAGGCGATCTACAAGAGCGCGGACGAGGGCGGCAAGACGGTAGAGCTCTAGATCCTGAATCCGCCCTGCTCCCTCCTCCTGAGTATCCTTGGCAGTTCCTTCCACATGATGAAGGAGGAGAGGATGCCTGCTATGAGGTCGCAGATGGGCTCCGCGAAGAACGCGGCGTCTGCCTGCAGCAGGGCAGGGAGGATAAGCGTGGAGAGGAAGAACACGACCTTCCTTTCCAGCGAGAGCGGAAGGGAGAACCTCACCTGCCCAAGCGCTGTCATCATATCCACATTGGTGTACTGGAAAGACAGCGGGATGATCATGCACTCGAAAATGATCATATACCTTGCGGCAAGGCGCTGTATCGCTTCATCAGGCGAGAAGAACGAGGCGAATAGCCGTGAGCCGACGAGTGTCAGTGCGAACATCAGCACGGTGTACGCCGTTGCTATGATCTGTACCCTGCGTATGCTTCCCTTTACCCTTTCCGAGCTGCCCGCCCCGTAGTTGAAGCTCACGAGGCCCTGGCATCCTGCCGTTATGCCTCCCAGCGGATTCATCACCAGCAGGTGGTAGCTCTGTATTATGGTCGAGCAGGTTATCAGGATATCTCCCCGTCCCGGGCCGCCATAGCGCTGGAGCACTGAGTTAAGGACTATCATAAGGGCGCTGTCAGTTCCGATTATTATGAACGGTGAGAGTCCGAATGTGATGATCTTCAGCACTATGCCCCTGTCAAAGCTATGAAAGCGCAGCCTTATCCTCGTCTTGTCAGATAGCAGCACGGATATCACGACAAGGGCCGACGCCAGCTGCGATATCACCGTGGCGATCGCGGCTCCCTTCACGCCCATGCCCAGAACGAATATGAATACAGGATCAAGGATGATGTTCAGCGCGGCTCCGATGAGGACGGAGACCATGCCTTTCTTGCTCTCTCCCTGGTTTATGACGAAGCTGTTCAGGCCTGACGCGAGAAGCGCGAATGGCGTTCCTAGCACGTACCAACCAAGGTATTCGCTTGCATATGGGATCGTTGCCTCAGAGGCCCCGAAGGCCATGAGTATCGGGTCGCGGAAGATGAGGAAGACAGGCGTAAGCAGGGCAGAGAACAGCAGGATCAGGTAGAACGATGTCGAGAGTATGCGCTCGGCCTTCTCATGTTCCCCATGTCCTTCCCTCATCGCCATGATAGGGGCTCCTCCCATCCCTATGAGGACGGCGAATGAGGATATGAGCGTCGTGATCGGGGCTGCTATCCCGACTCCGGCCAGGGCTATGTCGCCATATCCCGCGATATGCCCTATGAACATCCTGTCCACTATCGCGTAGAGGACATTCACGGCCTGCGCCAGTGCCGTTGGCAGTGCGAGGTGCAGCGTCAGAAACCAAAGCCCGTCATTCCCCAGATCGTAATTCCTGCTTCTCTTCATGGCGCTGTGATTGTATATCGTTCCTCTCCTTTTTGCTATCATGCTCGCATGAGGACGATAAGGGTAAGCGCCGCTGTCATCAAGGATGGGGATAGGATCCTCGCGGCAGAACGCGGCTATGGTGAATACAAGGGCTTCTGGGAATTTCCCGGAGGCAAGAGGGAAGAAGGGGAGAGCGGGGAGGCTGCCGCTGTGCGCGAGATAAGGGAGGAGCTTCAGGCTGAGATCTCCATAGACCGGCTGCTCTGCACTGTAGAGCATCAGTACAGTGGCTTTTATCTCATCATGGACTGCTATCTTGCCCATATTGTCTCAGGCAGCCTGACCATCACCGAGCATGAGGCCCTGAAGTGGCTTTCGAAGGATGAGATAGGGCTTCTTGAGTGGCTTCCGGCTGATCTTAAGGCGCTTCCTCTTATCCTTCCGCAGATCTGATCCACTATCTGCAACTGGTTGATATTGTTCTACAATAGTTATATAGTATACATAACTAATTAATGCTTGAATCATTCATGTAATACGAGTTTATGCAAATATGTGCAATATTTGGACATCATTCTTAAATTTTGCATTATCTCTGTGCTTGGGATCGGCATCGCGAAACTTGAGGTTATCATCGCTGGAATCTAAGATTTGAAGCAGGAGAGTCTCATGAAAAAAGGGAAACTGCTAGTTATTCTGCTTTTCGCTGCGGCATTCGCTCTTAACGCTGCGGCTTCTGGGGATCCGGCATACAATCCAGCGACTGAACCTCGTCCGGAGGGTGCTGGTGTATTCGATTACGTACCTCGCGATGGCGTACAGCATCCGGAGACGGCTGCTGAGTTCAACAACATCCCGACATTCACATCCCTTCCATCGATCATCGGAGAGAAGGTCTATAAGGGAATCAATGTCGCGACAGGCGCCTCTGTGACGAAGGACGCTCTTCTCAAGGAGGAGAACAGCGTTGATATCACGGCATACGGGGCTGTCGCAGGCTATGATGCCGACGCTGTGAAGAACACCGAGGCCATCAACAAGGCCATCGAGGACATGAGCGCGGCAGGCGGCGGCACTGTCATCGTTCCTGATGGCATCTACAAAATGTACACGATCGTCCTGCAGAGCAACGTCAATATCTACCTCAGCGATGAGGCTATCATCGTAGGAGCGCGGCCGGGCATCGATGGAGGCAACTACCTCGAGCCAGAGGTCAACATCTACTTCGGCCTTCAGGACCATGGCCACTCATACCTCCGCAACAGCATGGTGTACGGCAAGGAAGTCGAGAACGTCATGATCTATGGCGACGGCATGATCTCCGGCAGCTATGTCGATAAGAGAGGTTATTCATACTTCACTGTATCAAGGCGTGACCCGGCCAATCCGGAGCTCAGGACAGAGCCAGGATATGTCGGCAACTGGTACAATCCTGATGATATCGATAGCCTTGATGACCAGGGCTGGCACTTCTTCCTCTATGAGCAGCCGATTTGGAACAACGCTTCCAAGGGCATCGCTCTCCTCGATTCCAAGAATATCGTTTTCAGCGGATTCGACATGAGGGAGGCCGGGCACTTCGCAATCATCGCGACAGGATGCAGCAACGTCCTCTTCGAGAACATGGTCATCGATACCAACCGCGATGGCATGGATATCGACGGAACAAGCAATGTCACGGTACGCAACTGCTGGGTCAATGCTCCTCTTGATGACGCTATCTGCCTCAAGGCATCATTCGGTTCCGGCAGGCTTGATATCACACAGAACATCCTTATCCACAACTGCGTTATCAGCGGCTACGATGCTGGCTCCGTTCTTGAGGCCACATTCTCCGAGAACAGGCTCGAGTCCGCGGCTGATGACATCAGGGGCACGAACGGAAGGCTCAAGCTCGGAACAGAGGCGACATGCGGCTTTGACAGGGTCACGATCGCCAATGTCCTCTTCTCCCATAGCGAAGGCCTCAACCTTGAGTGCGTAGACTGCTCAAGCCTCACGAATATCATCGCGACCGATCTCTTCATGACCGATGTCGTCGATTCGCCTGTATATATCCAGATCGGAGACAGGGGCAGGTATCCTGTTACCGGCCATTCGACAAGCGAAGAGGTATATCCTGAGAACAGCATCCGCAAGGATAACTCCGAGTATGTCCTTCCGAACATCCCTGGCAAGTACCACACGTTCCCAGCCATGCGCTACGCTCCGGCAACGAACTATGAGTATGTCACGATCGCTGACGGCAGCGAGTTCAAGAGGCCTGTCGCGTCCGATCCTATCTATATCAACTGGACGAACATCTACACCGATCCTGACACCGGAAAGAACTATGGATACAAGTGGGATGCATCCAGGAATGAGTATATGGTCGATTGGGGCAACCAGCTCACTGACCAGGAGCTCTATGGATACGGCAACGCTCTTGGCGGCGGATTCGCTGTTGTCGAGGATATCTACATCGGCAACCTCAAGGCTGTTGATGTCAATCCTCGCTATCCGATCGAGGTCGCGGGCCTTGTTTCCAGCAAGGTGCAGAATGTCATGTTCGAGAATATCGATGTGACATACCGCGGTGGCCTCACGCTCGAGGATGCTGCAGAGCAGCGCCAGATCAGGAGCACATGGAATTTCACAGAGGATCATTCACCTGTATACTCACAGCAGTTCGGCTGGCTCGCGGCCCAGGCAGGACTGCTGCCAAGGATGCAGTGGGATGCTGAGAACGGCGGATGGATCGAGAGCCCATACAACGTGCCAGAGCTTGTCCGCGATTATCCAGAGCCTGCTCACTATGGCATACTTCCGGCCTATGGCCTCTATGCCCGCCATGTCGATGGCCTCACGCTCAAGAACGTGAAGCTCGGCTACAGCTACACGGAGACCCGCCCGGCGGTGGTCCTGGACGACGTAAGCGATGTCACGATCGATGCGGAATCTGAGTTCATGAGCGACAAGTCCGTAACGGATGTCGTGCTTGTCGAGCAGAACTTCAAGAGAAGGACCGGCTATGAGTTCGTTCCTAATGAGCCGTATATCTCGACAGCGGTAACCGATTACGAGATCGCTGATAACCACAGCATCTCCTCCGTGACAGTCAATGCCCCGGAGCCGGGAACTCCTGCCGATACGCTTTACAGCTATCCTACCGATCCGATCGCCGATGAGGCTTTCGTGGCTTCCTACCTCGAAGAGGGAAGGGAGATACCGAGGACGGTCTGGAGGCCATTCTTCGCTCCTATCAAGGACGTCAAGGCTTCTGCCGGAGACACGGTTGAGATCGAGATCGGCTACTACAACCCAGCTGACGCGACAGGTACGGTATATCCTGTAGAGCTTACCGCCCTGTCTCTTCCAGAGGGTGCCTCGTTTGCGGATGGCGTATACACATGGAACATCCCTGCAGATGCAGAGGCTGGTGATTATCCTGCTGTCTTCCATCTCAGCGATGGCATGAGCGAGATATCGAAGACTGTAGTGGTGACAATACAGTAATCACACCTCCTTTCCTTGGGCCTGTCTGAAAAGGCAGGCCCGCTTCTATCTGTAGAGGAAGCATGTCAGGCTGGCTATGCGGTCTTGTGATGCACAAACCTGCAGCATTCATGTTTTCCTGCATTTAAAATCCGAGATAGTAATCAATTAACATACTTAGTATAAGAGGTAAGCTATACCTAACTCCTTTTACTGTAAAATTTTGTTGACAAATCTCTTTTCTGATATGAATACTGATATTAGTACTGATAATATCAGAAGGAGAAGGCTGCAATGACCAAAAGGGATAGGGTGCTGAGAGCAATCAGGAAGGAACCTGTCGATTTCGTACCTAGCTGTTTTTCGCTGCATTTTCCCAAGGAGAAGAACAGTGGTGAAGCTGGGGTGAGGGCTCATCTTGATTTCTTCCGTGACACTGGTGCGGATATCGCGAAGATCATGAACGAGAACCTTGTTCCATCCCCTGGGATGGGAAGCTCTTTCCCTGAGGCGTATGCAGATGTCAGGGCATTTGGCAGGGATGCTGATTTCATAGTGGATCAGATTGACTTCACGAAAAGGATACTTGATGGCCTGGATGATGAGTATTTCACCCTTGGTACCCTGCATGGGATCTGCGCGTCTGCACTCCATCCGATAGAAAGAAGCGGGATAGATTATGAGAAGGCAAGGGATCTCCAGCTGCTTTCCCTGAGGGAAGCCGAAGGCACAACGTTATCTGCGTTCAATCGGATAGCTGATGGGCTATGCGGCCTTGTAGAAGGATATAAGGAAGCTGGAATAGATGCCATTTATTATGCCGCCTTAGGCGGTGAGCCAAGATGGTTCTCCGATGAGGAATTCGATAAATGGATAAAGCCATTCGACCTGAAGATCATGAAGGCGATAAAGGAAGCAGGAATGTATTGTTTCCTGCATATCTGCAAGGATGGCCTGAACATGCAGCGGTATCGGGATTATGCGTCTCTTTCCGATGTGGTCAACTGGGGTGTATATGAAGTCCCATTCTCTTTGGAAGAAGGAAGGAAGCTGTTTCCTGGCTGCACCATAATGGGTGGGCTGCGCAATAGATCCGGAGTTCTTGTCGATGGCAGTGCTGAGGAGATACGGGAAGAGGTGCGTTCGGTGATCAATGGCTTTGGCAGAACCGGCTTCATCCTTGGAGCTGATTGTACGCTTGCAACCGAACAGGATATGGGAAGGCTGCGTGCTGCTATCGAAGCTGCGCAGGACATGAAGGAGGAGATCTGATATGGATAAGAGAGAACAGGTCCTGAAGACTATAACCGGAGAGCTTACAGGCTATGTGCCTTCATGCTTTTCGCTGCATTTCCCTCCAGAGGAGGCAACAGGCGAGAAGGGGATAGAATCCCATATCAGATTCCATAAGGCGACCGATATGGACATCCTGAAGATCATGAACGAGAACCTTGTTCCATATTGCGGTCCTTTTACGGATAGCAGTTCATATAAGCAGATTCCCGCGATATCCATGAAGGATGATTTCATGCGTGAGCAGATTGAGTTCTCGAAGGAGATCCTGAACCGGTGTGATGATAATCCTTTCTCCATAGGCACTCTGCACGGGGTTGTCGCTTCCGCTGTCCATCCTCTTAGGAAGGCAGGCTTCTCCCCTGAGGAGGCCAGGAAGTTCCAGACTGCCGCTATCCGTTCAGCTACACAGGTTGTCGTTGATGCTTATCATCGCATAGCTGATGGCATGAGCGAGCTGGCTCAGGCATATATCAAGGCAGGCGTGGATGGAGTGTATTTCGCTGCATTGGGCGGTGAGACAAGGTATTTCACCGATGAGGAGTTCGCCGAGTATATCGAACCATGCGATAAGCAGATCCTGTCAGCGATCAGAGAAGCTGGGGGAAAGGTATTCCTCCATATCTGCAAGGATCACCTGAATATGGCTCGGTATGCGTCTTATGCTGATTTCTGCGATGTGGTCAACTGGGGCGTATATGAGGCGCCGTTCTCTTTGGATGATGGAAAGAAGATGTTTGCAGGAAAGGCCATAATGGGAGGGCTGGCAAACCGCACAGGCGTTATCGTGGATGGAACTGATGAGGAGATCAGGGCTGAAGTCCGCCGCGTGATTGATTGGTCCGGTAGGGATAAGTTCATTCTCGGTGCTGATTGCACGCTTGCGACCGAGCAGGATATCCATCGGCTTGTCGTTGCCATAGATGAGGCAAGGAAATAAAGCAGGAGCATGCATGGAGTATTCTTCCTATACCGAAATACTTAGGCAAGAGCTGATTCCAGCAATGGGCTGCACCGAACCGATATCATTGGCATATGCAGCAGCTGAATGCAGGATGCTTCTTGGCTCTGTTCCTGAGAAGACCATTGCAGAATGCAGCGGGAACATAATAAAGAATGTCATGGGTGTGACGATTCCCAACACCGGTGGCATGAAAGGAATAGAAGCTGCAATTGCCTCTGGAATCGTGATAGGAGATAGCAGCAAAGGACTGGAGATCCTTTCCGCAATGGACGCCAGGCTTCTGGATTGCGTGCGGAGATATCGTGAAGAGTATCCTATAGAAGTTCGGTTGCTGGACACTGATTCCCCATTGCATTTCATCATAACGATGTTTGCTGGCGTGGAGCAGGCACGCGTGGAACTTGCTGATACGCATATGAATATCGTAAGGAAAGAACGCAATGGACATGTTGTCTATTCTGCCAATCGCAGCAAGGATTCTGCTGAATGCGTTTTATCCGATATCCCCCAGATGAGCATTGATGAAATCATAGGCTATAGCGAGACGGTTTCTCTTGAGACGATTATACCGATCCTGAAGTCACAGTTAGAGCTCAATTCCCGCATCTGCTCATCTGGCCTGGAATCCTCATGGGGAGCTGGCATCGGCAAGCTGATACTCAAGTCAGAGGAAAAGAGCCTGCTTTCGAGGATGAAGGCCTATGCAGCCTCCGGATCTGATGCGAGGATGAGTGGCTGCGTATCCCCCGTGGTGATAAACAGCGGAAGCGGCAATCAGGGAATCACCGTCAGCATGCCGGTTAAGGTCTTCGCGGAGGACCGTGGATACTCCGAAGAGCTTTTGATAAGGGCCTTGGCGATAAGCAACTTGGTTGCGATTTATGAGAAGAGGAAGATAGGGCGTCTTTCCGCATTCTGCGGGGCTGTCAATGCTGCGTCAGGTGTGAGTGCGGCGATAACATGGCTTGATACCAGGGATAACGAGAAGATAAAGGCTGCTATATCCAATACATTGGCTATAGCTTCCGGAATCATCTGCGATGGAGCCAAGCCATCCTGTGCGGCGAAGATCTCGATTGCGGTGGAGAGCGCTTATCTGGGTTTTCTGATGGCTTCATGCGGTGATTCCTTCCATCCCGATGAAGGCATCGTCAAGGCTGATATCGAGAAGACCATCGATGGAGTTGCGGAGATCGCCCGGGATGGCATGAAGGAAACAGACGTGGAGATATTGAAGGTCATGCTGGATAAATCATCTCGTTGAGATGTTGGAATAAAAAAGGAGGAATAGAATATGAAGAGAGTACTATCCATTCTTCTGATTTCTATTATGCTGGTACCTTTGATGGCAAGTGGAGGGTCAGAGAAGGCTACTGCGGATGGCACATACCCAGCCGGAGATATTGTTTTCTGGGGAACGGGACAGCCAGGCTATAGGCAGTCGTATTACCAGAATTATGTGGAGGAGCATCGTGATGTAGCTCCTGAGGTCAATGTCGTTGCGGATAACATGTCCTCGATGGCTGATGGCCAGCAGAAGATCGCTATGTATGCCTTGGCCGGTGATTATGAGTCAATGCCTGAGTTCATAATGCTGGACACTGTCGGAATCATAGATCTTGCATCATCAGGACTGCTTGTCGATGTAACGGATTATTGGAATTCCATCTCTGATGAGTTCATCGAAGGATCAGCTTCTGATGCAATCATAGATGGCAGGGTATGGGGACTTCCTGATGCCGTACGCCCTCAGCTGCTTTTCTATAATGCAGAGATCTTCGAGAAGTACGATATCGATCCGGCTATGATGTCCACGTTCGACGGATATCTTGAAGCAGGACGCCTTCTGAAGGAAAGAAGCAATGGCACTGTCTATCTCTCATATGTCGACCCAGGCAGCTATACATGGAGATACTGGGGCAGAAGAGGCCTCATGCCACAGGCTAATGCACGCATCTGGGATGAGGAAGGAAATGTAGTGATAGGCTCTGATCCGGGCACGAAGCTCGCGCTTGAATACTTCGACAAGCTTTATAGCGAAGGCCTTCTCTATAAGACGACGATGATGTCCCAGCCGATCTATGAGGCTACTGATGATGGTATCATAGCGACATTCTACATCGGTGCATTCTGGGATGAGTTCATGAGGAAGAACCTTACCGCTACAGCAGGTGACTGGCGTATCATGAATGCTCCTGTCTTTGAGGAAGTCGGGGTTGGTGGCGCTCCTGTATCGACGTTCTACTGCATAGTCGACAAGAACCCGAATATCTATACCGGTCTTATCCAGGACATCTGGTATGACTTCAATACCAATACCGAGGACAGGAATGCCTGGGTAATGGAAATGGAGGAGATCAATGGTCCATACAACAACCCTGTGTCGATTGAGATGCTCAAGGATCCATTCTGGCAGGAGCCTTCGGATTTCTATGGCGGACAGTCCTTCAGGAAGGCTGAGTCTGACGGCCTTGCGAATGCAGCGAAGAACATGATGGTCACGGCATCTGATGCTGAGGCTGATACAATCATAAGCGCTGAGCTGGAGAAGTATATAGCCGGCGAGCAGACGATACAGCAGGCTATAGCCAATATGGATAAGGAACTCAAGCTGAGGATTGGAACAGCTGTCCTTCCTTGATTAATCGATTGCCGGGCTGCCTGAAGGCTTGCTGGATGCAGCCCGGTTTCTATGGGAGGCATTTAGATGCGTATGATTAAGCAATTGAGGAAATACAGGGCCCCTTATCTGTTCATCCTTCCGTTCTTCCTGCTGTTCTTCGTGTTCCAGCTTATTCCTATAATCTGGACAGGGTATATCAGCTTTACGAACTGGAAAGGACTCGGGGACCCGCAATTCTGC
Source organism: uncultured Spirochaetaceae bacterium (assembly GCA_944389275.1). Classification (GTDB taxonomy): domain Bacteria; phylum Spirochaetota; class Spirochaetia; order Sphaerochaetales; family Sphaerochaetaceae; genus Ornithospirochaeta. The sequence goes on from CALXLT010000046.1 coordinate 43,857, forward strand.
GGTATCGATAACTATAAGCTTCTTGCCAATGACTATATGGTTACAGATGCCCTCGTGAACACCACGATTTATTGGGTTTCCAGCCTCGTGATCATACTTGTTGTATCGATTGCCATTGCCTTGTGCCTTCAGAGCCCTCGGCTCAGGTTCAGGCATTTCTTCCAGACAGCCACCTTCCTCCCATATGTATGCGCCTCTGTTGCGATGGGACTTATCTTCGGAATGCTGTTCGATGAGAACGCAGGCCTGATAAATGAGGTGCTGATAACCTTCGGAATGGATCGCGTGCCATGGCTTACAAGCAGCAAGTATGCCAGGATCCCTGTAATAATCCTCTTCAACTGGAGGATAATACCTTGGTTTACGGTGATAATCTATTCAGGGCTTCTGAATATCCCTTCCGATTATTATGAAGCCGCCACGGTTGATGGCGCATCGGAGTTCCAGCAGTTCTTCCGCATCACGCTGCCTTTGCTGAAGAATATACTTTTCTTCTGCATGCTTACAATCACCGTAGATGTATGGAAGATGTTCAATGAGTCCTATACGCTCTCAGGTCCGGGCTCATCCAATACATCGCTGTTCCAGCTTATCTATGAATATGCATTCAAGATATTCAGGCTTGGATATGCTTCCAGCCTAAGCATGCTGCTCATTGTGATATTGCTTGCGATCTCAATCGTTCAGTTCATCCTGAAGCGCAGGGAAGGAGAGATATAGGATGATAAACAGACGTCAGGAAATCACGAAATCCTTGATAATAAATTTCTTCATGCTGCTGGTTGTCGTTGTCTGCCTTTTCCCTGTGCTGTGGATGTGCGCAATATCCGTAAAGACAGTTGGCGAGAAAGTATCCGGGTTCAATGCATTGGTGATAAACGAGCCAACGCTTGAGAACTTCAAGCATCTGTTCACGCTTGTTCCTATATGGAGCAATCTGTATAACAGTCTTTTCACGACAATCATAGGGACCATAACAACGCTGTTCTTCTGTGCCCTTGCGGGGTTCGCCTTCGCAAAGTACCGCTTCCCAGGCAGGGATGTCCTCTTCTGCTTCGTTGTCGCGACCATGATGATAAGCGCCGAGGCCGGTGCGATCCCGCTGTTCGTCATAATGAGGAAGATGGGCATGATCAACAGCCTATGGTCGCTGATAATTCCAAGGATAGCCACAGCAGTCGGCATATTCTATCTCAGGCAGTATATGCTTGATGTTCCTGATGAGCTTATAGATGCAGCGAAGATAGATGGCTGCAGGGATTTCACCATATTCTATAAGGTCGTATGCCCTATAATCGCGCCGGCTTTGGCGTCTTGGGCTTCCATTACCGTAATCGCTAGATGGAATGACTATTTCTGGCCACTTCTTTTCCTGAATAAGACAGATAAGTATACGCTTATGGTATCCGTGGCGATGCTCCCTGTCAGTGATGGCCTGGCGACGCCTTGGCAGACGATCCTTGCAGGAACCACGATTGTCATACTGCCGAGCATCGTTCTTTACCTTATCATGCAGCTGTTCCAGAAGTCTGGGAATTTCGCAGGGGCGGTCAAGGGGTGAGCATGAAAAAGCCGAACATAATAATGATACTTGCTGATGATATGGGTGCCTGGGCGATGAGGTGCGCAGGCAATGGGGATATCATCACCGATAACCTTGACAGGCTCGCAGCATCAGGCATGCGCTTTGATGATTTCTTCTGCGTATCCCCCGTATGCTCACCGGCGAGGGCCTCGATACTGACCGGCACCATCCCTTCCGTGCACGGTGTCCATGACTGGCTACGGTCCGGCAATCTCGATCGTGATAAGCTGGGCGATCTTGCAGGTGATGTCTATTACAAGGATGAGAAGGAGGCGATAAGATACCTAGAGCATCATGAATGCTATTCTGACCTCCTTGCTGCTGCGGGGTATTCATGTGCGCTATGCGGCAAATGGCATCTCGGTGATAGCCGTAAGAAGCAGCATGGATTCTCGCGATGGTTCACGATAGGAAGAGGGGGATGCGGGTATTATCGTGCGGATATCGTTGATGGCGATAGGCTGTACATCTCAGATGAATATGTTACCGATACCATAACTGATAAGGCCCTTGGGTTCCTTGATGAGCTTTCGCAGGAAGATGCCCCGTTCTATCTTTCCGTGCATTACACTTCTCCCCATTCCCCTTGGGATGAGGATCAGCATCCTGTTGATGTATATAGCAGATATGATGGCTGCAGCTTCTCTGCTACACCGGATCTACCTTTGAACAAGCATCAGGTAAAGAGCGCGCCATATGGGGAAGGTGAGGAGCGGAAGAGATTGCTCCGTGGATATTATTCCGCCATAACCGCGATGGATGAAGGCATAGGGAAGATACTTAGCTCCCTTGAAGATAAAGGCCTTCAGGAAGATACCATTGTCATATTCTCCAGCGATAATGGGATGAATATGGGTCATCATGGCATATGGGGCAAAGGAAATGGCACGTTTCCTTTGAATATGTACGATACATCCGTGAAGGTCCCTATGATAATCTCATGGAAGGGGCATATAGCTCCTAGAGTATCGCATACGATGCTCAGCCATTATGATCTGTTCCCGACTATCCTTGAGATAGCAGGCATAGAGGATCGCAATGGGGATAAGCGTCCAGGACATTCATTCCTTCCTGTTCTCCAAGGCAGTGAAATGCCTGCTCGTGATGTCGTGGTCTTTGACGAATACGGTCCTACCCGCATGATAAGGACCGCTCAGGCAAAGCTGGTATATAGATATCCATATGGCCCGCATGAGCTTTATGATCTCACAGAAGACCCTGATGAGGACAACAACCTATTTGACGATGTCCGGTATGCCGGTCTTAAGGCAAAGCTTTTGGAACGGCTTGAGTCATGGTTCCTTGAGTATGCGGATCCCGCAGTTGATGGTACCAGGGAAGCTGTCACGGGCTTTGGTCAGCTAGGTAAGGCAGGAGTATTCAGGAAAGGCGAGGATTCATATTGCCCGATTCTTGATGAATTGTTTGTATAAATGTAAGTTAAATATTATGGAGCAGAAAGTGGAGCGAGCCGTTTCAACGAAGCAATATGTGTATAACCAAGTCGCTCAGGATATCATAACAGGGGTATATTCCCCCGATACGATAATCACGGAGAGCATGCTCCTCAGGAAATATGATGTAAGCCGGGTCTCTGTCCGTGAGGCGCTTATCGAGCTTTGCAAGGATAATTATCTCCGAAGCATTCCCCGTACAGGCTATATGCTTGTGACATATTCCCTTGAGGAGGCCATTAACATCATTGATTTCAGAGCGGATCTTGAAGTCTGCAATCTCAGGAGAAGCTTCCCTCGGCTGACGGATGAGAAGATCAATGCGTTGGGGCCGGATTTCCTTTCCGGATACTTCCACCCGGTGGGGCAGGGGACTATAGCTGAACATTGGACTGCGAATATGAATTTCCACCTTGCTCTCTGCTCGCTGAGCGGGAATAAGTATGTCTATGAGGTCCTCTCGAAGCTGCTGTACAGGAATTCAAGCTATTTCCAGTATTTCTATGAGAATGTTTGGGATGGGCATTATAGTTTTGAAGGAAAACATAAGAAGATAGTCACTGCCGTTATCGAGAGGGATCTTGAAAAGGCCTGCGATCTTCTTCGTTCCGATATAAACGATGTGAAGAATTCGCTTATCAATCGTTTGAAGTGAAATGCTTCATCGAATGGTGGTCCTTTTGCTTCAATAGTCTGGTCATGTCTTGTTTTCCTCATTGACACAGAGATGCAAAGTGTGTTGAATATATCGGGTATGGGGCTGTAGCTCATCTGGTAGAGCGTCAGGTTCGCAATCTGAAAGTGGTGGGTTCGAGTCCCATCAGCTCCAAAATCATAATGTGGTGATCCTAGTGATCGGCAACTCTTCTCGTTAATCTCTGACTCATTATTTAATTTTGAGGAGTCAGGGGCAGGAAGAGTTCTTTTTTTGACAACGAATGGGGCGAATCTGTAGCTTATAGGGATTTCCTTCAGCCAAGAAACTTCAAGTGGAAATCAGATACGCTCATGATTATCGGGTCATCCGGAAAGTGCTTCAGGTTTCCTGTTACCAGAACAGCCCCTGCCATCTTTGCGACCTCGAAGAACTTCCTGTCCGATTCATCAGTGAACGGAACATCCTTGATTGGATGCGCGACGATGTGAAGCCCGCTCTCCTTTATTGGGGATAAGATCGCCTCTATATCACCATCATCAAATCCGAACTTCGCATAATGGAGGACGCGTTCATATTCATCCATGATCCTTGAATCATAGACCAATTGAAATACATCAAAGAAGACAGATTGGAGTATGCTGTATGCCTTGCGGCCAGGTGAGAGCATTGCAGATACAAGGACGTTCGTATCCAGGACGATGTTCACGCTTTCCTCGCTTCTCTTATTGCTTCGTCAATCTCCTCATCTGACATGAATCCATTCTTGCCCGCCTTGCTCCTCATACGATCCATAGCAGCTATTGCCTTGGCTTGCCTAAGAGCGCGAATTGTCTCATCGAATCTTCCTTCTGGAATCCCCACCATCAAGGCATATGGCTTTCCGTTGTTGGTAATTACGACATCATTGTCCTTCGCGAGGTTCTCCCAAATTGATTTCGTGTTTGTCCTTAGCTCCCTTGCAGAATAGAATTCCATAATCATCCTCCATGAATAAGATACACAATCGTGATACGATCAGCAACACATTTGTATACACACATATTTCACGGAAATAATGTAGATATACAATCTTGGCGCTTGGAACAGATGATGAGCTGAAGATCAATGAATCGATATGATCGTTGCGGAAACCGGATTCTCCTTGAGAATAAAATAGTCGGAAGTCTCGTTGCTTATCTTGGGGCTGTAGCCATAAGCAGGGAAAGATAATCACATTGCCATTAAGTTTCTTTCCTTGATGCAGGGAGCGCCGCCTTGTTCTCTTCAACGGCACGGAGGATCATCGCGACAGTGTCATCGAGATCCTTCCGTATCTCATGCTCCCAGACGCGTATGACTGTGAAGCCCATTGCGGAGAGCACATGATTCACTTCCTCGTCCTTCGCCATGTTCCTCTCTATCTTCGGTATCCAGTACTCCCTGTTGCTCTTGATGCTGTCTTTCCTGTTCTCCCAGTCATAGCCGTGCCAGAAATCACCATCGCAGAAGATCGCTATCCTGTATTTCCTGATAGAGATGTCGGGATGGCCATAGATCGCCTTGGAGTTCTTCCTGAAGCGAAGCCCTTTGTGCCAGAGAGCCTTGGAGAGGATCCTCTCGATGGAGGTGTCCTTTCCCTTGATGCGTGACATGCAGTAGCTTCTCTGGCTTTCCGTCATTCTATCATCAGGTGAAGGATCTCTATGTCAGTCTCCTTCATGCCTTCCTTTCCGACCTTGCCGAATGTCTCTATTGTCTTCTCGACATTCTCCTTGACAAGTCCCTCTCCGTTCTCGAAGGCTTTCTTTTCCTCCGCGAGCTCAAAGCCGAGGATAGCAGCCTCTAGCGCCGATGATATCTTTGCTGCGCATGATGGCTTCGCGCCGTCGCAGACTATGCCGCCGACGGAGGCTAGGGTGTTCGTGATCGAATCCGCTATGACCTTGTCGTCCATCCCGCTTATGAAGGCTATGCCCGCTGCAACCCCTGCGGCCGCGCTGACAGCGCCGCAGTATGCCGAGAGCGGTCCTATGTATTTCTTCTGATGTATGGCTATGAGGTTGGAGACTGCAAGCGCGCGGAGTATCTCCTCATCGCTTTTAGAGAGCGCAAGCCCGTATTCTATGACAGGAAGGGAGACGGTAAGGCCCTGGTTGCCGCTGCCTGAGTTTATGACGACGGGAAGCGAGCAGCCTGACATGCGGGCGTCGGAGCCTGCCGCGGCCTTCGCCCGTGCGCGTATCCTGACATCCTTGCTGTCATAACGCTTGAGCAGCGTACGCCCGATAGTCGCCCCGTACTCCTCCTTCAGCCCTGCCTCCGCGATCCTCTCATTTGTCTTCCACTGGTTGCGGAGCACAGCCTCGACCGCCTTAAGGTCAGCATTCCTGCCGTAGTCAAGGATCGACTCGACGGTGAGATATCCCTTCCTCTCATCCTCATCGCTTCCTCCCTGTCCGCCTGAGCGTGAGGAGATGATCTTGCCGTTCTTCTTCAGGGAGCAGATCTCATTGTGGCAATCGATGATCGTGGCTTCGGCGCTCTCATCCCCGGCTTCCGCCTTTATGGATATATAAAGGCCAGGGACGCCCTCCGCGAGCGTTACCGAGCAGATCCCCGCCTTCAGCAGCTCCCGTGTCGTTGCGATGTCCTCATCCTTTATCGAGGAGAGTACCTCAAGCGCTTTCGTCTCATCTCCGCCTACTGCCCCGAGTATGGCCGCTACCTCTATTCCCTTCATTCCGCCTGAATTCGGGACCGTGACGCCTTTGACGTTCTTCACGATATTCCCGCTGCATTCGACAGAGAGGCGTTCCGGCATCCTTCCAAGCGCGGCTCTCGCAGTCGCCGCCGCGAATGCTATGGCGATAGGCTCCGTGCAGCCGAGCGCGCTCTTGAGCCCATCGATAAGGATGCTGTCGTATATATCGAAAAGTGGTCTGTCCATTCAATGATTCTACCATCACTGCCTCCGTGCCGCTAGGAGGTATGAGCAGGATATATTTTGGCCACAGTGTTGGATTTTGAATTTATTGGGTGATTTATATTGACAAATCAGGCAAGGTGTGCGGTAATTCATGTGGATTCTGAGGGGTGCTCAGGACCCGTAACGAGAGGACCGGCTCAGGGATCATGCTAAGCGAATCCCCCCTGATGACCTAGCTGAGCGCACACCTACCCTGGCCGATCCTCTCCTTATCAGAGAGCAAGGCCTTTCGATGTCTTCTTAAGCTCCCGCTTCGTGCACAGCTGGACATTCTCCACCGATCTTCCTGATATGAACTGCTGTATCGCGCATTCCGCTTCCAGCCGTCCCTTCCCATGCTTATATGGCATGAAGCCGTGGAATGATCCTTGGGAGATCAGCACATTTGCCTTCGATCCCGCCTGATTCAGCGCGTCCGCGTACAGCTTGCCGTCATCGGAGAGCGGGTCGAGCTCCGCGGATATTATCAGGGCTGGAGGAAGCCTTGACAGGTCCTGGGACAGAAGAGGCGAGAACATCGGCGAGAGGATATCCTTCGGCTCCCTCGCATAGTTCTTCACATAGAACGAGAGCATGTTCTCATTGAGCATCGGGCTGTCCCTGAACTGCGTCATGGAGTTGGTCCTCAGGCGGCAGTCGGTGATGGGGTAGAGGAGTATCTGGCCAGCAAGCTGCGGACCCTTCCTGTCCCTCGCGAGCATCGCCGTGACCGCGGCCAACGCTCCTCCCGCGCTGTCTCCCGCTATGAATATCCTATCCGGGTCGGTCTTCCAGTACCTAACGCCGTCATATGCCCACAAGAGCGCGTCATAGCAGTCCTCGACAGCTGTCGGGAACCTGAATTTCGGGGAGAGCCTGTAATCGACAAGGAGAATGGATGATTCCGTAACCTCCGCAAGATGACGGAGGAATATGGAATAGAAATCCATGTTCCCAAAGACCCATCCGCCGCCATGGCAGAATATGATGAGAGGGGTCAGCCCGGTGAGCTCCGCGACGCGGGGATTCGAGAAATAGTATCCAGTGACAGCGCCTTCCGAGACGGGGATAACGAATGTCGATGTCGATATATGCTTTGATGGGCAGAGGTAGCGGCGCTCTTCGCGTCGCGTTATGCTCATCTTGTTTATATTGTCTATAAGGTCGTCCGTGAGGCTCTCAGGATCGCGTGCCTGCAGCTTGCTTGACATCCTGATCATCTTCATGTCACGCCTTGTGAGCTTATAATCAGCCATAAAGCTATCGTAAACGCCATTCACGGTAAGGGCAAGTGCTCATGCCGCATCATCTTGCAGGGCCTTTCGCCAGTATCCTGTCCTTCATGAGCATGAATGTGATGAATACGGATAGCGCCGAGACGGAGTCCGCCAGGGACTCAGCAAGGAACACGCCCTTTGCCCCAAGGGCTGTGGAGGAGAGGATGTATACGAGCGGGATGAGAAGGATCACCTTCCTGAAGCACGCAAAGAAGAGCGAGAGCCCCGCCTGCCCAAGTCCGACAAGCGTGTTCTGGCTGGCTGTCTGGAAGCCGAATATCATGAAGCCCGTGATATAGAAAGGCATCATGGGGACGGTGAAGTCGACGAGCTCGGGCGATGATGTGAAGAGCGATATGAATGCACGGGGGAAGATATTGCAGGAAAGGGACACGAGCGCGGTGTATGAGAGAGCTATCACCAGCGCGATCCTGAACGCCTCAAGCACCCTCTTGTCCTTCTTCGCCCCGAAGTTGTAGCTGATTATCGGGACAAGGGCCTGGTTCATGCCGGTCACTGGCATCATCGCGAAGTTGAGTATAGAGGAGAGTATCGTCATCGCGCCCACTGCAAGGTCCCCGGAGATCGCCTGGAGCCTTGATGTGAATACGAATGACATCGCGGCTTCGGTGATGTTCATGGTGAATGGTGACATGCCGAGCGTTATGATCGGCCTCAGCGCCAACGGCTTGAATGCAGAGCGCGAGAAGGAGAGGTGCAGCGTGCTTCTCCGTCCCATGAGGAAAGAGACTACATACAGCGCGGATGCTCCCTGGGATATCACGGTGGCAAGCGCGGCCCCTGCCGCCTCCATGCCAAGGCCGAAGATGAAGATAGGGTCGAGGACTATGTTCATTGCGGCGCCGATTATCACCGTGAGCATGCTCATCGTCGTCTTTCCCTGCATCGAGATGAAGGGATTGAGGCCGAGCGTGATGAGGACGAACGGCGTTCCCGCAAGGTATATCATCAGGTACCTGCTGCCATGGACCGCGGTTCTTTCCGATGCCCCGAAGAGATAGAGAAGCGGCTCCTTCATGGCATAGAAGAAGGCCATCAGTGCAAATGAGAGGATCAGGAGGGATATTGCGCTTGTCGAGAGTATCTCCTCGGCTTTCTTCCTGTTGCCCTGCCCGAGGTATGTCGCGGCCCGAGGGGCTCCTCCGTTCCCTATAAGCGATGAGAATGCCGAGATTATCAGTATGATAGGGTATGTCAGTCCCACTCCCGTGAGTATCTCGGCGCCTTTTCCCGCGATATGGCCGAGGAATATGCGGTCGACAAGGTTGTACATTCCATTCACGATCTGGGCTATGATGAGAGGCAGCGCCATCGTCATCAGCAGCCTTGGTACCTTCATCGTCCCGAGTTCTTCCTGCGTCATATTCCCTGTATATACCAAAAGGCCTGTCCTCGCATATCGGTAAGAGAAAGCTTTCAGGGTGGATTATTGCGGGATATCACGGTAACATCTAGATGTGAGGAAAGTTAAGGAAGGAAGGAGAGTAAGGACGCTTTCTCCATACAACATGATCATCCCGTATATCATGGTGCACCGCCATGACAGCCAGAACTCGATCAAGACATCCGTCGAGGTCGCGGGGGCTGAGAACCTTGTCCGAAGGCTCAGGGCCGAGGGCTATGATTCCATCGGGATACTCCATGTCATAATCGCCGCGTATATCAGGGCGATCAGCCAGCGTCCGGGCGTGAACAGGTTCATCAGGGGGCAGAAGATCTGGGCAAGGAACGGCATCGTCGTCAATCTAGTGGCCAAGACCAAGATGAAGCTTGATGCCGATGACACCACGCTCAAGATGAGATTCTCCCCGAGCGACACTATCCTTGACGTGTATGAGAAGTTCAGCGAGGCGTATGCCCGCGTGAGCGAAGGCGGCGAGGGCAAGGGCGATAAGGCCGCTAGGATCATCTGCTATATCCCCGGCATATTCAAGAAGCTCGCGATAGGCGTGCTCCGCGGCCTGGATTACTTTGGTCTGATGCCCCATGCCATCGTCGAGGCTTCCCCGTTCCATGGTTCCTTGTTCATAACGAACATGGCGTCGCTGAATATCCCTCCGATAGTCCATCATCTCTATAACTTCGGCAATGTCCCCGTGTTCATCGCCTTCGGCGCGAAGCGCTATGAGATAGTGCTGGATGATGAGGGCAACGCGTCGAAGAAGAGGGTCATAGATTTCGTCGCCAACCTGGATGAGAGGATCTGCGATGGATACTACTACGCCTCGGCGATGAAGCTTTTCCTGAAGTACTTCAAGGAGCCTGAGGAACTCATCAATCCTCCTGAAACGGTGGTCGAGGATATTCCATAACGATATTCCAAGGGGATAGAATGCCCTTATGGAAGATAGAACCTGGAAGAAGGCCACTCTCTGCGTGCAGGGTGGCTATCAAGCGCATAACGGAGGGCCAAGGGTCCTCCCTATATATCAGAGCACGACGTATCGCTATGACTCCTCCGAGGAGCTTGCGAAGCTGTTTGACCTTGAGTCCGATGGCCATATGTACACGAGGATATCAAACCCGACCGTGGCTGCTGTCGAGGATAAGATCGCGAAGCTGGAGGGCGGGGTCGGCGCCATGATGACCTCTTCCGGCCAGGCCGCGTCCCTCATATCGGTTCTCAATATCGCGTCCCAGGGGGATAACTTCCTGATGATGGGAAACCTCTATGGAGGCACGACGAATCTATTTTTAGTCACGATGAGGAGGATGGGCATAGAGGCGAGGGTCATCAGCGAGGATATGAGCGATGAGGAGATACTCTCCCGCATCGATGGGCGTACCCGTCTCATGTTCGGCGAGACCATCGCGAACCCCTCCCTTGATATCTTTGACTTCGACCGCTTCGTGCCCCTTTCGCATAAGGCCGGGCTGCCGCTTGTCATAGACAATACATTCGCCACCCCTATACTCTGCAATCCGATCGCGCTCGGCGCAGACATAGTCGTCCATTCCACGACCAAGTACATGGATGGCCACGCGATGGTAGTCGGCGGGGTTATCGTCGATGGCGGCACGTTCGACTGGGAGAAGAGCGGCAGGTATCCTGAGCTCACGGAGCCTGATGAGTCATACCATGGCGTTGTCTATACGAGGCAGTTCGGACGCGCCGCGTACATAACGAAGGCCAGGACTCAGCTCATGAGGGACCTTGGATCCACTCCGCAGCCGATGGCCGCGTTCCTCCTGAACATAGGGCTTGAGACTCTTGACCTGAGGATCAGGAAGCATAGCGGCAATGCCCTTAAGGTCGCTGAGTACCTGAACGGGCGGACCGATCTGATATCAAGTGTGAGCTATCCGGGCCTTCCGTCCTCTCCTGAGCACGCCAAGACGATGAAGTATCTTGAGGGAGGGCTTTCCTCCGGTGTCGTGTCATTCTCGATGAAGGGCGGGCGTGAGAGCGCCATGAGGTTCATGGACTCGCTGAAGATGGCGGCGATCGTCATCCATGTCGCCGATGCCCGTACCTGTGTCCTCAATCCGGCATCCACGACGCATAGGCAGCTTTCCGACGAGATGCTCAGGGAAGCTGGAATAGACCCGGGCTTCGTGAGGCTCTCTGTCGGCATCGAGGATATCGATGACATCATTGCGGATATCAAGGAGGCACTCGATAGATGCCTATAAAGATCCCAGATAAGCTTCCCGCGAAGGAGGTGCTTGAAAGCGAGAACATCTTCGTGATGACCGAGAGAAGGGCACTGTCCCAGGACATGAGGCCGCTTCGCATCGCGCTGCTGAACCTCATGCCGACGAAGGTCGCGACGGAGACACAGCTTTCGAGATTGCTTGGAAACACTCCGCTTCAGGTGGAGCTCACGCTCGTGCAGGTCGAGAGCCATGTGTCCAGGAACACCTCCGCGGAGCATATGCTTTCCTTCTACCATCCATTCAGCGAGATCGAGGGCGAGAACTTCGATGGGATGGTCATAACAGGGGCTCCTGTCGAGCGCCTTGAGTATGAGGAAGTTGAGTACTGGGATGAGCTGCAGAGGATAATGGAATGGACGAAGACCCATGTCCATTCCACGTTCCATATCTGCTGGGGAGCGCAGGCCGCGCTCTATTACCACTTCGGAATAAGGAAGAGGATGCTTCCCGAAAAGCTCTTCGGGGTCTTCCCTCACCGCGTGGTCTATCGCAACCCCGTGCTGCTCCGTGGCTTTGATGATGTCTTCTATGTCCCTCACTCGAGGTACACCACGTGCTCGACTGAGGATATGATGGCCGAGAAGCGCCTCAAGATCCTCGCAGCCTCTGAAGAGGCCGGCGTGTACGCGGCGATGACGCAGGACGGGCGCCAGATATTCATCTCCGGACACAGCGAGTATGATAGGGATACTCTCAAGCTTGAGTACATAAGGGATATCTCCCAGGGCCTTTCGACACCGGTTCCGAAGAACTACTTCCCCGATGATGATCCGGAGGCCGTGCCGTTCATGCGCTGGAGAAGCCACGCCAACCTGCTGTACTCGAACTGGCTGAACTACTTCGTTTACCAGACAACGCCTTATGACCTCTCTGAGCTTTGATTAATATTCAATATTTTTTCAATATTTATGCATAATAGGTAGCCAAAACTTCTATTATGCGTATAATTATGCCATATCGTGGAGGGCAAAATGGTAAAAGCTGCTGTTCTTGGAGCTACGGGATACGCCGGTGCCGAGCTTGTAAGGCTCCTTTCCGGGCATCCTGATACAGAGATCGTGTATCTCGCGTCCCATTCATACGCGGGGAAGAAGTTCTCCGATATATATCCCGGGATGCGCTCTGCCGTGGATATGGTTCTCTCCGAGGACAGCATAGAGGCTGCCGCCTCCGTCGCTGATGTTGTGTTCCTCGCTCTTCCCGCGGGCATTGCCTCGAAAAGCGTGACCGAGGATATCCTCTCGAAGGCGAAGATCATAGATCTTGGCGCTGATTTCCGCCTCCACGATAAGGATACGTATGAGACATGGTACAATGTGGAGCACTTCGGGGAGAAGCTTCTTGGGGAAGCTGTATACGGGCTTCCAGAGATACATAGGGAAAAGATCAGGGGAAAGCGTCTTGTCGCGAATCCCGGGTGCTATACCACATGCTCGATCCTCACGCTCTATCCGCTTATCAAAAGCGGCCTTGTCGATACCGGTTCCGTGATAATAGACGCCCTTTCTGGGACTACGGGAGCCGGAAGGAGCGAGAAGACCACATCGCTTTTCTGCGAGGTGAACGAGACCGTGAAGGCCTATGGCGTGGCAAACCATCGCCATACCCCGGAGATTGAGCAGGAGCTCTCGGAGGCTGCGGGAGCGGCTATCCATGTGCAGTTCACTCCCCATCTCATTCCGATGAACAGGGGAATACTGGCAACCTGCTACGCAAGGCTCAGGGAAGGGGTCACGGATGAGGATGTCGCGGCCGCGTACTCGATGTATGATGGCGAGAAGTTCATCCGTCTTGTGGATACACCTCCCGAGACGCGTTACGTCAAGGGCACGAATACCGTGGATATCGGATACAGGATAGACCATAGGACAGGCAATATCATCGCTATGGGTGCTATCGATAATCTTGTGAAGGGAGCGGCAGGACAGGCTGTGCAGAACATGAACATCCTCTTCTCCCTCGATGAGGCGGAGGGGCTCAGCGTGGCCTCGGCCTCTACGTTCTGAGGTTCTTATGGAAGTCATCAAAGGCGGGGTCACATCCCCTAAGGGATTCAGTGCAGCCGGAGTGCATGCCGGCTTGAAGAAGGCGAAGAAGGACATGGCGCTCCTTGTCTCAGCGGTGCCGGCGGCAAGCGCCGCGGCATTCACGACGAACAAGGTGAAGGCCGCTCCGGTCCTCTGGGATATGGACATCCTCAAGGGAGGCAAGGCCCAGGCTGTCGTCATCAATAGCGGCAACGCCAACGCCTGCACAGGCGAGAAGGGGCTGGAGGATGCTGAGGAGACAGCGGCATATGCTGCCGGGAAGCTTGGACTGGAGAAGGATATGGTCTATGTCTCCTCGACGGGAGTCATAGGCGTTCCCCTCGATATGGCGGCGATCAGGCATGGCATAGATATGCTTGTGCCCGCTCTCTCTGCGGATGGATCGGATGCCGCTGAGGCTATCCTCACGACGGATACGTTCGTGAAGGAAGCTGCCGCGACGGCGGTCATAGGCGGCGTGAAGGTCACTGTCGCGGGCATGGCGAAGGGCTCGGGGATGATACATCCCAACATGGCCACGATGCTTTCCTACATAACGACCGACGCTGTTATCTCCCAGCCGCTTCTTCAGAAGCTTCTCGGCACGACTGTCGAGGATACCTTCAATATGATATCCGTCGATGGCGACACGTCGACCAATGACAGCGTCATAGTGCTTGCCAACGGCATGGCGGGCAACGCCATGATCGAGGAGGGGTGCGAGGGCTATGAGGACTTCGAGGAGGCTTTCCGCTTTGTCCTCGGAGAGCTCGCGAAGGATATCGTGAAGGATGGGGAAGGAGCTGGACGCTTCATAGAGATGACCGTGAGCAACGCGCTCACGAAGAAGGACGCGAAGATCCTTGCCCGCTCTGTCATATCCTCATCGCTCGTGAAGGCCGCGTTCTTCGGCGCTGACGCGAACTGGGGACGCATACTTTGCGCTATGGGCTATTCCGGGGCGGATTTCGATCCATCCCTTGTCGATCTCTCGTTCTCGTCTCCATCTGGCTCCATGGCTGTCGTGAAGGGCGGGGAGCCTATACCGTTTGATGAAGGGAAGGCGAAGAAGATACTCCTTGAGAAGGAAGTGAAGGTCGAGGCCGATTGCCATCAGGGAGAGGCATCCGCAACGGCGTGGGGCTGCGATCTCACATATGACTATGTGAAGATCAACGGGGATTACAGGAGCTAGCATGTTCGAGAAGGAAAGGGCGAAGGCGGATGTCCTAATAGAGGCCATCCCGTATATAAGGAAGTTCGCGGGATCTATAGTCGTCGTGAAATACGGTGGGTCCGCTATGATCGATGAGAAGCTCAAGAAGTCGGTCATAAAGGATATAGCGCTTCTGAAGTACATAGGGCTCAAGCCTGTCGTGGTGCATGGAGGAGGCAAGGAGATAACATCCCTTCTCGATAAGCTCGGCAAGAAGACCGAGTTCGTGGATGGGCTCCGCGTCACCGACAGCGAGACCGCGGCCGTGGCAGAGATGGTGCTTTCCGGCTCCATAGGCAAGAGCCTTGTCGAGAATCTCCAGGCCGTAGGCGTCGAGGCGTGCGGCATAAACGGCAAGGACGGGCACACGCTTCAGGCTAGGAAGAAGGTATATCCTAACGGCATGGACCTTGGCTTCGTAGGGGAGATAGAGAAGGTTGACACGGCGCTGGTGGAGACGCTGATCCATTCCGGCTATGTCCCTGTGATAAGCCCTGTCGGTGTCGACTCGCTCTCGCAGACATATAATATAAACGCGGACTACGCGGCATCAGCCATCGCGGGGGCCCTCAACGCCCAGAAGCTTGTATTCCTTACCGATGTCGAGGGAATACTCCGCGATAAGGATGATCCTTCATCGATAATCGGCCGGATGAACGCGGCGGAGGCTAAGGCGCTCATAGCCGATGGTACGATAAAGGGTGGCATGATACCTAAAGTCGAATGCTGCCTGGATGCGCTGGAGAAGGGAGTCAAGTCCGTGCACGTCCTTGATGGCCGCCTGCCTCACTCGATGCTCCTTGAGATATTCACCGTAAGTGGTATAGGAACGATGGTCACTCCGGAGGGATACAATGCCAAATGATGAAGTAGTAAAGCTTGGAAAGGAAAGCTACATGTCCAACTACTCCCAGTTCCCGATCTCGATCAGGAGCGGGAAGGGGATAGTCCTTACAGATGAGGATGGGAAGGAATATCTGGATTTCGTCGCGGGCATAGCCGTGAATGCCCTCGGCTATGGCGATGAGGATGAGAAGAAGGCGCTTCTCTCCGTGATCGAGAGCGGGGTCCTGCATACATCGAACCTCTATTACAACAGCCATGCTGTGCATGCGGCGGCAGCGCTCAATAAGCTCGCTGGCTCGAAGGAGGTCTTCTTCTGCAATAGCGGAGCCGAGGCTAATGAGGCCGCGCTGAAGATGGCGAGGAAGAAGGGCTCTGAGAGCGGGAAGAGCACGATAATCTCGTTCGCCCATTCCTTCCATGGCCGCACTTATGGCGCTATCACCGTAACCGGCCAGGAGAAGTACCATAAGGGCTTCGCGCCGATGCTCCCGGGCGTTGTCTATGCCGAATACAACAACCTTGATTCCGTGAAGGCGTTGATGGATGAGCGCACCGCTGCCATAATCGTCGAGCCATTGCAGGGAGAAGGTGGGATAATCCCCGCGACCCATGAGTTCCTCTCGGGCCTGCGCTCGCTCTGCGATAGCTATGGGGCATTGCTGATCTTCGATGAGGTCCAGTGCGGCATGGGAAGGACGGGAAAGCCTTTCTGCTTCCAGAACTATGGCATCCAGCCGGATATCCTCACGCTTGCGAAGGCTCTTGGAGGAGGGCTGCCGATGGGCGCGGCCCTTGCTTTCGGGAATGCTGCGGGCATATTCACGCCAGGCGACCATGCCGCGACATTCGGCGGCAACGTGGCGGCGTCTGCCCTCGCTGAGGTCGTTCTTTCAAAGCTTCCGAAGCTCTCTGAGGAGGTTTCGAGGAAGGGCGAATATCTTCACGGGAAGCTCTCCGCTCTTGTCCAGAAGCATCCTGATAAGGCCGTGGAGGCGAGGGGCATGGGCTTCATGCAGGGACTGGATCTGAAGATCCCTCCCCTCGATGTCATAGCCAAGTGCATGGAGAAGGGGCTTCTCGTATGCTCCGCGGGCTACACGGTGCTGCGCTTCGTGCCGCCTCTTATCGCGACAGAGGAAGATATAGACAAGGCTATCGCGATAGTCGACGCATCCCTTTCGGAGCTCTGAAAGAGGCTTTGTCCTTACCTCGGTTCCCTGTACTTCCTGTCGGGAAGCTCAGGGAAAGGGGCATGGGGCTCTCCTTGGTACCAATAGGCAACCGTTGAGATGTCATCCTGCCGCTCGAAGTGCCATTCGTTGCTCATGCCTATCTGCTGCATGGTTATCCTCAGGTCCTTGGAGAAGAATATAGGATCGAGGATATGGAAGCGATAGAAGCTTCTCATCGGAGGGCAGGCCCCTTCGAATCTCCAGCTGAAATCCTGTTCGGATGCGGAGAAGAAATGGAAGCCCTGATAAGGTGTCTGGTACAATGTCTCGTGCGCCGGAGTCTCCTTCCTCTGGTCTTCCACGAAGCCGAATGCTCCTCCGAAATAGTCCTCAAGCCCCGTGCCGCAGATAGTGGGGTAATCCTTATCCCCATCGATGAAGAACTTCATCTCTCCTTCACCATACCAGTAGCGTTCCAGCGCGGTATGGGCCATGTAGAGGCCCACGAAGTGCCCTCTGCCTTCCACCCCGTCAAGGATCGTATAATCAACCTTAGGCTCAGTCAGCCGCTCTCTTCTGTATTGCGCATGGAAATACGATGAAGGCGGCAGCTCATCATATTCCGTATAGTCTATCTGGTAGAAGAAAGCCCCGATCGGACCAGGATGCTGGTTCTCTATGGTGATCCTTGCGCTTTTCGCGAATGGCATCTGGAAGAAAGAGTTGAAGCCTTTTGCCGGATTGACCGTGATTGGCGCCGAGCATACCCTCTGGTATGTTGAGAAGCCGTTGAGGAAGAAGTCACCCAGCGGAACCTCAACAGAGGGATTCTCCTCGTCATCCCAGTACATCCTGAGGACTATATCGCTGAGCATGAAGAATCCTTGATCCTTCTCATCTGATACTGTCATCCAGATATGCCTGATGATCCCAGGGCCTTTTATCGAGACAAGCGTTGCTGTGGCCCCGCTCTGTATCCCGATAATAGCCGGAGATCCTTTCCTGGAAGGGCCCAGCGGGCCTGCCGCCATGCCTCCTTTCCCTTTCTCTCCGGTCCTGTTCTCCGCGGATATCGATCGGCTCCTCCCGCCTTCTATGAATGGAAGGGATCCTAATGAGAATGAATATAGATTATCTGTCATATAGTGAGTTCCTCTGTACCTGCAGTATTATAATCCATCCTTCCTGACATTTTCATTCATTGGGCAAAGGAGTAGATTATCATCAGTATGAAGACAGCATTCATAGACGTCGGAGGCGGCATGAGGGCCGTCTACGGCGCAGGCATATATGATTACCTGATGGACAACGGCCTATATCCGTTCGATCTCTGCCTTGGCGTATCCGCGGGCGCCGCGGATATGTCCACATATCTTGCAAGGCAGAGAGGGCGGGTCCTGAGATACTACACGATCTACCCGAAGCGGAAGGAGTATATGGGACTCTGGCCGCTTCTCCATCATGGCACGTTCATGAATCTTAAATACATCTATGAGGATCTATCGCTTCCAGGCAAGGAGGATCCCTTTGATGCCGCGGCTTATCTTGCTTCCCCGAGCGATATGGTTTTCGTCGCGACAGACGCTCAGACAGGGAAGCCTGCGTATTTTCCAAAGGATGCGGTGAAGGTAGGGGACCTGACTGTCCTTGAGGCTACCGCGGCCCTGCCGATAGCCTGCAAGCCTGTACTGTTCAGTGGCCGCTATTACTTCGATGGCGGGATATCTGATCCGATTCCATATGAGAAGGCCTTCGAGATGGGTGCTGACAAGGTTGTCGTGATACTCACCAAGCCTCGTGATACCATACGCGATCCAGATGCTGACAAATGGACAGGAAGGCTGCTTTCAAGACATTATCCCGCAGCAGGCAAGGCCCTTCTTGACCGCGCGTACACATACAACGGCCAGATAAAGGGCATGGAGAGGTATGAGAAGGAGGGACGTCTTCTTGTCATCGCTCCCGATGATACATGCGGCGTCACAACGCTCAAGCATACAGATGAGAACATCATGGAGCTTTACGGGAAAGGCTATAAAGACGCGGAGCGGATCATGCCATTTCTGAAGCAAAATTGAAAAATGCGGGAATTAAAAGTTGAAAAATGCGGGAATTTCCCCGTGGATTCCCTGAATTTGCTGTCGTCACGAGTCCGGAAACCTCACAGAGGATTCTCTTCAGAATCATATCCCTGAATACGCTGAAGCGGAGATGAGCCCAGCCCGTCATTCATGATGATCTTGACGGCTGTTGGTCCTTCCTTTCGAAGGGAAGATGGTATATGCATAGTTCCGATCGGTAAGCTGAAGGCCTGATCAGAGGTATGACATCGTCATGTCATCATAGACAGTCACGGAGAATGCCTCTGTCTCGCCGATATCGCCTCCTTCCCACATCTGGCGGGAAGAGAAGGTGAGGGTTACATGGCCTGGCTTGGTGCCTATGAACGTGAATACGTGCTCGCCTGGCGCGCCTATGCCCTCTCCTGGTATTACCGTGTCGCTTAATAGCTCTATGTGCCCAGCCCCCATCTGGCCCCAGATCCATGAGTAGCCTGTGGATGGGTTTTCCGTAAGGGTTATCTCAATGCTTTTCCCCTCGCTGCCATCATGGGCTGTCGAGCTGCAGGATGCGAGCAGGATGAGGACAGCTAGAAAGAGCGCCGCTGCGGCCTTCCTCATGCGTTGCCTCCGATGACCGGGATTATATCGGAGCAGATCCTCATGATCTCCGAAAGCTCCGCTGGATCTCCGGAGCTCTCGTAGGCGTGGCATCTTGCGGCAAGGTCTCCAAGGCCGATCTTCTCCGCGAGCTTCCTTATCCGCTTCGCCTCGGCCCGGGCCTCATCGCCATTTCCTTCAGAGGCGGCTTTCGTCAGCTTCTCCATCTGGCATTCCGATGGGAACGCTGCAAGCCTTGCCGAGAGGGCTCTGACATCACCGCAGTAATCCTCAAGCACACCCTCGTAATCCATGCCTATCCTGTCTGCTATGCTCCTGATGTTCATAATGTGAATATTACAGCAAAAGGCAAGGCCGTCAATAATCATTGGATGAAGAATATCTGTTTTTGCGCGAAAGCTGTCCGCGATAGTTCACTTGTGGTTTTATCTGTCACGTGATAAGCTACAGAAGGAGGCTGTGATGAATGACAGGACATATATCGCCATAGATCTCAAGTCGTTCTATGCCTCCGTGGAATGCGCCGCTCGCGATCTCGATCCGATGGATACCAATCTCGTCGTGGCGGATGAGTCCAGGACGGACAAGACGATCTGCCTCGCGGTATCCCCGTCGCTCAAGGCATATGGCATAGGAGGCCGCTGCCGCCTCTTTGAGGTGAAGGAGAGGCTCAGGGCGGTCAATGCCGCACGGGGCGCCAGGCACAGGCTTCAGGGAAAATCCTATTCAGACGCAGCTCTCAGGTCCGATCCTGCCCTTGCCGTGGATTTCATAGCCGCGAAGCCCCGCATGGCCCTTTATATGGAGATCAGCGCGAGGATATATGATATATACCTCCGCTACGTGTCTCCTGATGATATCCACGTGTATTCGATCGATGAGGTCTTCATCGATGCCACCGATTACCTTTCTCTGTACTCTGTATCCGCCCACGAGCTTGCGATGCGCATGATACTCTCCGTACTTTCCGAGACAGGCATCACGGCCACGGCGGGAATTGGCACGAATCTATATCTCGCCAAGGTCGCGATGGATATCATGGCGAAGCATATGAAGGCTGACCGGAATGGGGTGAGGATAGCGGAACTGGATGAGATGGGATACCGGAAAGCGCTCTGGTCGCATCGTCCCCTTACCGATTTCTGGAGGGTCGGGGGCGGTATCGCCAAGCGTCTTGAGGAGAAGCGCATCTATACCATGGGCGATATAGCCAGATGCTCAATCGGCCGTGATGATGAGTACTATAACGAGGAGCTTCTTTACAGGATGCTCGGGGTGAATGCCGAGCTTCTGATAGACCATGCCTGGGGCTGGGAGCCCTGCACGATGAGGGATATAAAGGAGTATCGTCCTGATTCAAGCAGCATAGGATCGGGACAGGTCCTGCAGTGCGGTTACAGCTTCGGCAAAGCCCTCCTCGTTCTTAAGGAGATGGCTGACAGCCTCGCGCTCTCGCTTGTGGAGAAGGCGCTCGTGACAGATCATATCGTCCTTGATGTCGGCTACGACAAGGATGGAGCTGATGGCTATGAGGGGGAGATGAGAAGGGACCGCTATGGCAGGACTGTACCAAGAGGAGTGCATGGCAGCCTGAGGCTTGAGAGGCATACATCATCTGCCAAGGCGCTTATGAAGGCTGCTGAGGACCTATATCTGAGGATCGTGGACAGGCGTCTTGCTATCCGCAGGCTCTATATAACGGCATGCTCAGTCATCAGCGAGAGCGCGGCCAGGAATGACAGGGATCTCTTTGACGGTGAGGCCGGAACGGAAGAAAGGGAGGCGGAGGAGGCCCGGGAGCATAGGCTTCAGCAGGCCTCCCTCTCGATAAAGAGGAAATATGGCAAGAACGCCATCCTCAAGGGCCTCAGCTATGAGGAGGGCGCTACAGGAAGGGAGAGGAATATGCAGATAGGAGGGCACAGGGCATGAGGGATTACCAGGATATGCTTGACATGCCGCGCCATGTCTCGCGTCGCCATCCGCAGATGTCTTTTTCGGCCAGGGCCGCTCAGTTCTCTCCGTTCGCGGCTCTCACAGGCTATGAGGATGTGATAGCTGAGACCGGAAGACATACCGACAGCAGGATATATCTTTCCGATGACGAGAAGCTTTCGATCAACAATGCAATCAAGGATTCGGTGGGTAAGGGGATATCATTAGTCTGCTTTGTCCCTGATGAACGCAAGGATGGGGGAAGCTATGAGAAAGCTGAAGGAACGCTCAGGCGCATCGATCCTGAGTCTGGCGTCCTTGTCCTTGATGATGGCCGGCGCATAAGGATCGATGATATCGTTTCGGCAAAGAAGAGCTGCCGCGGCTAACGGCAGCTCCATCATTCAGGCCAGCACTCCGTATATCCCATTGAGGAATATCACGATGATGATGGCTGGAAGTATCCAGGCGCAGTAGAACCTGAGGCCTTTCGGCACCTTCAGCCCTTCGCCCGCATTTGCCTCGCTTATGAACTTATCCCAGCCCCAGCCATAGCGATGCGTGCAGAATATGACGTACGCAAGGCTTCCGAGAGGAAGGATGATGTTCGATACGAGGAAGTCCTCTCCGTCGAGGATCGTCGTGCCTTCTCCAAGCGGCTGCACGTTCGAGAGGATGTTGTATCCGAAGACGGCAGGGAGCGCGAGGACGAAGATGAGGATGAAGTTCATGACTGCAGCCTTCTTCCTTGTCATTCCCTTCATGTCCATCCAGTACGCGCATATGTTCTCGAACACTGCGATCAGGGTAGAAAGAGCTGCGAAGATCATCGCGAGGAAGAACACCGCTCCCCAGATATTCCCGCCCTTCATCTGCGTGAACACGTTAGGAAGCGATATAAAGAGAAGCGACGGACCTGATCCCGCCTCGACACCGAAGGCCGAGCAGGCTGGGAAGATGATGAACCCAGAAAGGAGCGCGATCGTCGTATCGAGGCAGATGATCCTTATCGACTCACCTCCAAGCGATCTCTTCCTGTCGAAGTACGAGCCGAATATGGCCATTGCCCCGATTCCCAGCGATAGCGTGAAGAATGCCTGTCCCATCGCCGCGAAGACCGACTCGGAGAAGCCGTATTCGTGGATGAGGTTACCGAAGTCAGGACGCATGTAGAACCTGATTCCTGCTCCCGCGTTCGGCAGCAGGCAGGAGTGGATGGCGAGGATGAGCATGAGGATGAAGAGGATCATCATCATGACCTTCGTTATCTTCTCAACTCCGTTCTGCAGCCCGATGATGACGACACCCGCGGTAAGCAGCAGCGCAAGTCCCGTGAGCCCGACCTGGAGCCCCGGAGCCGCTGTCAGCGTCGAGAAGTATGTGCCGACGGCAGCCGTGTCGAATGACGGATTGAGATTGCCTGTCAGGAACGAGAAGAAGTAGTACAGGAGCCATCCGGTGATGACCGAGTAGTACATGAGCAGAAGGTAGTTGCCAGCGATCGCGACATATCCCACCGAGTGCCATCTTGAACCTTTCCCCTCAAGGTTTTTCATCGCGCCCACGATGTTCTTCCTTCCGGCTCTGCCGATCGCGAATTCCATGATCATCACAGGCACGCCCATGAATACCAGGAACAGAAGATACAGCAGCACGAATGCCGCTCCGCCATAGCGCCCTGTTATGTACGGGAATCTCCATACATTGCCGAGCCCTATAGCGCATCCTGCGGAGAGCAGGATGAATCCAAGCCTGGACGACAGTTTCTCTCTTTCTTCCATGGAAAGACCTCCATTAAGATCTCGGGGCTCTCTCCTTAGCCCCTTTATTCATGCCAAAGCCAGCTATCACAGCTGGCTTCGGTATTTTCCTATATATTCCTTCCCGGATATTCCGGATCCGAGGTGTATAGCAGCCCTAGCTTGCGCAGCCCTGAGCTGTCTCCCGGGGATGGAACATGGGTAAGGTGCACCTCCGCGTTCTTCAGCAGCGGAAGCGCCTCGATGGCCTTCCTCGCGTCCTCTGTCTCTGACGCGCTCATCGCAAGCGCTATGAGTATTTCGTCAAGGTTCATGCTCACCCCGCGCCCGGAGAGGATATCCCTCTTCATGGCGGTTATGCTTCTTATGACCTTCGATGAGATGAGGTCCCTCTCCTCCGGAATGCCTGTCATCACCTTAAGCGCGTTCAGGAGCAGGGCGGAGCATGCGTGGAGCATGTCTGAGTTATGGCCGGTGACGATCCTTCCGTCAGGAAGCTCGATCGCCGCCGCGCAGACCGTGCCGTTCTTGCCTTTGCCTTCTGCCCTGGCCTTTTCCAGCGCCTTGCGGGATGGCTCGACGACGACCCTGTCGCTCTCCTTCAGCCCCATCTTGTCCATGATGGCGCTTATGCGGTTCACCGTCTCCTCATCAGCCAGCCCGGAGACATAGTCGGTCCTGATCTGGAAGTAGCGCCTGATGATCTCATCGCGCCCCGCCTTCCTGCAGATCTCATCATCGATGATGCCGAAGCCGCATCTGTTGACTCCCATGTCGGTAGGGGACTTATAGACGCACGGCTCTCCCGTGATCTTCTCGAGTATCCTAGCGAGAAGCGGGTAAGCCTCCAGGTCGCGCGAGTAGTTGACCGTGATCTTGCCGTATGCGTTGAGATGGAAGTGATCGATGAGGTTCACGTCCCCGATATCAGCGGTGGCGGCCTCATAGGCGACGTTCACCGGGTGATCGAGAGGAAGGTTCCAGATAGGGAAGGTCTCAAGCTTGGAGTAGCTTGGCTTCATGCCCATCTTCGCCTCATGGTACATCTGCGAGAGGCATGTCGCGAGCTTGCCTGATCCCGGGCCAGGGGCCGTCACGATCACGACTGGCGCGTTGACGGGAATATACTCGTTCTTGCCGTATCCGTTCTCGGATACCACGACATCTATGTTCGCGGGGTAGCCTGGGGTGCGCGGATGCGTGTACACGTTTATTCCGCGTCTTTCCAGCTTGTCCTTGAATACCGATGCCGCCACCTGGTTCTCATACCTCGTTATGACGACCTTGTCGCACTTTATGCCGTAGGCTGCGAAGTCATCGATCATCCTCAGTACATCCGCGTCGTAGCTGATGCCGAAGTCCGACCTGATCTTCCTTCTCTCGATGTCTCCCGCATAGATGCATATGATGATATCCAGCTTGTCCTTGAGGGACTGGAACACCTTCATCTTGTTGTTCTCGTCAAAGCCGGGAAGGACGCGGGAGGCGTGCTTGTCGTGCAGCAGCTTGCCTCCGCACTCGATATAGAGGCGTCCAGACGATGCCTGGACCCTCTCAAGGATGTATCTTGTCTGCTCCTCTACGTATTTCGAGCTATCGAATCCGATCTCTCCGTGCATCACACATACCCCTGTGCAATCATCGCGCGGGATACCTTCATGAAGCCTGCGATATTAGCTCCATCGACATAGTTGTCCTTCTCGGAATATGTCTCAGCAGCCTCGCTTATGTTCCTGTAGATGTTGTTCATGATGTTCTGGAGCTCCTGGTCGACCCTCTCCCTTGTCCATGACATGCGCGCGGAGTTCTGTGCCATCTCAAGCCCTGACACTGCAACGCCGCCGGCATTCGCAGCCTTCGCGGGAGCAAGGAGGACGCCATTGCCCATGAGGATCTGCTCAGCCTCAACGGAGCATGGCATGTTGGCGCCTTCGCCTACGAGCTGTACGCCATTCTTGACGAGATTCTCGGCATCTGCCTTGAGTATCTCGTTCTGCGTCGCGCATGGGAAAGCGTAGTCCGCCTTGATGTTCCATACGGGATTCGGCTCCTCTGGGTTGCGCGGTATGTACGTGACTCCGCTGTACTTCTCCGCATACTCCTTGATCCTGCCTCTCCTGACGTTCTTGAGCGTCATGACGTATGAGAGCTTCTCAGGGGTTATTCCCTCCTCGTCGTAGATCATGCCGGAGGAATCCGAGAGCGTGACGACCTTCGCGCCGAGCGCGTTGAGCTTCTCGACCGTGTACTGCGCGACATTTCCCGATCCTGATACAAGGCATGTCCTGCCCTCAAGCTCCTTGCCCTTGCCCCTGAGGATTGCCTGGGAAAGATATACCAGTCCGTAGCCTGTTGCCTCCGGCCTGATGTTCGAGCCGCCGAAGTCCATGCCCTTTCCGGTGAGGACTCCCGTGAACTCGTTCCTGATCCTCTTGTACTGGCCGAAGAGGTATCCGATCTCGCGTCCGCCGACTCCGATATCACCGGCAGGGACGTCGGTATCCGGCCCGATATGCCTGCAGAGCTCTGTCATGAATGACTGGCAGAAGCGCATGACCTCGGCATCGGACTTGCCCTTCGGATTGAAGTCAGAACCGCCCTTGCCGCCTCCCATTGGAAGCCCGGTGAGGCTGTTCTTGAATACCTGCTCGAATGCGAGGAACTTCATGATCGAGAGATTGACTGATGGATGGAATCTCAGGCCGCCCTTATATGGCCCGATAGCCGATGACATCTCTATCCTGTATCCTCTGTTGATCTGGACATGTCCGTTGTCATCGATCCATGGAACGCGGAACATTATCATCCTCTCTGGCTCCGTCATCCTTTCAAGGATCTTGTGGTACGTGACCTCCGGAAGCTCATCGATGATCTTGTCGATGGACTGAAGGAAAGTGTAGACCGCCTGCTGGAACTCCTTCTGGTCCGGATCGGTCTTCAGCACATGCTCGTATACGCGTTGTGTTTCGTCATGCATAGTCTTGATCTCCCTATTGATGGAAATCTTAATGATTCAAGGCAGGGAAGAAAAGATATCGGAGGGGCCTGAAACGTAAATCCGGAGAACTTCTCACAGGTCGTGTTCAAGTCCTGATGGATATCCAGGCAGAGCAGGCAAAGCGTTTGGATTTAGCCTTTTGCTTTTTCGAGAAGCTGAGTAGTCTGTCTTTTTTGTTGACCGTAAAAGCGCCTATTATAGTAAGGGGGAATGATATGTGCAGGATATCGGTCAGCTACGATACAGCGAAGCGTGATATCGTGAAGAAGAACCTAGAGGGCAGTGTGGTGAGCATACAGGTGAGAAAAAGACAGACCAAAGCTGATAAGGCGATTATGAGATTAATAGATCGGGTATATCCAATATGCCATGAGCATTGATGGTCAAAGGAGAAGAAAATGACTGATAACGAACTGACGGCATATGATGACCTTTACACAGAAATCAAGGAAACATTGCTTGCTTTCAGACAGCAGGCATATGCCGCAGTCAATTTTGCAATGGTAAAATCCTACTGGGAAATTGGACGTATTATTGTGGAGCATGAGCAGTCCGGTAGCTTACGAGCTGAATATGGTAAGTATACTTTGCAAGAGTTATCAGGACGCTTAACAAAAGAATTTGGTAAGGGTTTTACTGTCAGGACTCTTCAGCAGATGAAGAAGTTCTATGCTCTTTTCCCAAATACGAACACACTGTGTTCGCAATTGACATGGTCTCATTATCGACTGTTGATAACAGAGGAAAATGAGAAGGCAAGACAGTGGTATATGAATGAAGCTGTAGCCGGAGCTTGGTCATGCCGACAGCTTGGAAGACAGATTTCAACGTTGTATTATGAGCGTCTTCTTGCGAGCAGGGATAAAGAACCTGTGAAGGCTGAAGCTGATAAGCTTATGGTCTCGGCAGGAGTAGAGGATTTCATAAAGGATCCCTATGTTCTGGAGTTCCTGGATCTTAAGGATTATCCGGCTCTGCGGGAATCGAATCTTGAACAGGCTCTCATAGATAAGCTGCAGGAGTTTCTTCTTGAATTGGGGCGTGGTTTCTGCTTTGTAGCCAGACAGAAACTAATGCGTTATGAGGACGAGGATTTCTATCTTGATCTTGTATTCTATCACAGTATTCTCAAATGCCATGTGCTCATCGATCTGAAGATCGGCAAGCTCACTCATGGCGATATTGGGCAAATGGACAGCTATATCAGGATGTTTGATGCCTTATACAAGAATCCGGATGATAACCCAACAATTGGTATTATCCTCTGTTCTCAGAAGAATGAAGCAATAGTCAAATACTCAGTCCTGAATGATGCAAAGCAGATTTTCGCATCAAGATATAGCCTTGAATTGCCGACGGCCGAAGAATTGCAGCATGAGATTGAAATGGAACGTAAGAGAATCGAGGATGACAGAAACAATCTTTGATAGTGGTGAAACAATGCTATGCATTGCGTTTACATGATGACGTGTAACCTGTTTTTTGTTGACTGTAAAAAGCGCCTATTATAGTAAGGGAGAATGCTATGTGCAGGATATCGGTCAGCTACGATACAGCGAAGCGTGATATCGTGAAGAAGAATCTAGAGGAGAGTGGAATGAGCTTACAGGATGCTGTACGGCTCTATCTTGATGTGCTCTCGAATGGAGAGGACGTGGAAGACCTCAAGGCATATCTTATAAAGAAGAAAGTGGAATCGGATTCAGAAGATACGGTCTGTCATTTTGACATCGTGGAAGTCGGCAGTTCGATCCTGCCATCGCCCATTAAGGCATCTTGTTACTGTATAAGTAATTAAGATGCCTTTTCTTTTATGCTTTACAAGGCTTGTAAACCTCGGGTAGCATATTTGGT
>CALXLT010000047.1 GCA_944389275.1 uncultured Spirochaetaceae bacterium
CATCAGGAGAGGCCTCTGTATCCATTGCAGATAACAAAGCAAGCGTGGGTAGTGTATCTGTTGTGTTAAGTAACAATAATGAAGTTGAAAGCGTTTCTGTTACCGTATCTGCTTCTACCGAAGTCACAGCAACGGTTGAAGGAGAAACTGTGGATGTTCCTGAAGAGACTAAGCCTGTACCTGATCCTGTATATCTCGGGGTAGATGTATTGGGAACTGATGTTGATATCACATCGTTATTCGGAACAGGGGTTACTGTAGAAGATTTACAAAGTGATGTCTCTATTTCCACAAATGGTACAGTAACAGGCTCTTTCTATTATGCAGAAGCGCCTCTTTGGGGTGTAGATGATGAAGATGAAGGTTATTATCTCTGTATTGCTGTCGATGTTGCGGAAGACAGTGAGGTAACTATCAATGATAAAACAGTTGTGGACGATGAATGGGTTCTTTTCCTTGGAACTGACCCGAAGAATTTTCCTAAGACATTCTCAATATCCGCAGAAGGCAAATCGACAACATTAAAACTTTCAGATAGTTGTGTCTTTATCGGGAAGCTTGGATCTGAATCAAACCCAATAATAATAACAGAAGAGAATTTTTCCTCTTTGACTGATAGTACAGAGAAACTTTATTACAAACTTGAATCGGATATATCTATAGCAGCGGATCTGAAGCTGGATGAATTCTATGGAGTTCTTGATGGTGAAGGGAATACAATCGTCCTTACAGGGCCAGGCACTCCTGGCGGAAATCTTTTCTATTCATTGAAGGATGGTTCAGTAATCAAAAATCTCAATATTGATGCAGGAGAAAATGAGAAATCAATAGCATTCTGTACAGAAGGCACTGTCTTGCTGGATAATGTAAATGTATCAGGCAATTTTGAACCTACCGGGAATAACTTCGGTCCGTATATCATCTATTTGGGATATCAGCCATCTGACGGAGGCACGAGAATCGCCGCGGATCTTACAATAAGAAATTGTACCAATAAAGCCAATGTAATTGATTACTCTGGAACAAAATGGGGCTTTTCGCCTTTTGTTCATGCTTTTGCAATGCCTGGAGTCGAGTCTGAATGTACGCTCACTCTTGAGAATTGTGTGAACGATGCCGATATATTCGGAGGTAAGGTAGGTTGGGTATTTGGTAATAGTAGTGATGTTGATAAAATCGGCAAGATCAAAATAGTTAATTGTAAGAATGGAGAGACTGGAAGTGTTGTCGGCGTTTTAGACAATGGGGATTTTTCTTGGGATAATAAAACGTTCCGGGATACGGATGAAGTTGATTCTTCGTTTACTGGTATGACAAGGAAAGCCGAGGTAGCTGCTATCACAGGTTCTGCGGATATTGATTCTGCAAAAATAACTGTTTCTTCCGAATTGCCTGCTAGTACGGACTCTGTTGAATTTGTCGTAGGATATCAAGTGGCTGGATATACTGAGAAAAATGAAAATCCAGTGCATAAAACACATTATTTCACATTGAATGCTGAGAATACCGATAATGTCTATTCATTTGAATCCTTGACTGCAATTGATTCAGAGTTTCCTGGAATTGCAGGATCTCCAGAAACGGGTGATTTTGTTGAGATTGGTGAGTCATCCTACATCTATATAGGAAACGTATTAGATGGTTATTATGGGGTAGTCCATTCTTGTCTCAATGGAGAATCTATTGAGGCAAGCGCTCGGACTCACACAGCATCTCCTCAATTTATTTACATAATATGTCTTGACGCATCAAATAATATTGTCGGACATGGTACTGTAACAATTGTCTAAGTTATTCTACTTTGCTGCTGTTTAATCTTGTTGTTACAGCAGCAAAGTTAGGTTTGATATCATTCTCTTTATAAGAGTAGTGAAGATAATTTACATGATTATTTATATGTCATCCCCTTGATGCTATTCCTGATACTTTCGACTTCCATGATTGATAGCTTGGATAACTGGGCAATCTTCGAAACCGGGAAAGAGCCTTCAGCTAGCAAGCTCTTGGCCATATCCTTCCGTCCTTCTTCTAGCCCCCTCCTGTGGCCAATTTCAGTACCTTCCTTCAGGCCCATCTCCAGGCATTTCTTCGTGTTTTCCTTAACCGCTTTCTCGATTTCCTTATTAAGTATCCTCTCAAACTCTCCTGACATCTCTATCCGTCCCTCCTTGTCGTTCTTGAAATAGCCGACTCTGTCTCTGAGTTCTCTGTAGTGCATTCTCTCCGGATCCGGGCACCTCAGGTCCTCCATCAGCCTCCCGAGGTCCGTGTCCCTGTCTGCGAGGTCTGCGCTTATAAAGAGTATATGCGTTCCGTCCCCGAATGGTTCCCACGTGCCCTTCATATACCTGTCGAATTCATACACCGCCTTGCCCCTGCCTATGGCATCCCTCTCCGTTATGAAGATGACATAGGACTCGGGAAGCTCCTTGTATTCCGTGCCTTTCTTCAGGGCATCGGAATCTATCATCGCGCTGTAGAACCTGGCGCGTTTCCTGCTCGCTCCCTTCCTTGCCCTCTGTATCTCCACGTTGAAGATGTTGCCTCTTGCATCCCTCGCGTACACGTCAAGCTTCGCTGAGTGGCTCTCGATGCCCTCTATCCACTTCTGCGTCCTCGCCTCGGTCACGGTGAGGTCCTTCCGGCCCAGGAGGATGGAGAGCATGAGGGAGGCGCACTCGGTGCTGTCCGTGAAGCACTTGGTGAAGAAGACGTCATCCATCAGCGTGAGGCCGTCCATGACGCTCTTCTCCTGCTTTTTCGTTAGTCTTGCCATACTGGCTCCTTTAGGAGAGCCCGATGGCTTCTCCTAATATATATACGCCGTAAGCCGTGTTTTCTGCCAACTTTGACGGAAATAAAATTGTTTTTCGTGTGGGAGAAAGGGGAATAGGGAGGCTGGATGGCTTGTTGCACTTTGTTGTTTTTGTCTAGCCTGCAAAGATTGCCTGAGGTTTTCTATTTTATGGATTTGTAAGGATTTGGGCCTCATTTTGCGGTAAAGCTCATCATATTTCTTTGTTTGACAGTGCAATAGGGCAAATGTAGAATGCTTGTATAACACATTTAAGGAGACTTGCATGAAGAAAACCATTGCTATCCTGCTTGTCATAGCTCTTGCTTTCTCTGTATTCGCTTCAGGCTCTAAGGAGTCAGGGGCTGCAGATGGAAAGCTCATGCTCGGAATGGTTACGGACTCCGGAACTATAGATGACCGCTCGTTCAACCAGGGAACATACGAAGGTGTCCAGAAGGCTGCAGAGGAGCTCGGGCTCCAGTGCACATACCTCAGGCCATCCGGAACGACAACGACGGATTACCTCACCGCTATCTCTGACCTTTATGATAACGGCTATAGGTTCATTGCCTGCCCAGGCTATCTGTTTGCAGAGGCTGTCGTACAGGCGCAGGAGATGTATCCGGACCTCATGATCGTCATCATCGATGACGCTCTTGCCGCAGGCATCGGTCCTAATACCGTCGCAATCACGTTCAAGGAGCAGGAGACTGGCTTCATGGCTGGTGTCGCAACGGCTCTCAAGGTCCAGAGCGGCGATGTAGGATTCGTCGGCGGACTTGAGATCCCGGCTGTCCAGAAGTTCAACTGGGGCTTCCAGCAGGGCGTCGCGTATGCAAACGCAAACCTCGGGACATCCGTGAACATGGATCCATCCAACTTCGTGTACCAGGGATCGTTTGCTGATCTTGCCGGCGGCCAGCAGCTTGCTATGGCTATGTACGACAAGGGCGTGAAGGCTATCTTCGCTGCAGCTGGCGGTACAGGCGTTGGTGTTATCAACGAGGCCAAGAACCGCCGTCTCGCGGGACAGGATGTATGGGCTGTAGGCGTTGACGTTGACCAGTACTCCGTAGGAGATATGGGAAATGGCGAGTCCTGTGTCCTCACTTCCGCGATGAAGGACGTGGCGGGAGTCGCATATGACCAGGCTATCGCGGCGGCAAACGGCACCTTCAAGGGTGGCGTGCATCTCAACCTCGGTGTTGCGGAGGGAAGAGCAGGAATCCCTGCATCCAACCCGAACCTCACACCTGAGATCGAGGCACAGGTCGCGGATGTCGCTAAGCTTATCGCTGATGGCACGATTGTCATCCAGGATACAGCTGATGGCCTTATCCCATAACGCTTAAGGATAGACAGATAGGCCGCCCTGAGTTGGCGGCCTTATTCAAATGCACCTCTTAGATGGGAGAATCCATTGAACTACGTTATTGAAATGCTCGGGATCCGCAAGGAGTTCCCCGGAATCGTGGCAAACGACGATATCACGCTGCAGGTCGAGGAAGGCGAGATCCACGCAATACTCGGAGAGAACGGTGCTGGAAAGTCCACTCTCATGAGCATACTCTTCGGGCTGTACCACGCAGACAAGGGCGTTATAAAGGTCAGGGGCAAGGAAGTCCATATCAAGGATCCTAATGACGCGTTCGACCTAGGCATCGGCATGGTCCACCAGCACTTCCAGCTTGTCCATAACTTCACCGTTGCCGAGAACATAATAATGGGAAAGGAAGGAGGCTTCGTGTATGACATCAAGAAGGCCTCCAAGAAGATAAAGGAGATATCCGAACGCTATAGGCTCTCCATCGAGCCTGATATGGTCATCGAGGATATCACCGTGGGCATGCAGCAGAGGGTGGAGATCCTTAAGATGCTCTATCGCGATGCTGATATCCTTATATTCGACGAGCCTACCGCTGTCCTCACTCCTCAGGAGATCGATGAGCTGATGGAGATCATGCGCAACCTCTCTGCGGAGGGCAAGTCCATAATCCTCATCACGCATAAGCTCGATGAGATAAAGAAGGTGGCGAAGCGCTGCACGGTAATAAGGCGCGGAAAGCTTATTGATGTCGTTGACGTGGCGTCGACTTCCGTCGAGGACATGGCTGCCGCGATGGTCGGCCGCCCTGTATCCTTCAAGGTCGATAAATCCCCATGCCATCCAGGAGATCCGATCCTTGAGATCGAGAACCTCTCTGTCATGAACAGCAAGGGCGTTCTTGGCGTGAAGGGTTTCTCGCTCACCCTCCACGCTGGTGAGATAATAGGGCTTGCAGGCGTTGACGGTAACGGACAATCAGAGCTTATCGAGGCCATAACGGGACTGCGGAAGGTTGAGTCCGGCACGATACGCTTCAATGGCAAGGATATAACGCATATGTCCATCGCGGAGCGCAATGACCTTGGGCTCGGGCATATTCCAGAGGACAGGCAGAAGAGGGGACTTATACTCTCGGCCCCGCTTACATCGAATATGGTGATAAAGGAGTTCACGAAGAGCCCGTTCTCCTCGCATGGCCTCCTGGACTACCTGGCTATCCGTGAATACTCGGAGAATATAATCGAGAAGTTCGATGTCAGGTCCGGAGAGGGCGCTGACTCGCTTGCGGGAAAGCTTTCCGGCGGCAACCAGCAGAAGGCTATCATCGGACGTGAGATAACAGCTGATCCTGATCTCCTGATCGCGGTGCAGCCTACGCGCGGCCTCGATGTCGGAGCTATCGAGTTCATCCATAAGCAGCTTGTCGAGGAGAGGGACAGGGGCAAGGCGGTCTTCCTCGTCTCCTTCGAGCTTGACGAGATCTTCAACCTCTCTGATAAGATTGCTGTCATATCAGGCGGCGAGCTTATCGACATCGTGGATACGACAGAGACGGATGAGCATGCCGTTGGCCTGATGATGGCAGGCATAAGGAAGGGTGAAAGATGAAAGGTAAAGTGATAAGCAAGCCATTGGAGGCAAGGAAGGCATCTCCTCTCATCGTCTCGCTTTCCGCCGTATTCCTCGGCATAGCGGCAGGATGCCTCTTCATACTCTGCATCGGGAAGAATCCGTTCGCGGGATTCGAGAGGATTCTCTTCGGAGCGCTTTCCAACACAAGGCGAGTCGGCAATACGCTGGGAATGTCCACCCAGCTTATACTTATAGGGCTCTCTGTAGCATTCGCGTTCAAGACAGGGCTCTTCAATATCGGGGCATCGGGACAGATGCTGATGGGCGGCATCACAGGCTCGATGCTCGCGTACTACCTTCCGATGGATATGCCTCGCGTGATCTATCTTGCTATCGTGATCGTGGCATCGATGGCAGCCGGTGCCGTGTGGGGGTTCATCTCAGGCTTCCTGAAGGCCAAGTTCAATGTCCATGAGGTCGTGTCTACGATCATGCTCAACTGGACGGCCTACTGGATCGTCTATGATTTCATCCCGCGCTTCATCGTGGATCCTACGATCTCCGTGAAGTCCAAGCCGATCGAGACGGCGCATACGCTGCGTGCCGACTGGATCACCGACCTGACGGGATTCTCGACGATGAACTACGGGTTCTTCCTCGCTATCATCATGTGCATCGTCATATGGTTCGTGCTTGAGAAGACAACGCTTGGCTTCAACCTCAAGGCTGTCGGCGCGAATAAGTTCTGCGCTGAGTACGCCGGCATAAAGGTCAATCGCTCGATAATGGTCTCGATGGCTATCGCGGGAGCGCTGGCAAGCCTTGCCGGCCTCACGTACTACTGCGGCTACTCCAACATAATGGAGATGGGCAAGATGCCTAACGAGGGCTTTGACGGCATAGCTGTCGCTCTCCTCGGGAACTGCTCCCCGATAGGCATATTCTTCTCCGCGATCTTCTTCGGCATCCTGAAGATGGGGCGCGGATCGCTGGCCGCGACGGGAATCCCCACGGAGATTGCCGATACCATCATCGCGACTATCATCTATTTCACCGCTACCAATGTCATCCTTGCCAACTTCTGGAACGGGCTGTTCAAGTCCCGCTTCGAGAGAAATGAGGCAAGATGCCGCGCGGCCATGGATGCCCATGGCGATAAGAGGAGCCTTGAGGCTCTCTCCCATGATGAGTTCAATGCATATGCCAAGGAAGGCAAGGCTTTGATGAAGGAGGGGAAGTAATGGGTTTCTGGAGCGTAATAACAAGCATAATACCATCAGCTATCGCATATACCATCCCGATCCTCATGGGAGCTCTTGGCGGGCTTTATTCCGAGAGATCCGGAGTCACGAACCTCTGCATAGAGGGCCTGATGCTCTTCGGGGTGTTCTCAGCGGCAGCCACTATCGTGAAGCTGCAGGCCATACCGGGCTTCAGCTTCGTCCTGGCGATAATCATCGGCATAATCGTCGCCATGGCAGCGTCGCTGCTCCTGTCGCTTCTCCATGCCTTCGCCGCGATAAACCTCAAGGCCAACCAGGTTATATCCGGAACGGCTATCAACATGCTCTCGACAGCTGTAACGCTCTTTCTTGCGCAGACGATAACGGGAAGCGGCAACATAACGATCGTCAGGGGCATCGTGAGGCAGAACATACCATTGCTTTCGAAGATCCCGGTCATCGGCCCGCTGTTCTTCACGAGCACATACTGGACGACCTGGGTATGCCTTCTGATCTGGGGCCTGTCATGGTTCCTGTTGTACAAGACGTCGTTCGGCCTCAGGCTCAGGGCCTGCGGTGAGCATCCGTCTGCCGTGGCCTCTGCCGGAGTCAACGTGCATAAGATGAGATACATCGGCGTTATGGCTTCAGGCCTTCTATCGGGTATTGGAGGGGCCTGCATCCTCGTGACCTATGCCGGCGAGTACAATGCGGGAAGCGGCATAAACGGACTGGGCTTCCTTGCTA
Source organism: uncultured Spirochaetaceae bacterium (assembly GCA_944389275.1). Taxonomy (GTDB): domain Bacteria; phylum Spirochaetota; class Spirochaetia; order Sphaerochaetales; family Sphaerochaetaceae; genus Ornithospirochaeta. The sequence goes on from CALXLT010000047.1 coordinate 7,667, forward strand.
TCGCGGCCCTTATATTCGGGCAGTGGAAGCCGCTTGGCATACTTGGCTCGACATTCTTCTTCGGGCTCTGCATGACGATCGCGAACATGGGAAAGGTCTTCCCGGTGTTCCAGTCCATCCCTACAGGGTACCTCGGGATGTTCCCATATCTTGCTACGCTTATCGCGCTGATCTTCTCCAGCAGGAAGAGCGCCGCTCCTCTTGCTTCCGGAGAGCCATTCTAGGAGGAAACGCAGATGGAAATCATGGAAATGCTTGGGGAATCCAAGGAATATATCGAGTCGAAGCTTGGCGGCAGGAAGCCTCAGATAGGGCTGATCCTCGGCTCCGGGCTAGGGGACATGGCTGATGCTATAGAGGATCCCGTGGTGATTGATTATCATGATATCCCGCACTTCCCTGTCTCAACCGTTCCCGGGCACAAGGGACACCTCGTCATCGGCGGCCTTGAGGGAAAGACCGTGCTCTGCATGCAGGGACGCTTCCATTACTATGAAGGCTACTCGATGGAGCAGGTCGTCTATCCTGTGCGCACGATGAAGATGCTCGGGATAGAGAATCTCTTCCTGACAAACGCCGCGGGGTGCGTGAATGAGAATTGGAGGCCAGGTGATCTCATGCTGATAACCGACCACATAAAGCTCATAGCGGACAGCCCGCTCAGGGGCAGGAATCCTGATGAGCTCGGCCCTCGCTTCTTCGATATGACCCAGGCTTATGACAAGATCCTGATAACGGTCGCGGAGAAGGCCGCTATAAAGAAGGGCATCGCCGTACGCAAGGGCGTGTATATGCTTTTCACGGGACCTGCGTTCGAGACAGCGGCTGAGGTACGCTTCGCCCGCATCGCCGGTGCGGATGCCGTAGGCATGTCCACCGTGCCTGAGGCTATCGCGGCATCGCATATGAAGATGCACACGATAGGCATCAGTTGCCTGACGAATATGGCGGCGGGTATCCTTGACCAGCCTCTCAACCATGAGGAGGTGCTGGAGACAGGAGAGAGGGTGAAGAAGACGTTCTCCGCGCTTGTGCGTGAGATAATAAGGACCTGGCCTGTATAATGAAGAGAAGGGGAGCTTACGGGCTCCCCGTTCTTCTTAAGTATGGGAAGGTATCCTCTTCTCGGCCCATGAGAGCCTGAGCCTCTTACCCCTCGTGGATATATTCACTCCCATAAGCACGACCTCATCGCCCTTGCCTAGGTACTTCGCCATGTATCCCTTCTCCTCTATCTGCCTCACCGCGGCCTCCGCGCTCCTGTCCCTCTTGAGCTCGACTATGACAGAGCGCCCCGGGACGAGCAGCACGAGGTCGGCCCTGCCCTCGGCGGTGTGCTCCTCGGCCCTCACCTCAACACCGTCGGAATAGAAGGCTATGGAGTATATGAGCGACTGGTAGAACCTCTCCAGGTCTATCCTCATGTCATAGGTCGGGATGCGGATTATCTCATCGAAGGCAGAGGCAAGCGCGTCCATGTCTCCTGCCACCAATGCTCCCTTGATGCGTCCTGATATCCCCCGCCTCTCGCTCCGGCTGATATATATGTCCGAGAGCACTCCGGTCATCTGCAGCTCAACCTCATGGTTAGGGATCGTGAGGTACGCGGTATCCCCGTTTATCCGATCAAGGGTGAGGTAGCCCGCCATCGATAGGTACGCACGCACGAAGTCATCGTCAGGAACAGCATCACCCTGCAGGCTTTCAATGAGGAAGCCCTTCAGCGTGCCAAGATCCACGGCAAGCGAGTCGCCGGGAAGGAGGGCGAAGCTCGTGCGCCTGGCAAGGTCCACGACCAATGATGTTGACGCCGTGTCTCCCCAGTACGGCTCGAAGCCGTTGCCCGTGCTGAAGTACATGTTTATCGATATAGGGTTGTATACCTTCTCGCACCCGTCCGCGAACCTGTACCCGTCATACCACCTCTTGAGACCGGAGAGCGTCTCACCATCCATGGCCTCCGAGAAGTACGACTCGAGCTCCTGCTGCGTATAGCCGAATGCCGTGGCGTATTCCTTGTCCATCGTGAGGTCCCTGAGGTTGTTGAGCTTGCTGAATATGGACTGGTTGGAGAAGCGGGTT
>CALXLT010000048.1 GCA_944389275.1 uncultured Spirochaetaceae bacterium
TCTTGTCCACATACAGCCATTCATTCCTCACGTAGCTCTCGAACAATGACGATGAGGTGCTTATAGTTCTCACATCGATATTATAATCCATTTGCGGGACTCCTTTATGATCTATACGCTCTGAGTCACGATTCCTGCCAACTCGGAAATTGGAGTTTTCAAGCTAATTCAATACAGGTAAATGAGATAAAATCTTTAAATATTTTTATTTTGGGATTAGGACGCCGGATTTCCCTCTTTGCATCGCCGCAGAAGGCAATGGTTCACTCAAGTTCAGTGATGCCGCTTCCCATGTACTTAGCTATCAGATCATTCCTGAGCCTCGCCTTGATCGTGACCTCTCCATCCCCGTATTCGATTTCCTTCACGGTGCCATCACGGTAAAGGCCGCTGATAAGGGATGCAGAACACGGGGAGGATATAACGATGTCCTGGAAAGCTTCATCGGTTGCCTTTTCCATAGCCTTCTTCAGCTCTTGGATGCCTTTGCCTTCCTTCATGCTTGTCTCGACGATCATGTAAGGCGATGATCTGAGAGCCGCGTATGAGATATCATCATAGATGCTATCGGTCTTGTTTATCACAAGGATCTTCGCCTTCTCCCTCGCGCCAAGCTCCTCAAGCGTCCTCTCTGTCTCTCGCAGGCAGCCAAGCGCATCAGGGTGTGATGCGTCCGCGACTATTATGAGGGCCTCAGCGGAAAGCGCTTCCTCGAGTGTTGAGGAGAAGGCCTTTACAAGTCCTGCCGGAAGCTCGGATATGAAGCCTACGGTATCGGAGAGCAGCACTTTCTGCCCGGATGGAAGCTTCATGCTGCGCGTGGTGGTATCGAGCGTTGCGAAAAGCTTGTCCTCCGCAAGGGCGTCAGACCCAGTAAGGGCGTTGAGTATCGTTGATTTGCCGGCATTGGTGTATCCGACGAGCGCGAATGTGAAGATGCCGGAGCGCTCGCGAGAGCTTCTCTGCGTCCTTCTTACTTCCTCGCTGGCCTTTATCTCCCTGTCCAGCTGATGGATGCGGGTGTCGATCATGCGCCGCTCGAGCTCGATCTTCCGCTCTCCTTCGCCCTTCGCTCCTCTGACGCCTCCTCTTTGCTGGGATAGCCTTGCCTCCCTGTTCGCGAGCCGGGGCCTCAGGTATTCCGCCTCTGCCTTCTCGATCTGCAGCCTCGCTTCCCTGGACCTGGCGTTCTGGAAGAAGATGGAAAGAATGACGGCCTCCCTATCCGATACAGGTATCCCAAGCACCTCCTCGAGATTCTTCTCCTGCCTTGGCGTTATGGATGCGTCGATCACCGCCTCATCAGGCTCAAACGCGCGGACTGCCTCCGCTATCGCCTCGACCTGCCCTTTGCCGATAAGGGTTGAGCTTCTTATATCCTTCAGCGTTATATGGGCTGTATACACGATATTAAGGCCAAGCGTGGAGATAAGGCTGCGTATCTCGGCTTCACGAAGGAACGCCTTGCGCTCGCTCTCGCCGCTTTCACGTATGGCAATCAGAAGGACCTTGTCTTCCATATAGGGGAGAGGATAGCACGACAGGCAGTGCTTTTCCATGCGTGTATCCCTATTCCTTCTGCCGGTTGTATACGTTTCCTTGACTTTTAGGACGAAACAGCTGATATTAATCATAGCTTTAAACTGAATGAAGAAATAGGAGATATCTGATGAGCATTATCGAATTTATCGAAGCTAGAGAGATCCTTGATTCCCGCGGTAATCCTACCGTTGAGGTCGATGTTATCCTTGAAGACGGTTCAATGGGCCGTGCAGCTGTCCCTTCTGGCGCATCAACAGGCGTCCATGAGGCTGTAGAGCTCCGCGATGGAGACGCAAAGCGCTTTGGCGGAAAGGGTGTCCTCAAGGCTGTCGCCAATGTCAATGACATCATCGCACCGGCAATCGAGGGTATGGATGCTCTTGATCAGATTGCTATCGACCGCGCAATGATCGAGCTTGATGGAACGCCTAACAAGGCACGCCTTGGTGCAAACGCTATCCTCGGCGTATCGATGGCCGTAGCACGCGCTGCCGCTGACTTCCTTGGCCTTCCGCTCTTCAAGTATCTTGGCGCTTATCATGCAAACGTGCTTCCTGTCCCGATGGCAAACATCCTCAATGGCGGCGCTCATTCCGATAACAAGGTTGACTTCCAGGAGTTCATGGTCATGCCTATCGGCGCATCTTCCGAGAGGGAAGCTGTCAGGATGGTCGCTGAGGTGTTCCACGCTCTCAAGTCCGTTCTCAAGGCAAAGGGCTATAACACAGGCGTTGGCGATGAGGGTGGCTTCGCTCCAGACCTCCAGTCCAACGAGGAGGCTCTTGATGTCATCATGGAGGCTATCCAGAAGGCTGGCTACACAGCAGGCCGTGACGGCGACTTCATGATCGCTCTTGATCCTGCTACTTCTGAGCTCTATGACGAGAAGACAGGCAAGTACACTCTCAAGTGGACAACAGGCGAGCAGCTTTCCTCTGCTCAGATGGTCGAGCTCTGGGAGAGCTGGGTCAACAAGTATCCTATCATCTCCATCGAGGATGGAATGGCTGAGGATGACTGGGAAGGCTGGAAGATGCTCACGGAGAGGATCGGAGACAGGGTCCAGCTCGTTGGCGATGACCTCTTCGTCACCAACACCGAGCGCCTCAAGATGGGTCTTGAGAAGGGTGTTGCCAACTCCATCCTCATCAAGGTCAACCAGATCGGTACCCTCACTGAGACATTCGAGGCTATCGACATGGCTCAGAGGAATGGCTACACAGCTATCGTTTCCCACCGCTCAGGCGAGACTGAGGACAGCTTCATCGCTGATCTCGTAGTCGCTCTCCAGACAGGTGAGATCAAGACTGGCTCGATGAGCCGCTCTGATAGGCTTGCGAAGTACAACCAGCTTCTCAGGATCGAGGATTACCTCGGCGAGACCGCGAAGTACGCAGGCCGCGACGCCTTCAGGGTTCTCTAAGAGCTCTTGGCATCAATGAGGAAAAAGCCCGGTTCGCCGGGCTTTTCCTATCTCCTGCGTCCTTCTGGATAGTGATGCCTCCTTCATATTACCCCCTGCAGATTTTTGAAAATTAGACATTTCGATATATATGTGATGGACTTTGCTTTCTTGTATTTTTGTTAACATCTTCATAAAAATCAGTGAAAATACATCCTTTTAGTGAACTTTCTGTTCGTTAACTTTTGATTTTGACATATATTCAATAAATATAGCTTTTATTTTGTAACTGTGGTGTTGAATATGAATTTAACTTGACAGTTGGATGTAGCGATTGTTACAATCTTGACTAGATTAACGGAAAAAGGGGATTAAAGGCTTCTTTAGAGGTTTTCCCCGTAAAATGGAGGATGTAATGAAGAAAGTACTTGTTGCACTGCTCGTACTCGCAGTCGCACTTTCTAGCGCTTTTGCAGTTGACTTCACAGGTGAATTCAAGGCCGGTTATCAGTTTAACTGGGACAAGAATTTCGATAAGTTCCAGACTCACATCATGGGTCAGGATGGAGATGACTCCAACTCAACAAAGCTCGTTCTTGGCTTCGCAGATGAGAATGGCTACTGGGACATCGCTGTTCGCGGCTATCTGACATCTAACTACAGAACGAACGCTAATGCTAACTTCAATTTCGACAAGATGATCTGGGGAGCAGACTCAGAGGTTAAGCTCCAGCTTGGTTTCGTCGCTAACGACAATCAGGCAGGTCTCCGCGCTTACCACAATGGTTCTGGCAACAACTTCGACAGAGTCAGGACTGGTGGTGCTGGACTCTTCACAAAGGTAACAGTTGGCTATGGCGATCTCATCCAGGTCCAGGCTGCTGGAACTCCTTATACAAAGAAGACTGCTGATGGATCTATCCTCAACGACGAGAATGGATACAAGGAGTCCGTAGCTGATGTTATCGTGTCTGCAATCACAAAGCCGATCGATGGCCTCGCAGTATCCGCAGCATGGGTATATCAGGGTGATGATCCAACTGCTACAGGAAAGGGCGGTAACCTCTCTGTCGCAGCTGACGTGAACATCGGCGCTCTCGTTGACCTTGACTTCGATCTTGGCGTATCTGTTGCTTACAAGACAAAGTTCGACGCTGGCGTAACAGTAACTCCTGCTGATGAAGAGGCTGGTACAGAAGCTAAGACAACTTATGACATCGCTAACCTCGTTGCTGCTGAAGTCTACTTCGGTTTCGACATGGTTAACCTCGACCTTGAGTATGCTTGGATCGATTATGCTGGTGAGAAGGACACTGATCACTACCTCTATGTTGGAGCTGGCTTCGACGTAACAGACGCAGTTGCAGTTTCTGCTTGGATCGGTGCTGACGATGTTGTTGACTTCGGTGACACATGGTTCCTCGGTGCACAGGTTGACTATGCATTCTACGAGAACATGTCCTTCGGTCTCGGCGTTGAGTACTCCAATGCTGGAAGCTATGCTTACGACAACGCTGGATTCAACATTGTTCCTACTCTCAAGATTGCATTCTAATCTAGAAGACGGAATGTTTGGGCAGGCTCCTTCGGGAGCCTGTTTTGCTTTCCGTACATCTCTCAAAATGATACAATCAGGCAATGAATCTGCTTCATTGGTCGCTAAGCAATATATATCCATCTGTTGATTCTGCTGAGTTCATGGAAGATCTTGCGAAAGTAAAGGAGCTTTCCTCATTGCTGGAGAAGGACTGTTCTCTAGCTGTCTATGATGAGCTCAGCGCGGTAGTCATCAATCTTGACGCGTATGTGAACGCGCTTCTCTCCACTGATTCCGATAACGAGGAATACCTTAAGGCCTTGTCCCTTGTGGAGGATGCCCTTGTTGTCTTCAATAAGGCTGAGGATGAGTTCGTGAGGGCTATCGGGAAGACGAAGGAAGAGGCTGATGAGCCTCTATTTGTAAGGGAGGCTCGCATATCCTCTCGCCATCTCATGGGAAAGGAAGAGGAGGCTCTGGCCGCAGAGCTCTCAAGATCCAATGAGAGCGCGTGGTCAAGGCTCCAGGAGCAGCTTGCTTCGTGCATAAAGGATGGAGAGAAGACACTCACGGAACTAAGGAGCCTGGCGTTCAACCCTGATCGCTCTATACGTAGGGAGGCTTACGAAAGGGAGATCCAACTCTTGGATACCCACAGCGTCTCCTTTGCCGCCTCTCTCAGCGGCGTGAAGGGCACGGTCCTTACGCTTGAGAAGAGAAGAGGATGGAAAAGTCCTATAGAGCGTTCGCTGTTCTCCTCTCGTATAAATAGAAGGACATTGGACGCCTTGCTTTCCGCGATAAGGGAATCACTACCTATCTTCCGGGATTACTGGAAGACGAAGGCCCGGATCCTTGGTCTTGATGATTTCTCCTTCTACGATCTATTCGCGCCAGTCGGAAGAAGCCGTGAATACTCCTTTGATGAGGCAAGGGAGATCGTGATCTCATCATACGCGTCATTCAGCAGCGATATGGCTGATTTCGCGTCCTATGCCTTTGATCACTCATGGATAGACGCGGAGCCTCATGCGGGGAAGGCTGGCGGAGCTTATGATGTTTATTTCCCCTCAGTGAAGGAGAGCAGGGTATTCTGCAATTTCGATTCATCATATGACAGTGTGCTGACCCTTGCCCATGAGCTGGGGCATGCTTATCACGATAGTGTTCTAAAGGATGAGCCTGTGTCGAAAGCGACGTATCCCATGACGCTTGCTGAGACAGCCTCTCTTTTCGGCGAGCTTCTGGTCACGGACTCCATGCTCAGCTCGTGTAAGGATAGGAGCGAAGAGCTTTTCATCACCGAGCAGTTCCTGTCCTCCGCTGCCCAGACTATCGTGGATATCTATTCAAGATATCTATTCGAGGAAAGCTATTTCGAGAAGAGACGGGAAGGAAGCGTGAGCGCTTCTGAGTGCTCCGCTTTGATGCTTGATGCGCAGGAGAAGGCTTATGGCGATGCGCTGAAGGTGAAGCACCCATATATGTGGGCTGTGAAGTCTCATTACTATGATGCGGAGTTCTCGTTCTATAACTACCCCTATGCGTTTGGACTGCTGTTCGCGCTCTCCCTTTACTCGATGAAGGGGCAGAAGGATTTCCCTGCTGTATACCGTGGTATCTTGCATAAGACCGGATCCATAGATGTGAAGTCGCTTCTTTCATCCATCGGCATGGACGCTGAGAGCCCGGAGTTTTGGATGGGCGGTGTGCGGATCATAGAAAGCTATAAGGAGAGGATGGAAGGATGCGTCTGAAGATAGAGAAGGCCGTAACGGATGCCATGGGGCTTGCCCATGATGAGAATGGGAAGATCGTCCTTGTCTCAGGCGCGCTTCCCGGAGAGGTTGTGGAATGCAGCCTTCTTGATAGCGGGAGAGGAGTCGCGAAGGCAGAGGCAGTATCCGTGCTTGAGCCTTCGCCTTTGCGCATCGCTCCATATTGCCCATATTATTCGATATGCGGTGGATGCAACTTCCAGATCGTGAGCGAGAAGGATAGCGCCTCGATCAAGGAGGATATAGTGAAGGATAATCTTCTTCGCATCGCAAAGGTTGATGAGCTTCCTCCTTTTGAGGCCGCTGTGTATGGCAGCTTCGCTCGCTACAGGCATCGCGCACGCTTCCACGTATGTATCCGTGACAGGAAGTGGGGCTTCATGGCCAAGAAGTCAAATGAGATCGTAAGGATAGAAAGCTGTCCTCTCCTCTCTTCCCGTCTCGATGCTCTCCTTGGAGATGGGCGGGAGATACTCTCCGCGGCAAGAAGCGCGATCTTCGAGAACCGGACAGTGGATGGCAGGGCAGAGGTGAGCGCATTCGAAGGCGATGATGAGGTTTCCCTTGGGGATAGGTCTGTTGCCATCACTGTCGGGGATATCCCATACCTTGTATCGGCGAATGTCTTCTTCCAGTCCAATCCAAGGCTTATGCCTGATTTGCTTTCCTTTGTCCATGATAACACCATTGGAAATACTATAATGGATTTATATAGCGGAGTAGGAACTTTTTCCGCGATTTTCGAAGGAGAAGGAAAGAAGGTCTATGCCGTGGAGCGCGAGAGGCGATGCTTGGTGCTTTCGCGGAAGAATGCGCCTTCCGCACTGTCCTTCACATCCGATGTGGCTCTATGGGGAAAGAAGAGCGGGGCAAGGCCTGATACCATCATCGTCGATCCTCCCAGGACCGGTATCGCAAGGGATGCGCTGAGCCTTATCCTCTCGTTCGGCGCGGAGCGCATCATCTATGTCTCGTGCAACAGCGCCACCGCCGCAAGGGATATCGGGATGATGGATGGCTATGGGATAGACAAGGCCCGTGTCTTTGACTTCTACCCAGGATCTGGGCATGAGGAGAGCGCATTCGTCCTTTCCCGGCGATAAGGCCGCCCTTACTCCTTTGGCTTTCTGTATGCGATCCAGTCGGACCTGATTTGCTTGAGCGACCAGGTCTCGGGGACCGGGTCAGGGCCGCCTAGGAAGCTGTTCCGGCATCTGAGGATGCGCACGGCCCCCATTATGCTTCCCTTGATTATCCCGAAGCGCTGCACCGCCTGCATGAAGTAGACGGAGCATGAAGGGGTATACCTGCAGCATGGCCCTGTGAAGGGGCTGATGAGTCCCTTATATAGATATACAGGTATAAGGTAAATCTCGCGCAGCAGCCTCTTCATGCCTTGATGATAATTTCCCTCCACGTCCTGTTGCAATGGCGCGGTGTCATCTTCCGAGGAATGCCCTGAAAAGCGACAGCAGCGCCTCCGGGTCCCTTGCCCCCGCGCTCTCATAAGGAGAGTGCATGGCAAGCTGGGCGATCCCGACATCAGCTGTCTCGACGCTGATCTTCTCCATCGAGAGATTTCCGAGCGTTGATCCTCCAGGGATGTCTGAGTTGTTGGAGAAGATCTGATAGGGGATGCCGTTGTCTTCCATCAGCGCTCTGATGAAACTCCCGCTCTTTCCATCTGTCGTGTACTTCATGTTGCCGGAGTACTTGAGAAGGACCCCTCCATTGAGGCGTGGATGCGATGTGATATCTGCCTTCTCCGCATAGTTGGGATGGACGGCATGGCCATTGTCGGCGCTGAGCATGAATGACTTGGCCTGGGCAATCATCATATCCTCCTCATCCATGCCGAGGCTGAGCATTATCCTCTTGGTTATCGAGCAGAGGAAGTCTGATAGAGCCCCCTGCCGCGTTGAGCTTCCTGTCTCCTCGTTGTCAAAGAGAGCGACAAGTGGGATCGTGCTGCTTTCCTCTGTGTCCATTATCGCCTCTATCGCGGCGAATGTGCATCCAAGGTCATCTATGCGTGGCGCGGAGAAGAACTCTCCATCAGAACCCCAGATCGTGCCTTTCTGCCTGTTGTATACGATAAGGTCGCTGTCGATGATCTGATCCTCTTCTACGGAAAGTGCCGCGGCGATCAGCTTGGCAAGCCTTCCTTTCTCCGTTCCTTCGGCAAAGAGAGGAAGCATTTCCTTCTGCACGCTCCTGATCCCCTCTTTGTTAGCCTCCCTATCCATATGGATGGCGAGGTTTGGGATCACCAATAGATCCTTGTTGATATCGAGAAGGCGTTCCTCTATTTCGTTTCCATTCCTTACGAATACCCTTCCTGCGATCGAGAGGGGCCTGTCGAACCAAGGCTTCTGAAGCATCCCCCCGTAAACCTCCGCATTGAGCGTCGTGTAGCAGCCTGCCGCCGCATTCTCAGGGTTGTGCTTGAGGCGCAGCGCAGGGCTGTCGGTATGGGCCGCGATCATCGAGAAGGAATCGGCTGATGCCGGGATCCTGAACGCTATGAGGGCGCTCGAGTTGCGCACAGCGAAGTAGGCCTTGCCCTTCTCAAGCCGGAACTTCTCCGTCTCCTCAAGCCTTGTGAATCCTTTGCTTGCGAGCAGCGCCGCCGCGTTGCCCACCGCATGGTATGGTGATGGGCTTCTGTCTATGAATCCTATCAGTCTTTCTGTTGCCGTCATACGGTGATTGTATTTTTTAAGCCGCAAGTTTGGAAGATGGGGTATGATAGAAGAAGGAGGCTTTTATGCTTAGGAAGCTGATTGTGGCCGTGCTGGCCGTGTTTATCTCGATAAGCTCTGTTTATGCTTGCACAAGCTGCGCCTGGACAACGGAGGATGGGCTTCATCTTCTCGGGCGCACATATGATATGTTCGGATCGCTTGAGGGCAACCGCATAACGGTTGTGAAGGAGGGCTACAGCCTGCAGCTTTCCCCCTCTGGAAACGGGGAGAGCGTAAGGATGGAGAAGAGCTTCATCGGCAACGCGCTCCAGGGCTCTGCTTCTCCTATATACACAGATGCGATAAACGAGGACGGACTCATGGGATGCCTGCTGAACTTCCCGGACTATGGCTATTTCGACACGCAGAAAGGCAACGGCAACATTGATGTGCATCCGGCGTTCTTCATTCCCTATATCCTCGGCACATGCTCTACGGTGGATGAGGTCGAAGAGGCCTGCGCTCACCTCAATCTGACATCCGAGCTGATATTCGGCGAGAAGATGTCCGTGCATTATATCTTCTCCGACCGCTCCGGCGAGACCATCATCGTGGAGCCTGATGAGGGCGGGATCACGGTCCATAGGGACACGATAGGCGTCATGGCCAACGCCCCGGGCTACGACTGGCAGGAGACGAATCTCAAGGGCTATGTCTCTATCTCCAATATCCATCCGGAGCCTAGGGAGATATCAGGGAAGGAGTTCACCGCCTTCGGCCATGGCACGGGCGGCAGCTTCGGGCTTCCTGGCGGATACTCATCCCCGTCCCGCTTTGTCAGGATGGCCTTCATGAAGACATTCGCCCCTAAGGGATCAGACGAGATCGATGGCGTGAGGAGGATGTTCCAGAACTTCGCTGTCGTATATGTCCCGGATGGGCTTTTAAGGCAGAGTGAGGCCTCGGAGGATTGCGAGCAGACACAGTGCATTACCGTGATGTGCTCGGAAAGCCTCACGTATTACTTCTCTCCTGTCACTGACAGGCGTATATCATCATACAGCCTTCCAGCCGCCGTCGAGGCGCTTGGATCGGAACTGATAGGGTATTATCCGATACCGGCTGAGGAGGATATCTCGGTCGTTGTTTGAGACATGTGTCTGAAAAATACTCCCGGATTCTGACTTTTGTGGGGAAAATGTCGGATATATTGTGAAAAACGTTTGCAACAGAATGCAATCTGCTGATAGAGTATAATACGGTGGTTTTTTGGCCGCCGAACACATTGGAGGAATTACATGAAGAAAGCATTAGTTCTGCTTCTTGTCCTTGCTGCAATGATGATCCCAGCTTTCGCAAGCGGAAGCGGAGAGCAGCAGGTCACGACACTTACTCTCTCTGAGGTTCACGCAGAGGGATATCCTACGACACTTGCAGATTATGAGTTTGCTCGCCTTGTTGAAGAGGCTACTGATGGAAGGATCAAGATCGAGGTCTTCTCCGGCGGTACTCTCTATGGTGAGGAGACAGGCGCTATCGAAGCTCTCCAGATCGGTGACATCGCATTCGCAAGAGTATCCGCATCCCCAGTTGCTTCCTATGTCCCAGCTCTCAACATCATCCAGCTTCCTTACCTCTACAGGGACGGCGATCACATGTGGCAGGTTCTCAATGGACCTATCGGACAGGACATGCTTGCTCAGATCCAGGAGTCTGGCTCTGGCCTCGTAGGTCTTGCATACTATGATGCTGGTTCCAGGAACTTCTATACGACAAAGCCAGTCAATTCAGTCGCAGACATGAAGGGCCTCAAGATCAGGCTTCAGAACAACGCGATGATGGTTGAGATGGTCAAGCTCCTCGGCGGCAACGGCGTAACAGGTATCGGTCCTAACGACGTTTACTCTGCTATCCAGCAGGGCGTTATCGACGGCGCTGAGAACAACTGGCCTACATACGAGTCAATGGGTGACTATCAGGTAGCTCCATACTTCGTGCTTGACGGACACACAAGGGTTCCTGAGGTTCTCCTTGCTTCCGAGGCTGTCCTTGAGTCCCTCGACCCAGCTGATGTCGAGATCATCAAGGAGTGCGCAAAGCAGACACAGGCATACGAGATCGAGCAGTGGGCACTCCGCGAGCAGTCTTCCGAGGAGAAGGTTGTCGCTGAGGGCGTAGTCGTAGCAGAGCTTACACCGGAGCAGATTTCTGAGTTCCAGGCTCTCATGGATCCAATCTATGCTGAGTATGGCGCAGGCTACGAGGATCTCATTCAGGAGATCATCAACACAGGTCTTTAATAGACCTCTTATGGTTTGAAATCACAGGGGGAGCCCCAAGCTCCCCTTGTTAAGTTTATCGGAGGATTGGATGGCTTCTGAAAAGAAAGGATGGCTTGCAAAGAACAAGCTCATCATCAACAAAGAGGACTATCCTAATGGCGTTCCTTTCAAGGCTTATGTTATTCTTGTGAATCACTGGTGCCATAGGATAATCCTTACAATCGCACAGATCGCTCTTGTAGTCATGCTCTGCACTGTCTTCATGAACGTCGTGCTTCGTTTCTGTTTCAACTCAGGCATTGAGTGGGCTGAGGAAGTGCCTAGGCTTCTTGTCATGCTCTTCACGTTCCTTGCATGCGCAATCGGCGTCAGGGACCACATGCATATCGCGGTTGATATCGTTTACAATAGGTTCCCAAAGGGCGGCAAGATGAGGAAGTTCATGAATTTCCTTGCTGATTTCGCGACCCTTGTGTGCGGGCTTCTAATACTGATCTATGGAATACAGTTCATAGTCAGGCTCCGCCCTGGCATCCTCCCGATGACAGGCTGGCCGACATGGCTCCAGTATATACCTGCTCCTATCGGAGGCTTCGTTATGACCTTCGATTCGATTCTCTTCCTCCTTCATGTCCTTGATCCGGATGATCTCCTGTACAGTGAGAAGGAAGTTGACTATCAGGAGCTTCTCAAGCAGCAGAAGGCTGAGATGGAGAAAGGAGGAAACAACTGATGAATACAATCGCAGCTATTGTCCTCATTGGAGGGTTCTTCCTTCTGATGGCATTCAAGATCCCAGTAACGTTCTCGATGCTTATCGCATCTTTTGCTTCTATTCTCTTCGTCCCAGGGACAAACCCGACGACGATGATCAGGATGATGCTCGATGGAGTGAATAACTTCACGATGCTTGCGATTCCGTTCTTCATCGTAATGGGTGAGATAATGGCAGCAGGAGAGATCTCTGATAAGATCGTTGACCTCGCGAACCTTGCCGTAGGACGCTTCCGCGGTGGCCTTGCATATGTAAACTGCCTTGACTCCATGTTCTTCGGCGGTATCTCCGGTTCCGCTGTAGCTGACGTATCGTCGCTCGGTTCCGTTGTTATCCCGATGATGGTCAAGCAGGGCTACAACAGGGAGTTCACTGTAGGCCTTACCGTAACGACAGCTTGCCAGGGCGTTCTTATCCCGCCATCGCACAACATGGTTATCTATGCTCTCGCGGCAGGCGGCGGCGTATCTATCGGACAGCTCTTCTACGCAGGCTTCGCTCCTGGAATCGGCCTTGGCATCCTCTTCATGATCGCATGTTTCTTCCTCGGCAAGAAGCACAACTTCCCGAAGGGCGAGAAGATGTTCAAGGACGAGAAGGTCAGATGGATGGGCAAGGATGAGAATGGCAAGTTCAAGTTCGGTCCTTGCATGGCAATCGTCGGAAAGGCTATCCTCCCGATGTTCACGCTCATCATCATCATGGTCGGAACAGGTGTCGGAATCTTCACGGCTACGGAAAGCTCCGCTGTCGCGTGTTTCTACACATTCATCCTGACATATTTCATCTTCCGTTCTGACAAGATCAAGAACTTCGGCAATGTCCTTAAGAATTCCCTTAAGACCCTTGCTATCGTTCTTACGCTCATCGGCACGGCAAAGGCATTCGCTTACATGATGACCCGCCTCAGGATCCCAGCAGCGATCACGAACGGACTTATCGGATTCACGGATAATCCGTATGTCCTCCTCCTGATCATCAACCTGCTTCTCCTGATCCTCGGATGCTTTATGGATATGGCTCCGCTCATCATGATCATGACGCCGATCCTGCTTCCTGTCGTACAGACATTCGGAATGAGCACGGTCCATTTCGGCATCGTACTTATCTTCAACCTCGCTATCGGACTCTGCACGCCTCCTGTAGGTTCTGCTCTCTTCGTTGGTTGCGCTGTTGGTAAGACGACGCTCGAGAAGACATCGAAGACGATGCTTCCGCTCTTCTTCTGCATGCTTCTCGGACTCATTCTTGTCACATACATCCCGTATGTCGCGAAGATCCCTCTCTTCGGTTATTGATCGGAGATACAAATACGCGCAGGGTGGTTCGCCACCCTGTTTTTCATTAGGAGAAACATAATGCTCAGAGTAGGTATCGTAGGGTGCGGGAATATCGCATCAGTGCTGGCTTCCACGATGGAGAAGATGCAGGATGAGGTCAGGATAGAGGCTGTTGCGAGCAGGTCTCTGGAGAAGGCCCAGGAATTCGCTGGCAAGTATGGAGTGCAGAAGGCATACGGAAGCTATGGGGAGCTTTATCGTGATAGCGATGTTGACCTCGTGTATGTCGCTGTTCCCCATAGCCATCACCATGCCGTTATCATGGAAGCCCTGGAGCATGGGAAGAATATCCTCTCGGAGAAGGCCTTTACCGTGAATGAGGCGGAGGCTAGGGAGGTCTTCAGGAAAGCTGATGAGAAGGGCTGCTTCGTAGGGGAGGCTATCTGGACGCGCTACATGCCTTCGCGCTTCATGATCCGCGAGGCCATAGACGCCGGTAAGATCGGCCGTGTCACAAGCATCAGCGCGAATCTTGGCTACAAGATCTCCCATAAGGAACGGATACAGGATCCGCGTCTTGCAGGCGGTGCCTTGCTTGATATCGGGATCTATCCCCTGAACTTTGCCCTCATGGCCATGGGAGATGATACTATCACGGGCATGGCCGGACTCTGCGTGAAGGGCGAGACAGGCGTGGATATGTCCGAGAACATGACGCTCACGTTCCAGTCTGGCGTGACCGCTTCGATCTCTGCCGATGCCGAGGCTGTCACCGATAGGAAGGGATGGATCTACGGTACGGAGGGATCGATAGAGGTTATCAATGTGAATAACCCAGAGAGGATCAACATATACTCTGCAGATCGCAGTCCCGTGCTCAGGGAATCCCTTGAGATAACCCACGAGATCAGCGGATATGAGTATGAGATCCGCTCCGCTTCTGCTGCCATCCGCGCTGGAAAGAAAGAGCCTGATGAGATGCCTTGGAGCGAGACGCTGAGGGTCATGAGGCTTATGGATACCTTCCGCAAAGTCTGGGGCATCAAGCTGGGAAGCGAGCTTGAGTGATTGATAATTCCTTGCATATCCAATAGATAGAAAATTATGAAAAATTTTGCCTCAAGTTGTTGACAGCTTGGGGCTGTATTGGCATAATATCCAAGGTAAATGTGGGAGTAGCGAAGCTGGTTATCGCGCTGGCCTGTCACGCCGGAGATCGCGGGTTCGAGCCCCGTCTCTCACGAATCTCTAATAACTCTATACGTTGTATAGAGTTATTTTTTTTA
>CALXLT010000049.1 GCA_944389275.1 uncultured Spirochaetaceae bacterium
GATTTCTATTTTTGATACATTAAGGCTACCCCCCCCCAGTACGTATTTGTCAAGTGCTTTTTGAACTTTTCTCAGAAATTTTAGAGGATGGTTATTTTGGATTATCTTGTTGTATTGCTGTGTTTTACGATTTGTTGGTTATATTGTGTAACCTTTTTGTCAGTTGGGTGTTATGGATTAGTTTTCAGTGCTTATGTGCCTTATCTTGTTGACAATGGTTGGAAAAGGCATGTGTAGACAAAGCTATAGCTTTGACCTAGATTAGCAGCATGCAGCAGACATCCCTGATCTTTGACAACAGATACCTCTTCAATCTGATAGGCCCATTGCTTATCGAGACGCTTCTTTCCGTGACTATCGGAATGATGGATACGATAATGGTCGCGCGTGTCGGGGAGTATGCTGTATCAGGGGTATCGCTGGTAGACGCGGTATCGAACCTCTTCATATTCCTTCTCTCCGCATTCGCGACAGGAGGAGCTGTTGTCGCGTCGCAGTACCTAGGAAAGAAGGATGAGAAGAACTCATGCTTTGCCGCCAAGCAGCTTATATACCTGGCCTTCGCCTTCTCAGCCATTGTATCTATTGTGCTCTTCATATTCCGTGAAGCCGCCCTTGATATGATCTACGGGACAATAGATGAGGATGTCATGGAATCTGCGGTGGATTACTTCACGCCGATCCTCATCTCATACCCGTTTCTGGCACTCCTTAATAGCGCGAATGCCCTCTTCCGGGCCATGGGCAAGAGCCGCATCACAATGGTGGTGAGCATGATAATGAACGCCATCAACATCTCAGGGAACGCGTTCTTCATCTATGTCCTTGATATGGGCACTTTTGGAGCAGGTCTTGCCTCACTCATCTCAAGGATTGTGGCCTGCGTCTTCATGCTCTACAAGATAACAAGAGTGAAGGAAACGATACATGTAGAGCATATCTTCCATGTGGAGATATCAGTGCAGATGCTCAGGAGGATAATGCGCATAGCGCTCCCTTCAGGCATAGAGAACTGCATATTCCACATCGGAAAGATCCTCGTGAGCTCAACGGTCGCCTCATTCGGTACCGCCTCAATAGCTGCTAATGCTGTGTTCAACGCTCTTGGAACGTTTGCCAATATTCCAGGAACCGCTGTGGGAATGGCGGCTGTCGCTGTCATCGGACAGTGCTGCGGAGCAAGGGAATACAAGGCCGCGTCATATTATGGATGGAAGCTGCTGGCGCTCACCTACGTGATGATGGGCATAACAAGCGCGGTGATGTACATACTTACCCCTGAGCTCACGCTTCTCTACAATCTTTCAGACACGGCGTATCAGCTCGCAGTTGAATCGGTGCACCTCAATATGGTCCAGACGCTTCTCTTCTGGCCTCTCGCGTTCACGGTCCCAAACTTCCTCAGGGCCGCGGGAGACGCAAAATACACGATGTATGTCTCGATGGCATCCATGTGGATATTCCGCGTATTGCTATCCAGAATACTTGGCGTGTACTTCGGTCTTGGCTTCATAGGAGTATGCTGGGGCATGTTCGTTGACTGGTACTGCAGAGGATTATTCTATACAGTCAGGTTCTTCAAAGGGAAATGGAAGACAAAGACTGTTGTCTGATCTTAAAGATCTACTGCTTTCTCCAAAGTGCTCCCATTATTAGTTTCATCTGCAGGACTCCGCATCAAACTTCTATGCCAGAGTCCACATATGCTCCAAACCTTTTCCTTTTCTTCAGCCGTTCCCATAAAATTCCGAGAATAATCAGGATTACTTATCCATAGCTGTCGCATCAAGAAGGAATTCCTCTATACCTATATAAAGTATTCCCTTCTCATCATACCAAGGAATGATTCCATCTTTTACAACTACGATTTTCCTATAGGAGTCCTCCACTCTGTTAAGTGAGTTCGTCTCCTGAATCCTTTTTGCCTCATCATCAACAGAAAGGGCAGACTGGATGTAATAACGCTTGTTTCCCTTATTCGCGACAAAATCTATCTCCAGCTGTGTACGGATTTTCTTCCCGTTTTCATCTTTTGAGTTATATTCAACCACCCCGACATCAACATCAAAGCCTCTTGATATAAGCTCGTTGTAGATGATGTTCTCCATGATGTGATTCTCCTCCTGCTGCCTGAAATTCAACCTTGCATTACGGAGTCCGACATCAGAGAAATAATATTTAAGCGGCGTCCCGATATATTTCCGGCCTTTTATGTCATATCGACAAGCCTTCTCCAGAATGAAAGCATCTATGAAGCAATCCAAATACCTGCTGATTGTATTCGCATTGATCTGTATATGCTTGATGCTATGGAATGTGTTTGAAAGCTTTGCTGGATTTGTAAGTGAACCAACGGCAGAAGATATGATATTCAATAGATCCTCAAGAATGGACTTATCATTCACAATCCGGTTCCGCTCCAGAACATCCTTGATATATACGTTCTCGAAAAGATCTTTAAGATATTTGCTTTTCTCCTCATGAGTTTTCAGATATAGCACATAAGGCATCCCGCCATATGTGAGATACTCCCTCCATGCATACCGTTCATCACCGTCAAAAGCATCATGGAATTCTTTGTATGAAAGAGGAAGTACATGTACCTCATCGCCACGTCCTCTGAATTGTGTCAGTATGTCTGATGAGAGCATATGGGAATTGCTTCCAGTAACATAGAGATCTATATTCCTAAGCCTCATCAGACCTAAGATCACATCAATGAATCCGATTCTGGCGTCCTTGTCATCAAGATATGGATTCTGTATATCCTTGACGAACTGGATCTCATCAAGAAAGACATAGCATTTTCCATCTAATTCAGCGACCTTGGAACGAATATAGGCATCAAGCTCAAGGGGATTACGATATTTTGCATTCCTAGCCTCATCCAGAGCCAATTCGATTATGTTGTCATCATTTATCCCAATTGAGTTCAGGTAAGAATGGTACAGCTCAAACAGCAGGAAGGACTTGCCGCATCTTCGAATACCTGTGATCACTTTAGCCAAGCCGTTATCTTTTTTTGAAATCAGCTTATCAAGATAATGTCTGCGTTCAATGATCATCCGAGCGACCTCCATACTCAACGTTTTATTGCGCCTATCCGCATTTTTAGTTCAAGTTGATTATATCATATCATTCTATCCAAGCAATATAAGTGAATAATTTTCTCACCTATCCGCATTTTTAGTTCGATTTCATCAATTAGCACAAGAAACCCGGTGAGTACTCCAAAAGAAGATATGGATATAGGAAGAATATAAGCGTATTCCGTGATTCTTTCACACAAGAAGAACTCATCATGGCCATAAGCAAATTCGATTCAATGCTGGGCCATAATGAGCTCTCGCTTAAGGATTTGCTGATATAAGCCCATCAGGGCCTACTCATCACATAAGGTTCTCTGTAGCCTTCCAAAGCTTCTCGAGGTTGTAGAAGCTCCTGAGCTCATCGCTCATGAGGTGGATGACTATGTCACCGCAGTCGATAAGCTCCCAGCCATCGCTGCCAGGTGTCTTGTGCCTGTTGTTGACCTCGAGCCCAAGGTCATTAAGCTCTCCCCAGAGCTGATGGACAACGCCCCGGAGGTGTCCGACCGAGGAGACCGTGCCGATGACGAACGCGTCGGTCCATGAGCACTCGTTCTCCATGTCTATCACCAGGACGTCTGTGCACTTATGATCCTCAAGGTACGCTTTGAGCTTATCTGCCTTCTCTTTGATATCACTCTTCATATCTATCTCCAAAGATGGAATCCATCCATCTGTCCATGAAATCCACAGCCGCGTTCCATGATGGCGCGCTGCTGAGTATCCTCTCTATCCTGTACTCCTCATAGTCCTCGCATCCGACAGGGAATGAGGAGAACAGCTCGGAATCGAAGGAATCGGAGAGCGCGTCTATCTTATCCATAAAGTCCGTCTTCTCCAAGTCCTCCGCGTTCTGCCATAAAGCCATCTCCGCGCTATCCGCGGATACAGCGCCCATGAGGCGCCTGAGCATCTGCCACCTCGCGCGGTACGCGTCAGCGTCTATCTCGTATATATCCGCTTCATCCACATCGAAAAGCTCGGACACGGCATCCTTTATATCCTTTCCCGATAGATTCTCGATATACCCCGCCTTCACGCTTCCCGAGCTTATGAGCCTGACGTGCCTTCCCTCCTTGAGATAGACAGCGACGCCTCCTTCAGAGACAAGGGCGATGGATCCACGCTCATGAGAGCATGATGGGAAGATGAGAAGGAGAATCAATGCGAGGATCGCTGCCGCCTTACGCAAAGCGTCCTCCATTCTCGAGGAAGCTGTAGAGCTCTTCCGAGACCCCGGCCTCCTTCATGCCCTTGCTCTCGAAGTACGCCCTCTGCATATCCATGATATGCATGACCATCGCCTCAAGCGTCGGCAGGGAGAGGATGCGGCTCCTCTCCTCATCATCAAGATGCTTCCTGCCCTTCTCCGCGTAGTCCGCGATGTACACCACGGCGCCAAGCGCTCCCATATCCTTATGCCCGAGCGTATGATGGCGCACGGCTACCTTCCATGAATGAGGAACCGGCCCCTGCACCTCATCGAAATGAACGGCGGCGAGCGCTCCATGAAGGAGCATCGGCTCCTTCTCCTCCTCCGGGAATACCTCAATGCCGTGAGCGCGGCAGAAAGACGGGGTCCCGGAGCCGCAGTCATAGCGGTAGGCGTCGTGGAAGATCCCGATGCACGCTGAATCGCTGACAGGAAGCGAGAAGCGAGACGCAAGCTCCATCGACATCTCGACAACGCCGAGGGAGTGGATGTAGCGCTTCTCTGGAAGCTTTTCCTTCACGAATCTATTCAGCTCTGTATAAGCCGTGCTCATTAACATACTCCCTCACGCTCTCTGAGAGCATATCGAGATTGCCATGCCTTATCTCTGTGGAGGAGGCATCCACAACATCGCTTCCCACCATGATCACCGAGGCGGACGCTGGAGGAAGCGCATCACGCCCACGCGAGAAGCACCAGAAGCGCACATTATCCTTCAGGTAATCATAGTCATGCCATCTCTCGAGAGAAGGGAGGATATCATCACCGATGATGAAGTTCACACGCCCCTCATCCTCCTCTTCGCTGAAGAAATGGCGTATCGTGTCGGCCGTGTAGCTCACACCGCCCTGCTCGCCTTCCCATCTTGATACCATCACATCCAGTTCGTCCTCTGGATAAAGGGCCTTGTAGTCCTTCACCGCGAGGGATAGCATCTCCACCCTGTCCACAAAGGACGCTGGATGAGTGCCTTGCTTGAAGTTCGAGATGTTGGCAGGAATGATGATCAGGCGCCTTATAGGAGTGAGAGATGCCACCTCATGCATTATGTGTATGTGCCCGATATGAGGAGGATCGAACGAGCCTCCCATCAAAGCGCTTTTAGGCTTCATCCCTATAGTGGGCATCGGTATCCATCCTCGACGTAAAGCCATCTTCCTTCTTCTCGCCAGAGAGCTCAAGGAGGGCTTTCCTTACCTCATCCACGGTATCATCCATGTATATAGAGAGAGGGAGGACGCGCATGCTGCAGCCATACTTCTTCCGAAGCTCCTGGAAGCGCTCCTCCGTGCCATCCTCATCGATCTTTGATCCTATGAGGATGCTCTTCTTCGAAGCAAGCTCCTCGCTGTACTTCGAGAGCTCGGATGAGAGGATATCATAGGCCTCGAGATAGTTGTCATCGGAAAGGTCCACCATATAGCAGAGGCCTTTCGTCCTCGATATATGCCTGAGGAACTTATAGCCCATGCCCGCTCCCTCGCTTGCCCCCTCGATTATCCCGGGGATATCAGCGATGATCACGTCCTGATCACCGTCACGGAGAACTCCCAGCACGGGGATCTTAGTCGTGAATGGATAGCCTGCGACCTTGCTGCGGGCGTTGGTGAAGAGGTTTATCAAGGATGACTTTCCCGCGTTAGGGAATCCCACCAGCCCGATATCCGCGATGATCTGGAGCTCCAGGCCAACGCGCATCTCCCTGCCGGGGAACCCTGGCTGGGCGAACTTCGGGGCCTGGCGCACGGATGTGCGGAAATGCCAGTTGCCAAGTCCTCCCTTGCCGCCCTCGAGGAACACGAACCTGTCCAGCCCCGTAAGGTCCTTTATGAGCTCGCCGGTCTCGGCATCCCTGATGACAGTCCCCTGAGGCACGGGTATCTCGACATCCTTGCCGTTGCGCCCTGCGCACCTTGCGCCCTGTCCGGGCCTTCCGTTCTCCGCGCGGAACGAGCGCACGAGCTTGAGATGCCCAAGCGTACGGAGGTTGTCCTTAACGACAAAGACAACGTCCCCTCCGCGGCCCCCGTCACCACCGTCGGGTCCGCCTTTAGGGACGAACTTCTCCCGGCGGAAGGAGACACAGCCGTGTCCCCCATTGCCGGAAGCAACGTCAATATACGTTTCGTCGGAAAATCCGAACATTTACTCGGCCTTAGCCTCGCTTTCCACGATAGAGCAGAACTTCCTGTTCTTCCTCTCATGGAAGAGTACGGTACCGGAAACGAGAGCAAAGAGCGTATAGTCCTTACCGCATCCGCAGTTCTTGCCTGCGTGGATCTTCGTTCCGTGCTGCCTTACGATAACCTCTCCAGCGTTTACGAACTGGCCGCCGAATCTCTTTACACCAAGGCGCTGTGCGTTGGAGTCGCGTCCGTTGCGGGAAGAACCGCCACCTTTCTTATGTGCCATTGCCTTCCTCCTTAGCCTTCGATCTTATCGACCGTAATCGTGGTATAGGTCTCCCTGTGTCCCTGGGTCCTTCTGTAACCCTTCCTTCTGTGGAACTTGTAGACCTTTACCTTCTCGCCTCTGAACTCCGAGCCAACGGTTGCCGTTACCTTCGCGCCCTCGACATAAGGAGCGCCGAACCTAGCGTTCTCACCGTCTACCACTGCCAGAACCTTACCGATCTCGTAGGAAGAACCTTCCTCGAGAGAAAGCTTATCGACAACCAGCTTCTTGCCTTCTTCTGCCTTGTACTGCTTGCCGAGGATTTCTACTAGTGCGTACATGTGTTTTCCTTTATCCCGCATTTTCTACAGCAAACGGGAAGACTCGGCAACAGCTTTTCAGGAAAAAGGGGGGCCAAAATCGCAAAATAAATGATTTACAACCTAACGTTCGGTTGATTATACTCAAAGCATGAAGATAGCGGGAAAGGAAGCGGTGGCGGACGCCGCGATGGACATCATAGCGTTCGAGGGAATGGACAAGCTCTCGATGAGCACGCTCGCGGAGCATCTGGGACTGAAGAAGGCAAGCATATACCATTGGTTCCCATCCAAGGAGGAGATGCTTGACTACCTCTTCAGCAAAGGCCATGAGAGATTGATGGCGAAGGGCTTCAGGCTCTCGCTGGAGGGAAGCGCGGAGGAGGTTCTCGGAAGGGCCGCGGAGGGATGGCGCGGAATATTCTCCTCCGATGACACCCTTCCCTTCCTCAGGACGGTGTACGCGCTCAGGTACTCAGACGCGAGGGCCGAGGAGGAAGCGAGGTCGATACGGCTGATGATACAGAGCCAGATCGACGTGCTCATCTCATCGCTCGGTGTTGACGATAAGTTCCTTTCGCTTCTCTTCTCATCGCTTCTGCTGCAGCATCTCGAGGCGATTCTCGAGGGAGGAAACGATGACTTCAGCCGTGACGCCGCGTCCTTTGCGTCTCTCCTTGCAGGCTACAGGAAGAATTAACAGAAGCTTCACCTCATCTTGATGCAGGCGCGTCCTGCATGCTGTAGCATATAGGCAGGATCAGGGCCTCCAATGGATCCAGGCCCAAAGAATAAGCATAAGGAGAGGGACTGGAGGAAAAGTCCCTCTTTTTAATCGTTGGAAATTCCAGGATTCGGGCGTATCATCACTGATATGAGCCGCTCATTTGAGATAGACATGTGCTCGGGGCCCCTCGTCTCGAAGATCCTGCAGTTCTCGATCCCACTTATGCTATCAGGCATACTCCAGCTCCTGTTCAACGCCGCAGATATCATAGTCGTAGGCCAGTTCACCGGAAGCGCCGCGATGGCAGCAGTCGGTTCCACCAGCTCGCTGAATAACCTGATAATCAATATATTCATCGGGCTATCGCTCGGAAGCAGCGTGCTGATGGCAAGGTACTATGGAGCGAGGGACACGGAGGACATACACCAGCTTGTCCACACCTCGATAATGCTCTCCCTCATCTCAGGCGCGGGCCTCATAGTCATCGGGACGGCCCTGGCAAGGCCGCTGCTGGAACTGATGGGAACGCCGCATGACGTGATTGACCAGGCCGTGCTCTATATGAGGATAATCTTCCTTGGCATGCCGGCCCTCATGACATATAACTTCGGGGCGGGCATACTCAGGGCCATCGGAGACACGAAGAGGCCACTCGCGTTCCTGTTCGTCGCGGGTGTCGTGAATGTCATACTCAACCTCTTCTTCGTCATCGTTTTCGGCCTCGGGGTCGCGGGCGTCGCGATCGCCACGATAATCTCCCAGTACATATCCGCGTTCCTCGTCCTCAGATGCCTCATGAAGGATGATGCGCCATATAAGCTTGAGATCAGGAAGCTGAGGATGCATAGGCGCATGCTCATGCAGATCATACGCGTCGGGCTTCCCGCGGGCATCCAGAGCGCTGTCTTCAACATCTCCAACGTGCTCATCCAGTCCTCGATAAACTCCTTCGGCTCGATTGCCGTCGCCGGCAACACCGCAGCGACGAACATCGAAGGCTTCGTGACGACATCGATGAACGCCATATACCAGGCCTCGACAAGCTTCACGAGCCAGAACGTGGGAGCGGGGAACAAGGAGAGGATCGTGCCCGTGCTGCTCTCGTGCCTGAGCATCGTCGCTATTCTGGGAGCGGCACTAGGCTGGCTCGCGTTCCTCGGAGGAAGGTTCCTCCTGGGGATATACTCCTCTGATCCTGAGGTCATCGCGTATGGCATGAACCGCATGAGCGTGCTCTGCACCACATACTTCCTCTGCGGCATGATGGACACGACCTGCGGCTCGATAAGAGGTCTTGGATACTCCATCGCGCCGACGATCGTGTCGCTTGCGGGAGCGTGCGGGCTGCGGGTGCTCTGGATATACACGGTGTTCCGCCTTGACAGGACGCTCTACACGCTCTATATCTCCTACCCGATATCCTGGGCGATAACCTTCAGTGCCCACATCATCTGCTTCATCGTCTTCTTCCGCGCCTGGAAGGACGGAAACACGAGGAGGGCCAGGATCGCGCGGGCAGCGGCAAGGCATTGAGAAAAGATGGTTCTGCTTGTAAGGAAAATTGCGAAGCAGAAGGCAAAACAGCCACACTTCTAAATTATTTTGCGAAGTATAGGATAAAACGTCATTACTTCTAAATAATCTTGCGAAGTGGACAGGGGCTTTCTCATTTGCCGAGACAGAGAAAAGGCCTGCCGGAGCAGGCCACGCTGTCACATCGATTCCAGATAAGGTATTCCCAAGAGGAGGAATCCGTTCTTCATCATCTGCAGAAGGGCCCTCGCGAGCTTTATGCGCGTCACTGAAAGCTCCTTCGTCTCAGCCTTGAGTATCTGGTTGTCATGGTAGTAATGGCTGAACGTCTTCGCGCTGTCGTAGAGGGCCGCAGCGATTATAGACGGATCATAGCCATCCGCGGCCTTCCTCACGGCCTCCGGGAAGTCCGCGATAGCCTTGAGAAGGGTCTTCTCATCCTCGTTCACCAACAGCCTTCCATCGCTTTCGGCACCCTCAAAGCTCTCCTTCTCGGCCTCGGCCTTGCGGAGTATCGAGGAGATACGCGCGGCCGTGTACTGGAGATAAGGGCCAGTGTTGCCGCTGAAGGAGATGGACTCCTTCGGGTTGAAGACCATGTCACGCTGCGGCTGGACCTGCAGAAGGTAGTAATTGAGGGCTCCAAGCGCGATCTTCCTCGCCGTCTCGTCGACATCGCCTACCTCGTTCTCCCTGCCTTTCTCGATTATCTCGGCGCGGGCGAGGGCCGAAAGCTCGGACAGAAGGTCATCGGCATCAACGACGGTCCCCTCGCGACTCTTCATCTTCCCCTCAGGGAGGTTCACCATGCCATACGCGAGGTGATGAAGCTCATCAGCCCACTTATAGCCAAGAAGGCCCAGGATGTAGAAAAGGACCTTGAAGTGGTAGTTCTGCTCGGTTGCAACGACATAGATGAGGCTATCGAAAGGCCAGTCCTCATGGCGGCGCACCGCTGTCCCGATATCCTGCGTGATGTAGAGCGTCGTGCCGTCACGGCGGAGAAGGACCTTCTTGTCCAGCCCTATAGGCGCGAGATCGACCTGCACGGATCCATCCTCCTCCTTCTTGAAGACACCGAGATCCAGTCCTCTCATGACCTCTCCGCGGCCAAGCTTGTATGTCTCGCTCTCGTAATAGAGCTTATCGAAGGAGATTCCCATGTTCCTATAGCTCTCGAAGAGTCCATCAAGCGTCCACTTGTTCATCTTCTCCCATAGCTCGCGGACCTCGCTGTCCCCGGCCTCCCATGCCCTGAGCATGGCCTGGGCCTCAGCGTCCGGATCGACAAAGGATGGATCGCTGGCTATATCAGGATTGGCTTTCCTGGCCTCCTCAACCTCCTTCTCCCACTGCGCGAACCTGACGTAGTAGCGGCCGACGAAGTGATCTCCCTTCTCCCCTGTGGACTCAGGGGTCTCGCCGTTGCCGAACATCCTGTATGCCAGCATCGACTTGCAGATATGAACGCCGCGGTTGTTGATGAGGTTGACCTTCATCACGTCAGCCCCCGTCGCCTTTATGAGCTGGGACACGGCTTCACCGAGCGAGTCATTGCGCATATGCCCGAGATGAAGCGGCTTGTTGGTATTCGGGCAGGAGAACTCGATCATGACCTTGCGTCCCTTGCCGCTGTCGTTCCTGCCGTAGCTGTCGCCGCTCTCCATGACGCTTGAGAGTATGGAATCGGCCATCGCGGGGATATCGAAGCGGATATTGAGATACGGGCCAGTAGGTATCATCACGCCCGCCGGGTGCTCCGTCATGCGCTCAGCTATATCGGAAGCGATCGCAGCCGGCGCCTTATGGGCAAGCTTCGAGTATGGGAACATCGGGAAAGCAGCGTCTCCCATATCAGGCTTCGGAGGCTGTCCGATTGACAGCTCCGGGATATCATCAGTCGAAAGGTAGGAGCGAAGCTCCTTCTCTATTGCCTTCTTCCACTCATTCTTAAGCTCATTAAGCATACGTTACCTCGGGAAACACTATATAGACAAATGAAAGCTCTCTCAAGCTTTGGGAAATCTTATCGAGACCTCTCCTGAGGATAGCGCCTCACGCTCCCCGCCGGGATACTCGATGAGAAGGTGTCCGCTCTCATCAAGGCCATAGGCGTGGCCGCTTCGCTCATGGCCGGCCTTTATCACCGTGACATCCATGCCGATGACAAAGCACTTCGCCCTATACTCGCCGATGAAGTCAGAGCCCTGGAGGGCCAAGAGCTCCTTAGTGACCTCCGCCGCCACCTCCGCGCGGGTAAGCGGGGATGAGCCCTCGTATATGAAGCCCATCTTATCCTTCAGCTCTATCGGTATGGATGAGCTCTGCCCTGAGAGGTTGATGCCTATGCCGACTATAGCCTTATCAAGTCCGCCAAGTTCCATGTTGACGATTCCCTCCGTGAGGATACCGACGACCTTCTTTCCCCCGACGTAGATGTCATTGACCCATTTGATCGCCGTGGAAAGCCCCGTGAGGCGCTCGATCACGCGCGACGCGGCAAGGGACGCGGATATGGTGAGAAGATCCGGGGATGGGATATCAGAGCCGGGGATCACGACAGAGAAATATACCCCGCCCTTAGGGGAGAAGAACGAGCGTCCAAGCCTTCCCCTGCCCCCTTCCTGGGTCTCGGCTATGACGGCAAACGGAGCCTCGGCGCCCCTGTTCAACAGGTCCTTGGCGTCGATCATCGTCGATACCGAGTCCTTTGCCTCATAGGCCGGGATCGGGAAAAGATCCTCAAGAACAGCTGAAGAGAGGACATCAGCCTTCTCCAGCGCGTAGCCGACACCCTTCTGCGTTGATATCACGACACCCTCGTCCTGAAGCTGGGAGACAGCCTTGGAGACAGCCATCCTCGAGCATGACAGCATGTCCGCGATCTCCTGGCCTGAGACAGTGGATCCTTTATGGCCCAGAAGCATCCTTAGAACTTCATCCTTTACAAGCATGGCTTTATTGTACCCGATTGCATGGATATTGACATCAGCACATAAACTCGGGATTTTTCCTGAAAATTCCTAGTCTTATTCGGAATTTTTGGATATAATTCCGATTAAAGGTGGCAATATGGAATACATAAGAAGAGCACTTGATATCCAAAACCTGCTAGAGGAAAGCTCTCTTTTCCTATTCGGCCCGAGGATGACAGGAAAGACTTCATATATCGAGAATGAGCTTCAGAAGAAAGCGATTCTCTCACTCACTTTCCTTGATGGTGACACTCTTGATGCATTCCGACGCAATCCTGTGCTTCTGAGATCGATGCTGAATGGAAAGACTGAAGGCTTTGTCATCGTCGATGAGGTGCAGCTTTTTCCTCCAGTGCTTCGCGATATACAGCATATCATGACCCATAGTGATATCCAGTTCCTACTCACAGGATCCAGCGCGAGAAAGCTGAAGAAGAGCGGAAGCAACCTCCTTGGAGGAAGGGCTGGAATAGTCTCGATGCATCCTTTTGTATGGAAGGAAATCCGGGACAGGAATCCGGATCTCGATTCCATATTTGCAACCGGAATGCTACCAAAGGCATTCATGGCAAAGACATATCAGACACAGCTCAGGAATTATATCAGAGGCTATCTCGATAATGAGATCGCAGCCGAAGGTGAAAGAAGAGATCTCACTGTCTTCAGCAGCTTCCTCGCTTTTGCTGCTAGTGAGAATACCGAGCTGATGAACTTCTCGAATGTGTCCAGGGATATCGGGATGTCTGCAGACACCATCAAAGAGTGGTATCAGATACTTGTGGACACCTTCATCGGCTACTATCTCAGACCATACAGGAAAGGTTCGAAACGAATACCTGTAAATACTTCGAAGTTCTATTTCTTCGATGTGGGGGTTGCGAGAACCGCGGCTAGGATGCCTGTTCCAACAGAAACAATGACAGAGTATGGAAAGATGTTCGAGAACTACATCTTCATGGAACTCAAGGCCTATATCGACTACAACATGACAGATGACGAGCTATACTTCTGGCGCACCCGTGAAGGCTATGAGGTTGACTTTGTAATCGAGAACAAAGCTGCCATTGAAGTGAAGACAGCGAAGAACATTACGGGCAAGGAACTCAAGGGCCTTAGGGCATTCAAGGAAGAGAATGCCGTGAAGGATTACATCATCGTATGCCGCGAGCTTTTCGAACGCAGAACAGATGACGGAATCAGGATAATGCCTTGGAAGCTATTCCTTGAGGAGCTTTGGAACAACAAAATATTCCAATGACAATCCTTGCAAGCTCCAGAATATTGGCTAAAGGATAGGAAGAGAGTAACATCGCCGGTATGAGAAACCCAGATGACTATCTTGATTCATTCCTCTCATCGTTCTCAAGGACGCAGAGGACTGGATTCACGCGGGGCGAGACATCGCTGCCGAAGATGAAGGATATAGAGACGCTTGAGGAGCAGTTCATGATGCTCTTCTTCCCTGGCCATCAGGGCACAGGCAGCATCGAGAGCCTCTCGAAGGCTGTCAGGTACAACCTCGAGAAGACTGCAAGGCTCCTTTCTGACTCAATAAGGCTCTCCGTGAGATACGAGAACCCGGAGATGGGCGAAGGAGAGGCCGCGAGGATCTCTGACGAGCATGTCGAGGCGCTCCTGGACAACCTCGGAGCGATCAGGAAGATGCTCAAGAAGGACGCTGAGGCAGGATTCGAGGGAGACCCGGCCGCGCGCAACGTGCACGAGGTCATACTCTGCTATCCGTCGATGAGGGCGCTCACGGTCCACCGCGTCGCGTCATTCATGTTCCAGCGGGGCGTTCCCCTCGTGCCGCGCATGATGAGCGAGATAATCCACTCAAAGACAGGCATAGACATCCATCCTGGAGCGAGGATCGGCGAGAGCTTCTTCATAGACCATGGAACGGGTGTCGTGATCGGCGAGACCACCATCATAGGCGATCACGTGAAGCTCTATCAGGGAGTTACGCTCGGCGCGCTCTCGATCCCCAAGCAGGGATGCGGGCAGCTTCTGGTCGGGGCGAAGAGGCATCCCACGATCGAGGACAATGTCACGATCTACGCGAACGCGACGATCCTTGGGGATGTAACGATAGGACATGACTCCACGATAGCCTCGAACGCGTGGATCAAGGAGTCCATACCACCTGAGTCGCTTGTCATAACGCAGACGCCTGAGATAAAGGTCAGGCCAAAGAAGAGACTTCCACAGTGACAGGATCAACGCCTGTCACCCTTCCCCTGTATATAAAGCCCTTCACAAGGGCCCTTCCCTCAGGAAGGATTATCCTGGCCTTGAGGTAGTTGCCGGTGGTTCCCTCATCGCCTTCCTCAGCAAGCACCTCTGTCTCCTTCCCTATCTGGCGCGAGAGGTACTCCCTTCCCATCTCTGCAGAGAGCTTACGAAGCATCTCCGCCCTCTCATCCCTTATCCTCTCCTCAACCCTGTCACGGGCCTTGTATAGAGCCGTGCCAGGACGCGGGGAGAACGGGAACACGTGCATGGCGGCGAAGCGGACACGAGACAGGAACGCGTAGCTTTCCTCCCATTCCCTCTCGCCTTCCCCTGGAAGCCCCGCTATGACATCGCAGGCGATGAACGGGTCATCCTTTACCTTCCTCATCCTCTCGATGATGTACTCGACATGCTCCATCGGATAGACGCGGCCGACACGGCGAAGGACCGCGGGGGACGCTGACTGGATGGGAATATGGAAGTGAGGCTGCATGCGGCTGTCGGAGAGCGTATCAAGAAGACGTTCATCGACATGGTCAGGCTCCATCGAGGAAAGCCTTATGCGCATGTCGCTTCCAAGCCTTGAAAGAAGCTTCTCGACAAGCCCTCCAAGCCCATCCCCCTCATGGTCATACATAGTGAGGTTGACGCCCGTGAGCATTATCTCATGGAAGCCTTCAGCCTCTATGCGGAGCGCGCGCTCGACAACGGTATCGGCATCAAGGGAGACAGACGGGCCGCGCGCTATCGTGGTGCGGCAATATCCGCAGCTGTTGTCACAGCCATCCTGCACCTTCAGATAGGCCCGGGAATGGTACTGGAACGAGGACGCGTCGAAGGCAAAGAGATCGGTGTTCCTGTCAGTGAACGAAAGGACCGCGTCATGAAGCGAGAGGCCGGACGAGATCGCGCTCCCTATATGCTGCGGCAGCGTTAATAGCGACGCCTTCTCCTTGAGGGAGAACACTGTGACACGGTCAGAGAGCGCCTTGACCTCCTCAGGGGAGAGTGCCGCATAGCACCCTGTCACTATGACCTCGCTGTCCTTGGCGAAGAGCCGGATCATACGCCTCGCCTTCTGCTCTGCCTTGGACGTGACGGTGCATGTATTCACGATCACGAGATCCGCGTGCCTGGGATCGGTGACGGAGAAGCCCGCGTTCTTGAAATGCTCTGCGATCGCCTCGCTCTCAGCCTGGTTCAGGCGGCAGCCGAGGGTATAGACGGAGACGTTCAACCCTCCTCCCTCCTGAGCGCGTTGAGCACCTTCTCGATCGCGACCTGCAGGGAAAGCCTCATCTCCTTCGCGTATGGATTGTAGCGCTGCAGGTCATAGAAAAGCTGTATCGGGTCATTGCAGGTCTGCTCGACTATGGTCATAAGCGAGCGGTAGCCCTGGGTGGCTATCGGGGTCGGCTTCATTCCCATGGCGCTGAGCGTACGGCCGACGAAGTGCGTGACGCCCTGCGAGTACGCCGCCTCCTCGTCATGCTCCTCAGCGCTCATCTCCAGGACATCAAGCTTCATGGACTGGAAGAGAGAGCGGACAATGCCGTAGCGCTCATCGTCCTTGCCTGTTATCGGGCACATGACGATAGGAAGGCCTGAAAGCCCCTTCGCGCCGGAGTCAGGGCCGAACATCGGGTGTGTCGCTATCATGAAGCGATCGGAAGGCACATGCTTCCTCATCCATTGGGAAGGATAGATCTTCACCGAGCATGTATCCATGACGATGGTGTCCTTGCCGATCCTGGAGCCCACACGCTCGAGAACGCTCTCGAACGCAGATATCGCGACAGTGAAGAAGAGAAGATCCGAGCTGAGTACCTCGTCCTCGCCGGCTCTCTCAACACCCTCTGGGACAGGATGCTCGCTTCTTGAATAGGCCTTCACTGATAGTCCCGCGTCACGAAGGCATTCTGCCCAGAATGTACCGAATCGCCCTAGTCCATATACCCCTGCAGTCATGGCCTGAGGATATCATAATTCATCAGATGTATTCCACATAGCGTTTCACGCCGCCAAGCGAGCTTCCTGAGAGGAAGATATCCCCGATGCTCCTTGGCTCGACGAAGACAGCGGTGAGGGCGTCCATGCCGCTCAGGGCCCTTATGTCGATATCCGAAGCGGAGGATGGGATTACGAGATTGCTTATCGCGGAAGACGCGAAGGCCTCCCCCTCGATATGCACAAGGGAGGATGGAAGCACCACGGATGAGACGGAGGCTCCCCTGAACGCGCCTGACGCTATCGCCATCGTCCCATGCGGCGCCATATAGAAGTCCTCCTTCTTCCCCGCGGGGTATACAAGGAGCTTTCCATCACGCTTGGAGAAAAGGACGCCGGAGCGGCTTGCGTAGGCCTGGCTTCCGTAGTCCACCTCGATCCCTCCCGTGAGCCCCGCGTTCTCGGCAAGTCCCGCCTTGAGCGACGCGGGAACAGAGAGCGCGCTTATATGGGAAGGGAACATCGGCTCGCCATAAACCTCTATGCTCTCCGTACCTTCAGGTATCGAATAGCGATCCGCGCGCTTCGCGGCTGGATAGAACAATAGCTTCTTCCCCTTGAAGAGAACGCCCTCGGATGTGCTCAGCTTACCGCTCTCAAGGGCCGTGATGCACTCGAGGCGAGGGCACTCGGAAGGCTTTGCGGAGAACTCCTCGAATGATCCATAGAAAGAGAACGTGCGCAGCGGAACAGTCGCTGAGAAAGCCCCGGGAAGGACACGGCGGAGCGTGTCAGGAGCTTCATATAAGTCCCCTTCCTTCTTCGGAGGATAGAAGACAAGGCTCTTGAAAGCCCCATCGTAAAGGACGCCATCACGGCTCTTGAGCTTCTTCCCTTCCGCCTTCACGCCCTCCATCCATCTCCAGGACTGGAACGCCTCGGGATCTATGTACTCTATGCTCCTAGGAATGGAGAGCGAGCGCACCTTGCTTGTCTTCTTCAGAAGCTTCGCCCCGATCTCCACCGTCTGATAGCTTCCTATCCTCTCCGGGATCACGAGCTCCGTGCCGCTTCCGAGGTACCGCTCGACAGAGCAGGTATCCTTTCCTATCTTCCTTATTTCCCAATCACCTTCTCTCATGATTCGGCATCCTAGCACATAGGCTTTTGAGCAACAATACACGCCCAGGCAGTGCGTCCAGCATCAGAGCGGACAATCCGGAATCCTTGCCTGCATAGAGCCTTCATGATATCCTCCGCGCTACGTATCGCGGCTATGCCCGATAGATACGATGGCGCACCACCGCTGTCAGTGGCCTCGACCGCGACAACGAAGAAGCCGCCGGGGACAAGTATCCTCCAGGCTTCAGCGAAGGCCTTCTCCATATCCACATAGTAAATGGCATCGGACATGACAGCCGTGGAAAACGATGAAGGCGGGAACGGCAGAGCCTCGGCAGATCCGCACACGAACGATGCCCTCTCCCCATAG
The DNA here is from genome assembly GCA_944389275.1 of uncultured Spirochaetaceae bacterium. Classification (GTDB taxonomy): domain Bacteria; phylum Spirochaetota; class Spirochaetia; order Sphaerochaetales; family Sphaerochaetaceae; genus Ornithospirochaeta. Next base: position 17,926 of record CALXLT010000049.1, read on the forward strand.
CGTCCCAGCCTATGCCGGGAGAACTCCAGGGAAGCGGAAGAGGGATCGAGAAGCGTCACCTCAGCCTTCCTGTCCCTTCTGAGGATCCGCATCGGAAGGTATCCTGATCCGGATCCTATATCCAGCACGGGGGACGAGAAAGGAACGCGCGGAAGCAGCCATGAGGCAAACGGGCGATGAAGGCGATCCATAAGGGAGAGCACGAGCTTCCCCGCCATCCCTTCCGGATGCGAGCACAGCGCGGCATATCGCCGACCGATAGCTGAAAAATGCCTCTCTTTCCCTTTCATGTAATCCAAAATAGAAGTATAGTATCGATGGATGCAATCCAACTAGGAGTGACTATGACATTTGCAGAGAAAATGAAGGGACTTGCGAAGGATGCGCATAAGCATCTCGTACTTGCTGAAGGGCTTGAGCCAAGGACAGTCAGGGCTGCAAGGATGATCGCCGATCAGGGCATCGCAGCATCTGTCACGCTTGTCGGCAAGACAGAGGACGTAAAGGCAAACGCGGCAAAGCTCGGCGTTGACCTTTCCGGAATCAAGATCAGCGATCCAGAGACAAGCGAGAAGAAGGCGGAGTTCGCCAAGGAATACTATGAGCTGAGGAAGCACAAGGGAATGACCGAGGAGCAGGCCGCTGTGGATATCAAGGATCCTCTCAGGTGGGGTGCGATGCTCGTTCATCTCGGATATGCCGACGCGATGGTCGCAGGAGCAGAGTCAACGACAGCCAACGTGCTCCGCGCAGCGCTCACGATCATCAAGACGAAGCCAGGCATCAAGAACGCCTCCTCCTGCTTCGTGATGGCCACGGACAAGGAGCAGTATGGAGTCAATGGCTCCCTTATCTTCGCGGATTGCGCCACGATCCCGAATCCTACGTCAGAGCAGCTTGCTGATATCGCGGCAGAGGCCGCCAACAGCTGCCGCCTATTCCTCGGCGCTGAGCCAGTCGTGTCCCTCCTCTCATACTCGACAAAGGGATCGGCAAAGGGAGAGCTCATCGACAAGGTCACGGCAGCTCTCGCCATCATCAAGGAGAAGCATCCTGAGCTCAAGGTCGATGGAGAGCTCCAGCTCGACGCATCGATTGTCCAGAGCGTAGCTTCCCTCAAGGCTCCAGGGTCTGAGGTCGCAGGCCATGCCAACACCCTCGTATTCCCGGACCTCCAGGCTGGAAACATCGGCTATAAGCTCGTGCAGCGCTTTGCCGGCGCTGAGGCATATGGCCCGATCCTCCAGGGATACGCGAAGCCGGTATCTGACCTCTCAAGGGGATGCTCCGAGGAGGATATCGTGGTTACGGCGGCTATCACGCTTGCACAGGCTGCCGCGCTCTAAGCCAATAAGCCCTAACAAGGATATAGGGACTGTCGGAAGGCAGTCCCTTCTCTTTTGCTTGCTGCCTTCGAGGCTCGTCCCTGATGACCGCCCCGCTAGATGAAGTTGCTGACAGGAACAGTGAATAACTTCGCAAGCTCTTTTGCTGTCTTCTTGCTGATCGGCCTGATTCCCCTTTCCATATCGGATACCGCCTGCTTTGTCGTTCCCAGCTTCTCTGCAAGCTGAGCCTGAGTCATCTTAACATTCCTGCGGTAAAGCCTCATGTTCTTCCCTGGCGTCTCTGAGGCTTCAGCTTCCTTGAAGAAAGCCATTTCATGAGGATCCAGAAGGATGTCATCGTCAACAGAGGAAACAGCTTGGTGATTCATAGCTTCAAACCTATCCCAAAGCCCTCATAAGGACTACAAGCGTATCAAAGGAAAGAGTCTCCGCCCTTTCGCTTCCTGTGAGGCCAAGAGCTGAGAACGCGCTCTCGATCCTCTCCTTGCCAAGATTGCTGAATGCGAGAGAGGAGAGAAGGTTGTTCCTGATTGTCTTCCTTCTCTGCGCGAAGAGGGCGCGGACAAGGGTGATGAAGCGCTGCCTATCCTCATCAGGAACAAGGCTATGGTCTTTTCGCCTCATCACTACAACAGCGCTCTCGACCTTCGGAGCCGGGTAGAACGAGCCTGGCTTTATCGTGAACGCGATCTCATTATCATAATCCATCTGCGTGAGTATGGAGAAAGAGGAGTACTCATCATCCCCAGGCTTGCTTGTCATGCGCTCCCCTACCTCACGCTGCAGCGTGAAGACCATGAGAGGCGGAAGCGTGCCACGCTCTATAAGGCGGGCTATGATCTGGGAGCCTACGTTGTATGGAAGGTTTCCGACAACACGATCCGGAAGCAAATCCTCCTTGAAGAGAGTCTCAAGCGCATCCCCCTCGACAAGGGTGAAGTTAGCCTCATCGGCGAAAGCCTCGGAGCGAAGTATTGAGGCAAAGCCATGATCTATCTCGAACGCTCTCACGTCAGCCTTGGAGGCGACAAGAAGATGGGTTATCGCGCCAAGCCCCGGGCCGATCTCCCATATGCGCATCCCTTCCTTAGGAGCGATGATCCTGACAATCGCTTCCCTCGCCTCCGGCGCGATAAGGAAGTTCTGCCCGAACTTCTTCGTCATCGCCAGGCTATGGGAGGAAAGAACCTCCATGATCTCGTTTATGCTGCTGTAATTCAGGCTCCACATGCCTTGAGGATAGCAGACCTGATGACAGGAGGACAATGGAGGAGATGACAAGGACCGCGTAGCCTGTCCAGCCAGAGAGCATCGGAAACGATGCCGAGGCACTGAAGAGCCACTGCAGGATGGCATAGGGAAGATCAAGGACGGGCAAGAGCGGAGGAATGGCAAGGACCGCGAGCGATAGCCCCATGTATAGGGATATCATCAGAGTGACAGGAAGCGAGGTGATGATCGCCCCCAGCTGGTAAGCGCCGAACACGCTGAGCGTCAGCGGAATGGAAAACAGGAGCGCTGAGAGCGATGCCGCTGCTGACGCGGACAGAGAGGGCGGAATCGGAAGGATGGATCTGATACCTCTATCAAAAGGGACCGAGAGGAGGAAGATCGCTCCCAGCGATATGAATGAGTACTCTGCTCCCAGATCTACCACAGCCTCCGGAAGTGCTGAGAATAAAGCGAGAGCCGAGAGCGCAAAGGCCTCGTCAAGCCTTATCCTTCTCTCAAGGAGGAGACGGAATATGAAGGCGCGGACAAGCGAAGGCCTCCAGCCGGAGAGGAAGGAGAAGAAGAGCAGGAATGAATCTATCACGACGCGCCTTCCCCTCTTCCAGGGAAGAAGCGAGAGAGGAAGCGAAAGCACTGAGGCAAGGATCGTGAGGTGCATTCCCGAAAGCGCGAGGACATGGGAAAGCCCTGAGAGCCTCGCATCCTCGGCCAGTCCGTAAACGCCATCCTCACCCGCTCCCAGCAAAAGCCTCATGGAAAGCTCCCCAGCGTTCCCGCTCCGAAGCCTATCCCTGACCCAGAGGATCATTGCGCGCCGCGCATCCGCGCTCCGTGGCCTATGAAGAAGCGTCGATGTCCCGATGAATATCTCCCCGGAGACATAGCCCGAGACACGCACCTCATCGCCTGAGAAGAGATCGGACTGCTCGGAAAGCACATAGATAGAGCCTCTGGCTGTTGTTACGGAGCCATTCCCATCCTCCGCGGCAGAAAGCGAGAGCCTGTATCCGCTCATCCTTCCTGTCTTCTGCGCGCTGTCCTGCACTACGCGGCCATAGATGGCCTTCACGGAAGAGGACGGGAAGCCATATGAGACCAGGGAGACAGAAAGGGATGACGAGAAAGAGACGAAGAGAGAGGCCATGATGACTATCAACAAAGCGCGGTCAGCGCGGCGTGATGCCGCCAACGCCAGCACGGATAGGATCGGCAGGACAAGAAAAGGCCGTGAGATGACCCACGGCGCGAAATGCGATAGATAAATCAGCGATGTCAGGATCAGGGCGTACATGTATATATATACGCCCTAGACCCCCTTTTTATGCCAACGCCTTGACGAACTCGGCCTTTATGCTTCCAAGATTCTCCTCAAGCGCCTTGCGTCCGCCCTTGCCCTCGGTGAGGAAGAGGTAGTACTTGATCTTAGGCTCAGTGCCCGATGGGCGCACGACAAGCTTCTCACCTGTCTTGAAGCGGAAGATCACGACATCGGCCTTCGGGAATCCCGTGCCCTCGTCAAGAAGGTCCTCCATCGTCTCGATGGCGCGGCCCGCGAGCTTATCGCCAGGCTTGAGAGCACGGAGGGACGCCATGATGTTCTTCATCTTCTCCTTGCCCTCCGCACCATCATACTCATTGGAGAACACGACCTCCGTGGAGTAGCCGTACTCTGCATAGATCTCATCAAGCCTCTGCTGCAGCGTCTTGCCGATCGACGCGTAGTAGCACATCATCTCGACAGCGGTGACGGACGAGGATACAGCGTCCTTATCGTGTACGGAAGGAACGGTCAGGAAGCCATAGCTCTCCTCGCAGCCGAAGAGGAAATAGCGTCCTGGGTTCCTGCCGCTCTCGATCCTCTCGATCTCCTCCGCGATATACTTGAAGCCCGTGAGCACATCCTTGCACTCCCCTCCGTTCTTCTCGGCTATGCGCCTGACGATATCCGTGGTGACAAGACTCTTCGCGACAAACGGGATTCCTTCCTTATTCTTCAGCTCCTTCGCAGTCATCAGCAGATAATCGACAAGGAGCGTCGCTATCTGGTTACCCGTGAGCAGAAGATAATCTGTCTTGCTGCTGTCCTTCGGAATCGCGATTCCAAGCCTGTCTGCGTCAGGATCGGTTCCGAGGACGATATCGGCCTTCACTTCCTTCGCGAGCGCTATGACCTTACCCATGGCCTCCGCGCTCTCTGGATTCGGAAGCTTCACTGTCGGGAAGTTGCCGTCAGGGAGCTCCTGCTCCTTCACCACGGAGCACTTGATGCCGAGCTCGGAGAGCATGTGGCGCACTGGGACATTGCCCGTGCCATGGAGCGGCGTGTATGCCACCATGATATCAGATGCCTTGATGAGCTCAGGCCTCCTGAGGGAGGAGAGCACCATGGAGAAATATGCCTCATCGACCTCCGCCGGAACATCCTTGAGCTTCCCGCATCTTCTCGCCTCGCCCTCGCTCATGTCCTTGATGCGGTCAGGCGTGACCTCGTTCGCCAGCTTCGCGATCCCTATATCATGCGGAGGCGTGACCTGTCCGCCATCGGACCAATAGACCTTGTATCCGTTGTACTTCGATGGATTGTGCGATGCAGTGATGACTATGCCAGAAGTCGCCTTCATATGGCGCACGGCGAAGCTGAGCATCGGTACCGGATGAAGCATGTCATAGAGATAGACCTGGACGCCGTTCGCAGCCAGGACAAGCGATGCCGAGAGCGCGAACTCCTTGGAGAAGAGGCGTGAATCATACGCGATGACGGTGCTTGGCTCCTTCTCCGCCGACAGCAGATACTCCGCCAGGCCCTGGGTGACCTTCCTCACCATATAGGTGTTGATCCTGTTCGTTCCGCCGCCGATGACGCCGCGCATGCCCGCTGTCCCGAAAGCGAGTGAGGTGTAGAAGCGATCATTGAGGCCTTCCCAGTCCTCCATCTCGATCGCGGCCTCGACCTCATCACGGAAGACGCTGTTCGTCTCCGCCTCGATATATTGACGTGCCTGGACGAGGATATCATCCTTCATCTTTTCGGTAAAATCCATTTGCTCCTCCTAATGCTGTCTATTCTATCACTATATCAGAGAGACTGCGACAAAACTCTTGCCAGCTCGGCGACATTTTCCGCTCCTGTCGCTATGCCAGCCTCCTCAAGCTCGGCCTTCGTCGGGAAGCCGTATGAGACGATGATGGAGCGCACCCCCGCCCTCCTCGCCGTCTCCGCGTCCACCGCGCTGTCCCCGACGAAGATCACATCTCCCTTATCTATGCCGTTCATCGCAAGGGCGGCATCCAAAGCCGCGGGATCAGGCTTCAAGGGAGTGCCGGGAACAGCCCCGCGCACATAGTCGAAGGCCACAGGGGAAAGCTTCTCCATGATCTCCTGGACTATCTCATCGGCCTTGTTGGATATGACTCCGATGAAGATACCTCTCTCCTTGAGGGAGCGCAGCAGCTCATCCATTCCGGGGTATAGCCTCGTGTGTACCGCGGGATGCTTCTTGTAATACGAGATCATGAGCTGGTACATAAGCTCCTGCTCCCCCTCATCGCGAAGCGGCGGGCAATGCTCGACGATAGCCTGGGCAAGCGCCCTTCTCAGCCCGCGCCCGACGTAGCGGCGGACATCATCCAGGGGAAGAGCCTCGCCATCGAATGCCCTTATGGCATACTCCAGCGCCGCCTTTATATCCTCAAGGGTATAGAAGAGAGTGCCGTCAAGATCGAAGAAAACTGCTTTCATGGCCTGATGATAGCCTTTTGACACATGATATGCCATACATTACGATGGTGACATGCTTACGATAACCATCAAGGAAGGAAAGGATAAGCTGCTGCTGAAGCACCATCCATGGGTATTCTCAGGAGCTATAGCGAAGATAGAAGGCGAAGGGGCCGGGTTTGCCGAGGTCCTCTCCGAAAGCGGGTCATTCATAGCCTATGGCTACTATGACGCGAAGAGCCACATAGTGCTGCACCTGCTCTCCTGGAACAAAAGCGACAGGATGGATGAGGCTTTCATACGCTCCCTCGTGCGCCGCTCGGTGCTGCGGAGGAAAGAGCTTCTGCAGAGAAAGGACACGACATGCCTCCGCCTGATACACGGAGAGGCTGACTTCCTGCCAGGCGTCGCCGCGGACTGCTACGGCAGGGAGGTGCGCATCATCATCTCCTCGCGCTTTGCATACGCGTTCCTTCCGGCTATCGCGTCGGAGCTTGATACGATACTCCACCCCTCGATAATCGAGGCATCCGTCGACAAGGCCTTCGCGGGACCTGAAGGACTGCCAGAGAGGCTAAGGACTTTCAAGGAAGGAAAGGAGGCGGCTGAGGACACCTCAAGGGCCAATGTCAGGTTCATCGAGGACGGTATACTCTATGAGGCCGCTCCCGGAAAGGGGCAGAAATCAGGGTTCTACTGTGACCAGAGGGACAACAGGAGGATAGTCGAGGAAGTGGCTTCTGGAAGGACTGTCCTTGACCTCTTCTCATACACAGGGCCGTTCACGCTCCACGCGCTCAGGGGTGGCGCGCTCTCTGTCGACGCCGTCGATTCCTCGGAGTCAGCGCTGCGGCATCTGCTGTATCAGGTGCATATAAACGAGGATGAGAAGATCATACCTCCAGAGTCTAGGGAGAAGGTCACGATAACCGACGCGGACTGCTTTGGCTATATACGAGGCGTCGAGGACGGCAAGTACGACATGATGATCCTCGATCCTCCGAAGCTTGCCAAGACAAAGGCCTCGCTTGACAATGCGATGAAGGCCTATAAGGACCTCAATCGCGTCGCGATGCTCAAGATAAGGAACAACGGGATCATCGCGACATTCTCATGCTCCGCCGCGATGAGCGCTGAGTCGTTCCGTCTGATGCTCTCATGGGCAGCGGCGGACGCTGGCGTCGAGATACAGCTGCTGCGCACGATGGGGGCTGGAGAGGATCACCCGATAAGGCTTTCGTTCCCAGAGAGCGAATACCTCAAGGGCTGCCTTATAAGGGTGATAAAGGGTTAATCCTCCCCTTCGAGCGTCTCCTTCTTCCGCCTGAGATACTTTATCTCGGAAGGGGTACGCTCGCCCTTCTTCAGCTTGCGCTTCTCCCCGGCAGAGGCCTTGAGGATCGAGCGGTTGCGCCTGTCTGATATGAATATGTTGCCTATGACGGCGACTATGACGCAGAGAGCAAGGAGCGCAATCCATGCGAACGGGCTGTCCATGCCGGGAAGGAACACGTTCATGCCGAAGAATCCCGTGATGAAGGTCGGGAACATCAGCGAGAGCGAGATGACGGTCAGCCTCTTCATGATCACGTTCATGTTGTTGCCGATGACAGATGCGAAGGCATCCATCGTGCCTGTGAGGATATCCGAATAGATGTTGGCCATCGCGATAGCCTGCTTGTTATCCGTTATGCTGTCCTCCAGGAATTCCTCCTCGGCCTCGCTGTTCACGCGGAAGTACGGGGTCTTCTGCAGCTTCTCGAGCAGGAGCTCGTTATCGGTAAGGCCCGTGGTGAGGTATACAAGGGACTTCTGGATCTGCAGCAGCTGTATGAGCTCATAGTTCATGATGGACTTCTGGAGCTGCTCCTCCACGATATCCTTCTGCCTGTTTATGTATTTCAGGAGGCGTATGTAGACAAGGGCCGCCCGTCCGAGGATCGATATCACGAAGCCTTCCTTCGTCTCGACAGGGCACTGCCTGAAGCGATGGCGCGCGAAGTCATCGATCACGACGCTGTCCCCGCGGCAGATCGTTATGAGCTTATCGGGGAAAAGCACGATACCAAGAGGAATCGAGGTCCTCTCAAGCGGCTTATCGTCATCCTCCTCGCTTGAGGGAAGACGGCAGATTATGACAGTGTACTCATCTTCCTTCTCGATTCGGCTCTGCTCGTCCGCGTCCATGATATCCGCGAGAAGCTCGGAGGAGATGAGATACTCATCGGTAAGGATCGAGATATCGTCCTTATCGAGCTCGCGAGCGTCAATCCATATATAATCCTGGTTTGGGGATAAATCCGTTCTCTTTGTGATCATCTGGCCCTCCACAGCCTTCTGACCACAGGAATAAGGCAGAAGGCTTCAATCAAGTACGTCTAGGTAAAGGGTTTGTACTTCCGCCTTCGTCCATGGCTCTCTCCTCATCGAGAGGATGTTATCACAACTGGAAATAAAGGGAAACTCCCTATGGAGAAATCAAATGCTGCGAAAGCTAACAAGGCGAACAGAGGCTCTCGTTTTCACACGAGCCGCACGTGGAAGCATCAGAGTTTCTTCGATGATATCCAGAGACAACATGGCTTTGGTATCGCGATCGATTGTGAATACCGCAGCGATATCATCCTTGTGCATCATTTTGTATCTATCCTTCATTGTGCCTCCTCGGATAGTCTATCATTTACTGCGGAATGGAAAAAGGTTCATCTAATACCTGGCATAAGGATCGAGGAAGTACTCCCCTCTCTCCGCCTCGTAAAGGCTCCTGGGGTCGGATGGTATCACGATATCCTCACTCTCTAAGCCAAAGGTGCGGATCACGGCGCCCCCGAAAGCTTCCTTCAGCCTCTCTTCGCTGCACCCGGCCTCACGCAGTTTGGATATAAGGAGATCCATACCCGGAAACCCAGGGATTCCAGAGGTTCCCTTCTCCTTGTCCTCACGGGTGTGCGGGGCATGGTCTGACTCGGCCCAGTCTATCGTGCCGTCAAGAAGCGCGCTGAACACGGCCTTCCTGTCCTCCTCGCTTCTCAAGGGTGGATTCATCTTCAGCATGAGGCTGCTATCCTCCGCGTCACGCCTCGAGAGAAGCGCGTGGTGCGGCGTGGCTCCCATCGTTATGCGAAGGCGTCCGCGCATCGAGCTTACGTAGCTGATCGTAGACGCGGCAGATACATGGCAGATGTGGAGAGTCCCCTCGAATCCTGTCTCCATGGCAAGGGTCACGAGATCCCTGACGCTCTCCATCTCAGCCTCCGCGGGGCGCGCGTCGCTATGCGTCTCATAGCGGCCGGGGACATAGAGCTCCGGATGCAGAAGCTCCTCCTTCTCAGCGTGCACGGCAAGGACTCCCTTGTATCCTGCCTTATGCAGTGCCTCGAAGACAGATCTCTGCTTCTCAACCCCGATGATCCCCATATTGCCTGTGCTGTGGCCCGCGAACATCTTCAGGCCGACAACAAGCGGGAAGAGCTCTGAGTGAAGCCTCACGGCCTTCCCTATCTGATCCTCATCCGCCGTGAGCCCTGCGTACAGGTGGTATGAGACACCTGTCTTCTCCGCAGCCTCACCGCCGAGGGCAAGACGGCTGAGTATGCTCTGGCGATCGGTGCACGCGGGGCTGGTATTGGGCATATCGAAAAGATGGGTGAAGCCCAGTCGGGATGCCACCGACATGCCATGGAGCACAGTCTCCTTGCTCCCCTGCTCCCAGTCCCTTAGATGCACGTGAGGATCGATCATAGCGCTACGTTGTTCTCCTTCAGGGTCTTCCATGTGAAGAATGTCCCTTCCTTGCAGGGCAGGTGCGAGCCGCATACGCACTCACCGCACATGCCGATGCCGCACATGGTGTTCTTCTCCATCGAGAGGTAGATCCTCTCATCAGAAAGCCCCATCTCCTCCGCCTTGCGCGCGGCTCCTTCCATCATCTTCCCAGGCCCCACAACATAGAGGGCTGTATCGCCGGAAAGATCGGAAGGAGAGATAGTATCCAGGACCCTTCCTGGCTTGCCGTCATCGGCTACGGCCCTGAAGGCGCCATATGACGAGAGGACATCCTCCAGCGGCTCCTTGCATTCCGCGAGCTTCACGACGCCTACCCTTATATCCATCTCGGTGCCATCCTTGGAAAGACGCTCCGCGATCAAGGGCAGTACCGCGGCACCCGTGCCTCCGCCGATGAGAAGGGCCTTCTTCGTCTTCTCATATACCATCGGGCTGCCATAGAGGCCCCTCGTGTAGATCGTGTCACCGACACCGAGCGTGAAGAGATCGGACGTGAACTGCCCTCTCTTCTTTATGAGGAACGTCAAAGGATCATTCACGGCAACGGAGAATGGCTTCTCTCCCATCCCAGGCACCCATATGAACATGAACTCCCCAGGCTCCGCGTGGCTCTTGCCATCGACTGTGAAGACAGCGACATCATCACCATAAAGCTCCTTCTTCACAATCTTATGCGGCGTGTATTCCAGCGCGTTCTCCGCTGAGAGGTACAGGGAGGAATCCCCGCCATTCTTCACGGAGGATAAGAACGCCTCCCAGTCCTTCGGATGGACACGGGAGATTGCAGAGCCGATGCCAACGCTGTCCGCTCCAGCCTCGACCATGCGTCTCGCGTCCTCCGCGGAGGACACCCCGCCCATGCCAAGTATGATCGGATCATCTCCGATGTGCTCCCTGATCGAGCGTATCGCCTTGATAGCCTCTTCCTTGACCCACTCACCGGATGCTCCTCCCTTTCCTCCAAGCTTGTTGTTGAGGATAGGAGCGCCTGAATGAGGCTCGGTATAGAGCTTCGGGCCTACGGTGTTTATCGCAGAAACGCCATCCGCGCCTGCCTTTATCACGGCCTCGGCGATGTCCGCGATATCAGGGACATTAGGCGTGAGCTTAACGACAAGCGGCGCGTGGCGCTCAGGATATGCCGTGATGATAGCGCGCACGTATTCCGAGGCTATGGCCTTATCAGTTCCGATGGAAGCGCCGAAGCCCGCGGCGGCGTGCGGGCAGGAGAAGTTCAGCTCCAGGATATCCGCGACGGGATCGAAAGCCTTCACCAAAGTGATGAAGTCCTCGGGATTCGATGCGGCGAGGGATACGCAGAGAAGAGCCCTCATGCCCTTGGCGCGGATCTCCCTAAGCTCCTTCAGAGCGCTCTCCATGCCTGGATTGCGGAGCCCTACCGAGTTGCCGAAATCCCCGGGAGAGGGAGAGCATACGACAGGCTCCCTGTTGCCCGGCGTCGGGACTGTCTGGAAGCTCTTCGTCGTTATGATATCCACGCTGGGAATAGACCTGTCGAAGAGCTCGATAAGCTCCTTCTTCGTCGTGGCGACTCCGGAGACCGTGGCTAGGTGTATCTCCCCTCTCTTATGGCTTCCTTTCAGAAATGATAAAGCGTCCATTAAACAGCGGCCTCTTTCAAAAGCTTGTGCATGGCGTTCATGCACTGATCGAGCCAATCCTCAGGAGCGGCTCCCTTCTTCCAAGGATGGGTAAGCCCGGAGGATGAGTTGATGCGGGCGAGAAGCAGATCGTAGCCCGCGCCCTTCATCATCGCGATGACCTCCTCTGCGCTTCCTCCCTGGCTTCCGACGCCCGGGATGAGCATCGGGATATCGCGACCGGCGTAAAGCGATGCGATTATGCCAAGCTCCTTCGGGCTCGTGGCACCCACGACAGCGCCGATGCCCGGATGCTCCGAGCTCCATGCAGTGATGTGGTGCGCTACGGCTGTATAGAGAGGATAGAGATCCTTCTCATCAACCTTATCAAGCACAGTCTGGTCCTGGAAGTCCACAGCGCCAGGGTTGGACGTGCGGTTGAGCACGTACACACCCTTATCAGGGTACGCGAAAGGAAGGACGGAATCATGGCCCATGTATGGCGACACGGTGACCGCGTCAGCCTGCCACGCGTCGAACGCCTCCTTGGCGTAGTTCTCGCTTGATTTCGCGATATCGCCGCGCTTGCTGTCGAGGATCACCGGAATTCCCGGGAAATATGACTCGAGAAGCTCAAGCACGTCGACAAGAGCGAGGGAACCGGAGAAGTCCTCCGCCCTTGGGTTATCAAGAGACTGGTAGTATCCAATGTTAGGCTTGAACGCGGCAGGGGCGACCCCCTCGAGCCTCATCCTCCTGAACATCTCGGAAAAGTATGATCCGATGCGCTCGCGGATAGACGCGTCGGACTCAGGAAGCACGGAAAGGACCGGATCCAGCCCCATGCATACGATATTCCCCGCCTCCTTGGCGCTTTCTCTCAGGAGATCTATGTAGCTCATGCCTTCACCTCCCTCGGGAATCCTCTCTTCTCTCCCCAGCCGAACGGATCCTCGCGCCACTCGTGAAGCGCGGCCGCGGCCTCGCCGGAGATATACCCGGTCTTCTCCGCGGTGCGGACCATCACGTCATATGAGAGGATCGTGTGGAACTCGCAGGACTGCGCGGCGAACGCGTCCTCAGCGGCCTTGAAGCCATAGGTGAAGATGGCAAGGCAGAGGTTGCATACGCCTCCCGCGTTCCTCACGGCCTCAACGGCCTTGAGGGAGGAGGAGCCTGTGGAGATGAGGTCCTCGATCAGGAGGACATTCTTCCCCTCGTACGACCCGCTCTGCCCGAGTCCCTCGATCTGATGTCCGAGCCCATGGTCCTTCGACGATGAGCGCACATAGCTGAGAGGCTTGTAGATCATGTCCGCGAGGCTTGTCGCGTGCGGGATGCCAGCCGTGGCGGTGCCTGCGATGTTGTCGATCTGGACATCCATCGAGTCAAGGATGTCAGCGAACGCGTCGCGGATAAGGGCGCGGTACTTAGGCTTTGCCAAGAACTGCCTGTTATCGTTGTAGATAGGCATGCGATAGCCGGAAACCCATGTGAACGGGTTGTCGGTTGAGAGCCTTATCGCGCCAAGCTCAAAGGCCCCCTTGGCAAGGATCGGTCCGTAGTATTCAGTTATTTCCTCAAGTTTCTTCATGTTGCTCATATCCTTATTCTACCATCCCTTAATGCTTTTTCCAAATTTCCTTGAAGCTGTGGAAGCGTCCGCAGTAAGCGCAGGCGAAGTGCCCGTCCGGCGTGCGGATGAATGACGAAGGCACGCCCTCCCCGTTCACCGGGTTGGATATGCAGGCCTCGTTCTGGCAGCAGAGGTCATCGAAGTTGTAGATGCGAGGAGGCATGTGCGTCCTGTACTTCTCAACCACGCGCCCGTCCTTGATTATATTGAGCGTGCAGTGCGGGGCCACGGCGGCAAGCCTCTTGAGGTCCTTCCTCTCAAGCGGGCGGCAGTCAGGGCGGAAGATTATGCCCTTGTACTTGCCGTCAGAGCCCGTGGAGATCCACTCCCCGCCCCTGCCGTCATCAAGGCCGAGGACAGAGGAGATCAGGCGCATATGCGTGCGGATCTCTCCGGGGTCATCGCCCTTGCAGATATGGTCGATGACGATACCATTCGAGATAGGGCGAACGCCTTCGGAGTAGTTCTTCTCCTTCTTCTTCTCGGATGGCTCGACACGGAGGATGTACTCCTCTGTCTTGAGGTCTGAGTCATGCTCACCAGGAACAGGAACATAGTCATCGCCGATGCGTCCCGCGATAAGCGAGAGAAGCACCATGCGGCAGTACATGCCGTTGATGGCCTGCCTCTCCCATCCGTTGAGATCGGTCTTATCGAGCCAGGTCGGGATCGTTGGATGCTCCTTGTGGCGCGGAAGCGGATGATAGAACTTCGTGCCTGGCTTGAGGTACTGCAGGAAGTCCTTCCTGAACGTGATGGCCTCCCTGAGGATATCCTGCTTCTGCAGTATCCTCTCGCCCATCCTCTCAAGCTGCGGACGGGTGAAGTACCAAAGCCGCGCGACGTCGCCCTTCTTCAGATACTCCTCGATGGAAGGATAGAGAGTGACCTCGAAGCCGTTCTCCTTCATCTTCTCTATGTAGCTTTCAGGCATCATGAGCTCATCCGGCGCGATGAGATCGACCTTGACGTGATCGAAGATCTTAAGCCCGTCGGCCTTGGAATGCACGGTCCTTCCATGATAAAGGTCACCGACAAGGGCCACATGGATGCTGTCGAAGGACATATCGAGATCCTCGAGGAACGAGAACTCGTCCAATAGCTCCTGAGTCGGATGCTCGTGCTTGCCGTCTCCGGCGTTGATGAATGCAGGGCGGTATGGAAGCCCGTTGCGTTCCGCGTACTCGGAGCACTCCTCCGAGAGCCACTTCGTCAGGCCCTCAACGCGGCTGCGGACGATGAAGATCGAGTTGCTGTAGCCCGAGAGCATGTTGAACGTGTCGGCGTAGCTCTCGCCCTTGTTGATCGATGAGGACGAGCAGAGAAGCTCCGAGACCTTCGCGTGATGGAACTTCGCGGCGTTCCTGAAGGACTCCTTCGTCCTGGTGCTATCCTCGAGGAAAACCTCGTAGATGCCGAAGTCCGGATCGTTGATCCTGAACTCATCCATCGTCTTCTCATCCCCTTCCAGTATGGCCTTCTTCAGCTCATACACCTTCTGGAAGAAGTAGCGGCGCTCATTGATCGAGAAATCCTCGATGACACACAATGACCTTGAAGCGAAAACGTTCATAACCCTCACACCTCTCGACAATAAAAATGCCGGATAACGAACCCGGCATGAAGAAAATACAAAATGAAACAAATAGGCCCCAGAAACCTTTCCGCTTTATCCAAAGCCATCTTCCAGGTCATCCGAGCCTCCTTCAGAGGAGAATAACAAAAACTTAACAGATATGTCTATCCCACAGAGCAGATGCGGGCAACAGCCCCTTAATCCTTCAACGCAGCCAATGGAATGACAAGCACATCATCATCCCTGTACGCGATTCCCGTAGCTGTCATGACAATCATCAGATCAGGGAGCCTCAAAGGAGTCTGTGAATTACCTGCGTTGTGCTGGATGATAAGCTCCTTCAGCTTTCTCAGATGATCCTTCCCTTCTTCCACCCCTTTTGCTCCCAGCTTGAATTCGATAATGCCATAGCGGCCATCATTCAGGTGCAATACCGCATCAGCCTCAAGACCGTAACTATCCCTATAATACGATATGGAACCATCGAACGCTGATGTATATACCTTGAGATCCCTGATAGCCAGACTCTCGAAAAGGAATCCAAAGCTCTTGAGATCCGTGTAGAAATATTCTGGCCTGACACCCATAGCAGCAATAGCGACAGAAGGATCTACAAGATTCCGCTTCTTCTTTGCCCTCATGGAGCTCTTGCTTCTTATCTGAGGGCACCAAGCCGGAACATTCGTGACTATGTACAAGCTCTCTAAAGCTTTCTCATATCTATCAAATGTCGGTTCAGAAACACCTACATCAGCCATCATGCTCTGCTTGGTCGCCAAAGTGCATATATTCCTGGCATAGCTCCTGAGCATTCCTCTCAGGATCGCTGGATCCAGATCCTCATCAAGATATCTTGAGACATCGCTCTCGCAAAGGCTCTTCACATACTGCTGCGCGATTATCAAAGCGGCAGCGCTGCTTTTCCCTATGCTCTCAGGCCAGCCACCACGGCATGCGGCTGCTATCAGATCCTCCAAGACTAAGTCAGATGAGATCCCATTGATATCCAAAGCCGGATCATCAAAAAGAGCAGAGATGCTTATCTTCCCATTAGAATCACCGGATTCATAAAGGCTCATCGGCCACATCTCAAGACGCGCGATACGTCCTGTACCGCTATGCTTGATCCTGTTCTTCTGTTCTTTTGTTATCACGGAAGAGCCTGTAAGGAGATATAGCCCGGTTTCGCCTTTTCTGCTATCTGTATCAACCCTCACCGCATCCCATAATTCCGGGATATCCTGCCATTCATCTATCAAACGGGGATTCTCCCCTTTCAAAAGCAGAGAAGGCTTTACAGCTGCTGTCTGACGATATGATTCAGAATAGTCCGGATCCTGGAGCCGTATCACGCTTTTAGCATGCTGCTCTGCGCTCGTAGTTTTCCCGCACCACTTGGGCCCACGGATATTCACTGCTCCGAAAATACCAAGATAAGTATCAATTGTCTCATCTATTATCCGGGGAATGTACTGCATATATCACCTTGAATATATGATATTGTAATAAAAAGAATTATGCAAGTGGCTTTTGATTCTCCAACTATTTTACTTTAGATTTTCCAAGAGTTTTGCTTTAGATTCTCCAGCTATTTGGCTTTAGATTTTCACGGATCTTCCCCTGAAGGGAGGATATCATCTTCTCTCCTACCGGTCATATTTCACGGTATAGGATGGTCAGTATCAAAGGAAGATCAGAATATTGAGGCAAAAAAGAAGAGAGGGCTGCTCATCACAGTCCTCTCCTTCTCGGCATCATCTGTTACTTGCCGATCTTGACCTCGATGTGCCTTGGCTTCTCCTCAGGCAGCTTCGGGAGCCTTACGGTAAGGATACCGTTCTCGAATGCAGCGCTTATAGCGCTCTCATCAAGCCCGTCAGGCAGGCTGAAGGATCTTTCAAAGGATGTATGCCTTCTCTCCTTGATAAGGTACTTCCTGCCTTCCTTCTCCTCGTTCTTCTCCTTGGACTCGCCGGAGATATGAAGGACATGCTTCTCAACATAGAGCTTCACGTCATCCTCGCTGAATCCTGGAAGCTCAGCCTTGATGACGAACTCATCTGCTGTCTCCTCTATATCCACCGCAGGTACCTTCGCTGAATACGAACCCCATGCGTTGAGCATCGAATCGAAGAAATCATCGAATACCGATACGTCTCTCCTTCCATTGTATCTTGAAACTTCATTAGCCATCTTTGTGCCTCCTATATATAGCTGTTCCTTCTGGAACACAAACCATATAGCAAAGGGTGTGCCAACTTTGTTATTTATTTATAATACATATAATTAGATTTTTACCCTGCTTTCCTCGCAAACTCCATAAAGGACAAAAGGGAACACAGGGATGCACAGGGGCATGCAAAACAGTGTCATTCTGATACAAAGAATGGGAAACATCATGCAAAACGAGGCAGATTTGGGCAAAAACAAAGGCAACCCACCTTGAACCATTGTCCCCAGACGGATTGCCATCATTTTTCATCGATGGTCCGGAACCCACATCCACTGTCGGCTTTTGCCGCCCAATGGTCCGGATTACATCTCTTTAGCAGGGGCAGGACTCGAACCTGCGACCTCCGGGTTATGAGCCCGACGAGCTGCCAACTGCTCTACCCTACGTCGAATTTCTATACCAAGATAATGACTATGGCGGAACGTGTCAATAGCTTTGGATTCTTTTCCGCAAAGAAAGTCATGCTATAATGACACTGCGGGAGAAGAAGCCATGGATGCAAACAAGAGGAAGACTACGCAGGCTGTTATCAAGCGCACCCTTGATAACCTCGAGAAGAACAGGTTCAAGGCTGTCTACGTGAACACGAAGGAAGAGGCCCTGAAGCTCATCAGCACGCTCATCCCGGAAGGCTCCTATACGGCATCCGGAGGATCAATGACCCTCGTCGAGACAGGGATCATGGACTATATAAAGGAGCACACTGATTACCATAAGGAGTACATGGACGCCTACGCAGCTGATTATTACCTCGTATCTGCTAACGCGATCACGGAGCATGGCGAGCTCTATGAGGTGGATGGCAGGTCGAACAGGGTATCGGCGATGCTCTTCGGACCGAAGAACGTGATCGTCGTCGCCGGGATCAACAAGCTTGTGCCGAACGTGCGGAGAGCCATAGAGAGGGTGAAGGAGACAGCGGCTCCGGCAAACTCCGTCAGGCTCGGCCTCAGCAATCCTTGCACGAACACCGGCCACTGCGCATCCCCATCATTCAACGAGGAGCATATATGCGCGCTTGGCTGCGCCTCTGAAGGCAGAATCTGCTGCAGCTATACCGTGTTCGGGCCGCAAAGAGTTCCTGGCAGGATAACGGTCATCATAATCGGCGAGGACTATGGATACTGAAGCACTGTATGCGCCATATCGTGACGAGAGGACAAGGATCTTCAACGAGCGCATCTCCAACGATTCCACGTACCCATTTGCGTGGATGCGCATCCCTATGCTCCGTAAGCTTGCGAAGGACCTTGATCCCGATACCATAGAGATAAGGTTCCATGAGGATGTTACGCTCCGTGGCCTTGCCATAGCATCCATGAAAGCTCCATTAGCGATGAAGCTGGAAAAGCTTGATGAGCTTCTGCCGCTTATCACGGCATGGGACCATACCGATGTCATAGCCTCTTCCCTTAAGCCCGGAAAAGGAGAGAAGGACGAGGCCCTCGACTACTTCCTCACGCTGCTCAAGGATGAGAGGGTATTCCCGCGCCGCCTCGCCATCGTGTATCTCATGTCACACAGGAAGGACTATGAGAATCAGGATATGCTCCTTTCATCCATCACCGACGCTGACAGCAGCGAGTACTATATCTCTATGGCTGTGGCATGGGCTCTCTCCTTCTTCTATATAGATGACAAGGAGTGTGCTCTCCCCTATTTCGATAAGGTCTCCGAGCAGACAAGGAAGAGAGCCTGGCAGAAAGTCCGAGATTCAAGACGTACAAAATAATGAGATAACTATTGACACAATGTTTCTTCTTATAGTAGCGTTACTGTACAAAGTAAACAGAGAAGGAGAAACATATGAATCTTGTCACTAAGGGAATCAATACAGAGAATCTTCCAAACGCGGAGGGCTATTTCGGCGAGTATGGCGGCGCGTATCTTCCAGAGGCTCTGGAGAAGGTCATGAAGGAGGTCGCTGAGGCCTATGAGGAAATATCCCAGGATCCATCCTTCATAGCTGAGCTGAAGGACCTCAACGAGCACTTCACTGGACGCCCAAGCCCCGTGTACCACGCGAAGAGGCTTTCAAAGGCGGCCGGTGGTGCCGAGATCTATCTCAAGAGGGAGGATCTCAACCATACAGGTGCACATAAGATCAACCACTGCCTTGGCGAGGTGCTCCTTGCAAAGCACATGGGCAAGAAGAAGGTGATCGCTGAGACAGGAGCTGGCCAGCACGGCGTCGCGCTTGCAACAGCCGCAGCCCTCCTCGGCCTTGAGTGCGATATCTACATGGGCGAGATAGACGTAAAGAAAGAGGCGCCTAACGTATCGAGGATGAAGGTCCTCGGAGCGAGGGTCGTATCCGTGACAAGAGGCACTAAGACACTCAAGGACGCTGTTGACGCCGCATTCGAGGCATACCTCGCGGATCCTGTGACGCAGATCTACTGCATTGGCTCTGTCGTTGGTCCCCACCCATTCCCGATGATGGTCCGTGACTTCCAGTCGATAATCGGCATGGAGGCAAGGGAGCAGATGCAGAGCTACGCAGGATCTCTTCCTGACGCTGTTGTCGCCTGCGTTGGCGGTGGTTCTAATGCCATGGGTATGTTCTCAGCATTCCTTGATGACAAGGATGTAGCTCTCTACGGCGTAGAGCCAGCTGGCAAGGGCCTTGATACAGGAAAGCATGCCGCGACGATATCAAAGGGAACAGTCGGTATCCTCCATGGATTCAAGTCTCTTGTTCTTCAGGACAAGGATGGTGAGCCTCTTCCTGTATACTCGATTGCGTCCGGTCTGGATTACCCTGGAGTCGGCCCGCAGCATAGCTACCTCCACTCCATAGGCCGCGTAAACTACAAGACCGCGACAGACAGGGAAGCGGTAGAGGCATTCTACGCGCTCTCAAGAATGGAAGGCATAATCCCAGCCCTCGAGTCCTCACACGCTGTCGCGTATGCCGTTAAGCTTGCTAAGGAGCTAGGACCTGGCAAGAAGATCCTCGTCAACCTCTCAGGCCGTGGCGATAAGGACATAGACTTCGTGATGGAGCACTACCCTCTCGAGGAGTATGAGCCAGAGGAGAACCTCAAGGATGGCTACGACGAGTTCCTCAAGCACATAGGCGGAGAGAAGAACTAAGAGAACAAACAGAGCGGGCTCACATGGGTCCGCTCTACTGTTTTCAGATGATCACATTTCAACAACGAGGCAGATAGGAAAGTCCACTATCAAGATCAATTTGCCTCGCTCTTCTGCGGCTCTTTATACAAACGATCCATGTCAATCAAATGGGCTAACATGGCCTGCATTTGAGTTAGGTCTGTAGCTGTATATATGCCGTAATTCACAAACGAAACACCATCATACTGCCTCTCGATTTTAAAGCATTCCCCTTTATCGTATAGGTCTTCGAACTTATGCTTCCAGGATTTACTGAGTTCAACGGACGCGATAAAGAAAGGCTTTCCAGTTTCCCAATCCATCAGCTGCCATGATCTGAAAAGCCTCATGCCTTCTTTCTTATCAGAAGCAGTGATCCTGTTATCATCAAGATAGTATGCGACGACTTCCGACAGGAGAAGGAAATCAAAGAGATCCTTGAACAGGGATATATCAACGCCTGAATCTATAAGCTTTCCATGTACTTGATTTCTTGCTTTATTCTCATCTCCTGAAACAGAGTTATAGAATTCAGAAGCCCTTATATGGAAAAAAATCCACAGGACATGTACATACATGTACCCTGTTTGAACTTTGGTCTGTATGAACTTCAAAATCATTTGAATCATCTCTCAGAAGCTCAACAGCACGCTCTCTCAAACCATATTTATGGCTTATCCTGATTTCCTGATGTTTGTATGAATTGTTATTTCTCGTCATATTCCCTCTATGCTATTCAATACCGACTTGAGATGGCTCAGCCGTGCTAAGAGTCTATCCCTTTCATCTCCGCTGATCCTTGCCGTGAATTCCCTGAAGATATCCTCATCTACGATTTCAGGGGTTACGCATGTTCCATCATTGATGAAAGAAGATAACCTATTATTAATAGTAGGGAATCCCGCGAAGTACATGCTTATCAAAGTCGTCAGGTCAATGATCCTATGCATTGGCAGCTCTTCCGCCTGAATGCTTGCGTTTCCATTCTTATCAACACGCCAGACCTTTCCGGATACCCCATCATTCCAATCAGGATGCGCTGGATATCCTATAGAAATAGCTTCTGTATCATCAGCAGGATCTCCTGCATATTGTCCATCTATTTGCTTGTAACCGGGAATTCCTATTGCCGGTTTGTGATAAAGATTCAAAGGAAAGTCCTTGATTTCATCAATGCGCATGCTACCTCCTTAAATTTGAAGAGCCGTTTCCGCACAGGCTAAGAAACGGCTCAGCATCAAAAATTGAATTCGAAGATCAGATTTTGGAGATTGTTCTGATCTAAATCCCTGATTTGTTTTAAGGGCCCAGTCTCCTGAGCCCAAA
>CALXLT010000050.1 GCA_944389275.1 uncultured Spirochaetaceae bacterium
CCCTGTCCCTCGCGTATATGTCCAGCTTCACGGAATGCTTATCGGCGCCCTCTATCCACTTCTGCGTGGTTGCCTCCGTCACGGCGAGGTCATCACGGCATAGGAGGACGGAGAGCATCACCGACGCACATTCCGCGCTGCCATCGAAGCACATGGTGAAGAGGGCATCGTCCATCAGCGTGAGGCCGTCCAAGACGCTCTTCTCCTGCTTTTTCGTAAGTCTTGCCATACTGGCTCCTATATAGATATACGCCGCAGGTCGTGTTTTCTGCCAACTTTCAGAGAAAATCGATAAATTATTTTTCCTGAGCATGGATTGATTACATGCAATCTGCTAGATTAAATTTGATATATGATATTTACATTCCTTTTTAAGAATATTTATTAGATAATATAATTTACTGAACAAACATTGCCTTGATTTTGCTACAATGGGATTCAAGCATGAAAGGGCCAATTATCAGAGAGATAGATACTAGCAACGTGATCGTGAAGTCCAATCTTCCTGTTTGCGATTATTCCGCAAATCCATACACAGGATGCACGCATGGCTGCATGTACTGCTACGCCTCGTTCATGAAGAGGTTCACAGGGCATACCGAGCCATGGGGAGAGTTCCTGGATGTAAAGCACTGGAACCCCATAAAGCATCCGGAAAGGTATTCCGGCAAGGAGATATTCATCGGCTCCGTCACTGATCCATACAATCCGGAAGAAGAGTGCTTCGAACGCACAAGGACGCTGCTTGAGGAGCTTAGGGGAAGCGGCGCAAGGATCAGCATAGCGACGAAGTCCGATCTCGTGCTCCGGGATATCGAGATGATAAAGGAATTCCCGGAAGCAAGGGTCTCATGGTCGATCAACACGCTTGACGAGAGCTTCAGGAGCGATATGGACAAAGCCGTCTCGATAGAACGCAGGCTTGAGTCCATGAGGATATTCCATGAAAGCGGGATACGCACGACCTGCTTCATCTCCCCTATCTTTCCCGGCATAACCGATGCAAAGGCCATCATCCTCAGGACGAAGGATATCTCCAACCTGATATGGCTTGAGAACCTGAACCTTCGAGGAAGCTTCAGGACTTCAGTCATGAGATACATCAGGGAGAAGCGTCCAGAGCTTGTGCCGCTGTATGAGGATATATACAGCCACGGCAGCAAGAGCTACTGGATCGATCTTGACAGCGAGCTCAGGGCCTTCGCAGCGGAGCTGGGACTTGATTACGTCACGAACGATGACTCGATGAAGCGTCCATTCGACGCTCCTCCTATAATAGTGAATTACTTCTATCACGAGATGATAAAGAAGAACGCAAGGAGAGATGGCCATGCCTGAGCTTCCGGAAGTTGAGACTGTTAGAAGAGTCCTTGAACCACAGCTTGCTGGTGCTGTCATAGATTCTGTTTGCATCAGGGATCCAAAGGTAATAGCACATCCAGACGCTGAAGCATTCAAGGAGTCAGCTAAGGGAAGAAGGATTGAAACATTATCAAGAAGGGGTAAGTTCCTCATAGCCACCCTCGATGACGGATCACGAATCGCAGTCCACCTGAGGATGACAGGATGCCTTCTCATCACGCCTTCAGGATACCCCGAGGAAAAGCATACCCATGTCGTGTTCACCTTTGCAGATGGCAGGGAGCTTCGATTCTCAGACACGAGAAGATTCGGCAGGCTTTGGCTCATCAGGAAGGATGAGGAAGACAGCTTCACCGGCATCAGCAGGCTCGGGCCGGAACCTGATGATCCAATCATCAGCGGCGAGTATCTCTCAAAGAAGCTCGGGGGCAAGCGCAAGACGATAAAGGAAAGCCTATTGGATCAGGCTGTGGTAGCAGGCATCGGGAACATTTACTCAGATGAGATACTCTTCGCGGCAAGGATCGCTCCAACGCGGCGCGCATATACCCTCAGCATGGATGAACGGGAAAGGCTTGCAAGAGCGATCCCTGAGCGTATAGCGTTCTTCACGGAGACAAATAGGATATCCCCAGAGGACTATCTGAGGACAAAGGGCAAGGATTACCGCAACACCCCATACATCCGCATCTACGGACGTGAGGGAGAGCCATGCCCTGAGTGCGGCGCTTTGCTCAGGCGCACAGTCATAGCAGGCCGCGGCAGCACGTACTGCCCATCGTGCCAGGGAGCGGAAGATGCTCAGCGCGAATGACCTTTATACGGCATTGCTGGAAGCATATGGCGAGCCACGGTGGTGGTCTGATGATCCATACATGGTGCTCTTCCAGTCCGTGCTCGTGCAGAACACATCATGGACGAACGTGGAAAGGACATGCGAGAAGATCAAGGGCATGATCGCACCTGAGATCATCTCGGGACTTGCTGATGATGAGCTTGAAGCGATGATCAGGCCATGCGGGCTCCCAAGGTCAAAGGCAAGGACAATCAAGGATCTCACGCGGTGGTACATTGATGCGGATTCCAGCCTTGCCACTTGCAGAATGAGGAAAGAGCTTCTCGCTATCAAGGGCATCGGAGAGGAGACTGCGGATGTCATACTCGTATACGCATTCCACAGGCCATCCTTCATCATCGACAGATACACCAGGGTGCTTCTTTCCCGCCTCGGCTGCAGCTTCCGCTCGGAAAGCGAGGTGCGCGCGTTCTTCGAGGATGGCCTTGGGAACGATGCCGCGATATACGGCTATCTTCACTGGCTGATCCTGGATCATTGCATCACGCGATGCAGGAAGAAGCCGGAATGCGG
Organism: uncultured Spirochaetaceae bacterium; assembly: GCA_944389275.1. Taxonomy (GTDB): domain Bacteria; phylum Spirochaetota; class Spirochaetia; order Sphaerochaetales; family Sphaerochaetaceae; genus Ornithospirochaeta. Next base: position 2,732 of record CALXLT010000050.1, read on the forward strand.
CAGCTGCCCGCTATCCGCGCTATGCAGAAAGTGCATATGACGCAGGGCTGTGGTAGAATAGCCTCATGCGGAAGAATCCCACGGCCACGCTATCCGGGCGCCTCATCATCTATTTCCTGATAGTGATGCTTGTCCCGTTCATACTCTTCGTCAGCTATACCCTGATAAACTACGACAGGGGCATAGAGAACGCTACGAGGGCACAGGCGGAGAGCGCGCTGGAAGCGGACGCGGAGATGATTGCTTCCGTGATACAGGAATACAGGCACAAGGCTTATACGCTTTCATCGTCAGAGATCATAAACGAGGTGCTTGAGGCAAATGACCCTGATATCACGGCGGCGAGCCTCAACAGGATATATGAGGATATGTACGTGACGATGGCGGGAGACACATACAAGGTCGCGGCCTCCATCGTATCAGTCACAGGGGACGTGAGGATATCAACGCACAACTTCCCGTCAGTCTATGACCTGAGGATGCACAGCAACGAGTGGGACAGCTCCAATATAATCACCATAGCCAGCCGCCGAAGCGGAAGCGACCGCGCCAGCGTGATCTCAATCGAGGACCATAGAATCGAGGGAGGGCGCCAGGTCCTCATATCCATACTCCGCCGCACATTCTCCGAAAGCGGCAGGCTTACAGGCTATGTGATCATAGACATAATGAGCGACACGATCATACCGGAGGTGAACGAGAGCAGCCTCTTCACGGACGTGGTCCTCATAGACACAGGTACATTCTCCGCAGTCTCCCTCATCCATCCGCAGCGCTATGGGGACTTCTCCGAGTTCCCGTTCCTCTCCGACGGCTCCCGGGATATCTACCGGGCCGCGATAGAAGGCACTGACCTTGAGCTTGCGGCAGCGAGTCTCACACCGCTTCTGAGGGAGAACTTCAGGACATGGACACTGATCCTCGCCGTGAGCCTGATCATAGGCATAGCCATCTCCATCATCCTCTCGTTCATATTCTCCCGCTCGATATCAAAGCGCATGAAGAGGATCGTGGAAAGCATGAGAAGCTTCCAGAAGGGAGATTTCGGCATAAAGCTCGAGAAGACCGGGATCAGGGAATTCGATGAGCTTTCCGTCACGTTCAACATAATGGTACGCCGCATCGAGATCCTCCTTGAGCGCACGAGGGAAGAGGAAGCGAAGAGCGCGGAGGCTGAGCGGAAGGCCCTTGAGAGCCAGATGAATCCGCACTTCCTCTTCAATACGCTCAACACGATCAAGGCGCTCGCGAAGATGCATGGCGAGAAGGAGATCTATCTCACGACGATAAGGCTTGGCAAGCTCCTGAGGTCAAGCATAGACAACCGCAGCGGCAGCGCCACGCTCAGGGAATCGATCGAGCTTGTCGAATGCTATCTGCTGATACAGAAGCTCAGGTTCGGCGACAAGCTCCAGTACGCGATAATCTGCAGCGATGAGCTTATGGACATCGAGACACCGAAGCTCATACTCCAGCCGCTTGTCGAGAACTCAATCACGCATGGCCTGGGAGAGAAGCTGGGCACATGGAACATAGACGTGATGATCAGGAAGGATGGGGATAAGCTTCTCCTGGCAGTGAGCGACAATGGCGTGGGCTTTGCCGAGATCCCGGATATGGCGGGGCTTGAGCATAGCCAGCATACGGGACTGTACAACGTATACCGCCGCCTTGAGCTCAGATACGGCAGCGATTTCTCGTTCAGCATAGCCTCCCAGCCAGGAGAGGGAGCAACTGTATCCATATCCATACCGATGGAGGAAAAGGAATGAGGAAGCTTAAGGTCGTTCTCGTTGAAGATGAGGAGATCGTTCTCCGCGAGCTTGAGGAGACGATTGACTGGGAAGGGCTTGGCCTCGAGGTCGTCGGTACGGCAAAGGATGGCATAGAGGGCGAGAACATGATAAAGGCCCTCTCTCCCGACATTGTCGTCACTGACATAAAGCTTCCTGGCAAGAACGGGCTGCAGATGATAGAGGATGCTGCTGTCACGAACGGCATAATCCTCTCAGGCTACACCGATTTCGAGTTCACCAAGCGCGCCATAAGGCTCGGTGTCTTCGACTATCTGGAGAAGCCTGTGGACGATGATGAGCTGGAGGCATCGCTCAAGACGCTCGCGATCCGCATCATCGAGGATGAGAAGGACATGGATTCGATAAGCGACGGCTGCCGCATAGTCCTGAAGGAGGACGTGCAGAGCCACTGGATAAAGGTCGCGATCGAGTATATCGGCAAGAACTACATGAACCAGATAGCCCTTTCGGATATAGCGCGTGAGACAAGGCTCTCGGAAAGCCATCTCTCATCGCTCTTTAAGGCGGAGACCGGGATAAACTTCCTGCAGTACCTCAACGCGGTGAGGATAAACGCCGCGATCAGGCTTTTATCGTCATCAAGCATGAACGTATCGGAGATCGCGAGGAGCACAGGATTCCCGAATCCTGGCTATTTCACCAAGATATTCCGCCGCTTCATGGGCAAGACACCTACCGAATACAGGAACGAGCTACCGGGCAAAGAGGTAGTTGACTGAAGCCCTGAGCGAGGCGACTGCCTGCTCTGGCGACATGCCGCGGAGCATAACGTTCTCTATCGCCTCTCCTATCAGGTTCTGGATCTCCGAGGCATGCTCTCCCGAGTATACCGCGTGGCTTCTCCCTAGATCGCTGATGAAGACATCGCCGAAAGGCTTCTCCTGGACCTTGTCCCCTTCGATCATATCACGAAGAGGTATGAGGAGCCCCACCTCCTCAAGATACTGGTCAGCGTGGTCAACGAAGAAGGACGCGAGAAGCCACCCCGCTTCCTTCTCCCTCTCGCTCCTGGCTGCGTTGACAAGGAAGAAGTGCATATAATGCAGCCCTGAGACATCAGCAACGCTATCCTCGAACACAGGGAAAGGAAGGACAGCCCACCTATCGCTTCCGTAGAACTCCGGATTCTGCTCCTTTATCCTCTCCTCCTGGTAGAGCCCAGAGAGGCACATCAGGCTGTCCTCCGTATTGAACAGCGTGCGGGCGTTGACAAGTGTCGGGGAGCCTAGGTTCTTGCCAAGAGGCCCCCATTCCTGCATGAACGAGAGCGCCTTGATCCAAGCCTCATCGCCATACACGAACGAGCCATCGGGGCCGACAAGGCTTCCGCCAAGCTGCTCCACCATCGGTATGAAGAACGTCAGATAGTATGGATAGCGGAAATCGAAGACACGGTTGCGAAGGATAGGGCCATCATGGACCGAGAGGCTTTCAGCTATCCCCACGATATCCTCCCAGGTCCGTGGAAGCGGGAGTCCCGCCTCGTCAAGCGCGGCTTTGTTCACATAGAGGCACCAGTTGGTGTATTCACGGGGAATCCCATAAATCTTATCGCCCAGCGTGACGCCCTCGAACGAGCCATCGATGAAGAGGGATGTGTCGAGTATGGAGCCATCGACAGGCTCAAGGGCACCGCTTATAAGCAACGAGGATATCTCCTCGGAAGAAAGATTGAAGAGCACCGGTCCCTCCCCAGCCTCCAGGGATGACGGGACCATATCCAGCAGTTCCGCGGATGAGAGCACGCGACGCTCGACCTTTATGCCTGGATACTCACTCTCGAATTCATCGATCAGCCTCGCCTCGAGCTCCTCCCTCTTCTCATCGGCGTGGGTCCAGTACTCAATGACAACCTCCTCAGCCTGCCGCTGGCAGCTGAGGAGGAGGGATATCACGGAAAACACCAGAAGAGTAATCGCCGATATTCGCTTCACGCTGTGATTATATCACGCATCAGCCCTTTCTTGACTCATAAACGGCGGCACCGCCGAGGAAGTAGCGGGAAAGCGCGAAGAAGAGGATTATCATCGGGATGGATGCGAGGAAGGCACAGGCCATCATCGCGCCCTCATCTGTCATCTTCTCCTCGCTGAACTGCGTGATGTACTGCGGGAGCGTCTTCATAGCCTCGCGCTGGGCGACAAGCAGCGGCCAGAGCAGGTTATCCCACTGGTTGCGGAACGAGAGTATGCCGAGCGTCGCTATGACAGGCTTGCAGTTCGGAAGCACTATGCGGCTGTAGATCTTAGGCTCTGAAAGGCCATCGACACGGGCAGCGTCAAGATACTCCGAAGGGAACGTGAGAAGATACTGCCTCATCTGGAACACTCCGAATGCGGAGACCATGAACGGGAAGATCAGGCCACGGTAGGTGTTCATCAGCTTCATGCCCGACACGACCATGTAAAGCGGTATCATGATCGCCTCGAACGGTATCATCATCGTTGCCATGATCGACATGAACACGAGGTTCCTGCCGCGGAACTTGAACTTCGCGAGCCCATAGCCGCAGAGGGAGGCCAGAAGCACGGTCGTTATGCTGTCAACGATGGCGACGAAGAACGAGTTGAACATGTTCCTGAAAAACGTCGGATTGTCGTTGTTGCCGAGTATGGCCTTCTGGAAGTTCGTGAAGAACGTCCTGTCCGCCGATGAGAAGTACTCCGATGACGGTATCCACCTGTACGGCATGGCAAGGATCTGCCTTGCGTCCATGAACGAAGAGGTGACCATGAACACGATAGGAGTGACCGTGAAGAACAGCACGAGGATGAGGAATATCCAGATCAAGATCTCAGCGATACCTATCTTTCCAACGAATTTATTCATATTCCCCTCCCCTTAGTACTCGACATCCTCGCTCGAGCGGTTGGCGACGAGCTGCAGATATGTGAAGACGAGCATTATCACGAAAAGGACGATACTCATCGCGCTGGCCCTTCCAAGGCGTCCGTTCCTGATGCCGGTGAAGTAGATGTTCATCGTTATGACATCGATAGGAGCCCTTGGGGATCCTCCCTGATAGAGCATGAACTGCGTGCTGAATGTCTTGAGGCACTGCAGCATGGCCATGATCGACACCATCGCCGTCGTAGGCTTCAGGAGAGGAAGCGTTATCCTCCAGAACGTATGCCATCTCGAGGATCCGTCCACCGTCGCAGCCTCATAGATCGTAGGAGGTATGGAGGCAAGCCCGGTTATGAAGAGGATCACGAAATAGCCAATATACTTCCAGAAGTAGATTATCATCGTGGAGACCTGGAGCATCAGGGGATCCACAAGCCAGTTGTAATCAATTCCTGTCGTCCTCATCACGAAGTTAGAGACCTGGTTCATCAATCCTCTTGGATCGAAGATGATCATCCATATAGCCGCAGCGACAACTGACGAGAGGACTGCCGGCATGTAGTACATAAGCTGGAAGAATCCCCTGTACCTGTCCTTTCTGAGCTGCATGAGGAATGCCGCCACGATCAGGGATATCACGATCATCGGGACGAATGTGCCGAGCGTGAATACTATGGTCGCCCTTATCGAATTGGAGAGCGGGAATCCTCCATTGTTCTTCGTGAAGATGTAGATATAGTTCTCAAGCCCCACGAACGAATGATTGCGTCCGATCGCCTGGCGGTTCGTGAACGATGTCAGGAATGCGTATATGATCGGATAGAAACTGAAAATGGCGAAGAAGGCAAGGCAGGGGATCGTGAATATGAAACCCCATCTGGCCTGCTTCCGCTCAATGCTGTAAATCTTCTGCTTTTTCACTGTTTTCCCTGTCTGGATATAAGACTGCCCCGGAGCCCCGGGGCAGATTGGGCATCAATCAGGCTTCCTCGTCGATGAGTTCCTGTACGGAGTTCTTCAGCTGGGTATAAGCGTCCTGAGGAGTGATTCCCTGGAGCATTACGCCCTCGATAGCCGTGCGGAGAAGCGACTGGATCTCGTTAGCGTTCGGGCCATAGTAGAGAACGTGCGCCCTTCCGAGGTCTGCCGTGAAGACATCGCTGTAAGGCATGTTCTTGTATGTGTCGCTGTTCATCAGCTCCTTGGTCGGCTGGATGAGGTTGACCTGCGTCAGATAGTCCTCGCCGTGCGAGAGCATGAACGCGATGAATTCCCATGCCATGGAGATGGTCTCCGGATCCTCGTTGGCGTTGACCATGTAGTACTGGCCATAGTGGCAGGCAGAGACATCATTCACAGCATCCTCGAATACAGGATATGGAACGACCATCCAGTCTCCGGACTCGTAGAACTCAGGGTTCTCTGTCCTGATCCTCGCTTCCTGATACAGACCTGTCGTGCACATCGCTATGTCATTGTTGTTCTTGTTGAAGAGCGAGCGCGCGTTGGTGTATGTAGGAGCGCCGAGGTTGAGGCCGTTCGGTCCCCACTGCTGCATGAACGTAAGGACCTTGATCCATGCGTCCTCTCCGATGATAGCCTCTGTGCCGTCATCGCTGATGAGCTTTCCACCCAGCTGCTCGACCATAGGCACGATCGTCTCAAGGTAGTATGGATAGCGGAAGTCATAGCCACGGCGGACAAGGATGTCTCCATCGCGGATGACGAGCTTCTGGGAAACCTCTACCATCTCCTCCCAGGTCTTAGGATAGTCGGTCTCAGGGTCGAGGCCAGCATCGCGGAACACCTGCTTGTTGATGAAGATACACCAGTTGTTGAGCTCAAGAGGAAGGCCATAGACCTCGCCATCATATGTGACAGGCTCGAGCATGCCGTCGATATAAGCGTCGATGACATCCGCCGCGTCCTCATATCCTGCAGCCTCATAATCCATAGGCGCGACGTTTCCCGTGCTCACGAATGAGTGGATCGCGTCGTTGGTGAGGTTGAAGATCGTCGGCCCCTCGCCTGCTGCGAACGCTGTCTGCACGAGCTCGATGATCTTGGATGAAGCCTGGCGTGTCGCATGGATCGTCACGTTCGGGTGCATCTCCTCGAACTCCGCGATATATGAATCCTCAAGAGCCTGGCGCGTTGCGTCCTCATGGGTCCAGAACTCTATGACTATCTGATCATTCTTCTTCTCCCCGGATCCACCTGCGAACACGGAGAATGCCATGAGAAGAACCAATGCTATGGAAATGACTTTGCGCATTTCACCCTCCTTTTTTTCTACTTATATCGTCCATCCGCAGCGGAAAGCCGGCAATGGTTGATTCTTTCGATTTAGGGAACAAAAAGGAAGATCCGGGGATGGCATGAAAGGATATGTGAAGGTAGAATATCCTCATGCGCTACTTTGCAGACTGCCATTTCCACGCGATGACGATGGAACATCCGAACTTCGCAGCGTTCTTCGCCTCGTTCTACGATTCGGCGACAGGGCTTCTCACGGCCAACGCCACGCAGAACTACATACTCACGCCGCAGATGCTGAGGGGGAACAACCTGCTCTACACGCTCGAGAACACGCTCACCGCGTTCGAGCGCCCGATCGGCGAGACATTCGCGATGATGGAGGATGACCTGGAAGGGCGATTCACATCGGAAGAGAAGGAACGGTACGAGCCTCTTGTGCCATATGCGCATATGGGCAAGTTCTCGATACGCGGCATGGACTATGACCGGATGCTGATGATCCCGCTCGTGATGGACTTCTCCCAGGACCAGAGGGAGAACGACAAGCTATACTACTCCTTCAGCGCGCTCGATAAGATAACGCAGTACGCCGAGGATACGGTCGAGGGGATGAGATGGTATTACAGCAACAGGCAGGACGGGCTTTTCGAATTCTATCCATTCATAGGCATAGACCCAAGGCTCCACTCTGAGAGATTCCTTGAGGATTTCCTCTCAAGATATGTAAATACATCACATGAATTCCACAAGGATCATGAGATCCCGCAAAAGCCTTTCTACGGGATAAAGATCTATCCACCCCTTGGCTTCAGGCCATGGCCGGCCGACCGTGAGACGCTTGAGAAGCATCGCTATCTCTACTCGTTCTGCGAGAGGAACAGGGTGCCTATCATCACGCACTGCGATGACCAGGGATTCAGGGGGGTCTCTGCAGAGGAGGCATGGAAGCTCACGGATCCCGCCGGATGGAGGACGGTGCTGGAGAACTACCCGGATCTCGTGATAGATTTCGCGCACTTCGGAAAGCAGTACGCGTACGCGCTGAGGAACAACATCCAGTCCCTGGGTATGAGGCTGAAGAAGATGCCTGACAGCCCTTGGTTCCATACCATCATCTCGCTGATGAAGGATTTCCCCGGCGTCTATGCCGACGTGTCGTTCTCCGGATGCGCAGAGGAGTTCTATGCGGAGCTGCTGAACTACATGAAGGAGCAGGACGAGAAGACAAGAAGCCTCATGCTCTCGCGCATCCTCTTCGGCTCGGACTTCTCGGTGAACCTCTTGAAGGTGGAGTCATATACCGAGTACTACTCGATACTCGAGAACTCCCCGCTTTCCGATGAGGAGATAACGCGCTTTGCGAGCATCAACCCGATCGAGTTCCTTGGGCTGAAGGAGAATGGGGGAAAGCTTCCCGGCTGACACCTCTGCTCTCAACAACGCGAAGGCTTCTTTGCTATAGTAGGGGCATGCTGTCCTTGCTTCTCATCATTGTCATATACATAGCGTTCATATCGCTCGGGCTCCCTGACTCCATGCTCGGGGCCGCGTGGCCTGCGATGTACCAGGATCTTCATGTCCCGGTCTCATATGCCGGCTTCATAAGCATGACCATCTGCTTCGGCACGGTCGTGAGCAGCATATGCTATTCAAGGCTCTCGAGACGCTTCCATACAGAGACCATAACGATCGTATCGGTAGCGGCTACCGCGGCCGCTCTCCTGGGCTTCTCCCTCGCTCCTACATTCCCCATCCTCATCGCCCTCGCTCTCATCCTAGGCCTCGGAGCGGGTTCTGTGGACGCGGGGCTCAACAACTATGTGGCGCTGCACTTCAAGGCAAGGGCCATGAACTTCCTGCACGCTTCCTGGGGGCTGGGAACGCTCGTCGGCCCGTTCCTCCTCTCATATCTCTTCGCAAACGGGCTTGGATGGAGGCCTGGCTATCGCGTGCTAGGCACCACGCAGTCATGCATCGTCTTGCTCCTCATCTTCTCCATCCCCCTATGGAGGAGCAACAGGACGGATGAAGGCTCATCGGAAAGCGGCGAGGAAAGCGCGATGGATGCAGGCGTGGCCATACGGGAAAAAGGCGTTGCCGCCGCGCTCATAGGGTTCTTCTCATACTGCGCGATGGAGAATACAGCCATGCTCTGGAGCGCGACCTTCCTCGTAAGCGCCAGAGGCTTCTCCGAAAGCCAGGCGGCAGGAAGCGCGGGACTGCTGTTCTGGGGAATGACCGCAGGCAGGATCGTGGCAGGACTGATAAGCGACAAGCTCGGCGATAGCCGCATGATACGCATAGGAGAGATACTGATAGCGGTCGCCGCAGCGCTGCTGATAGCGCTTCCTCCGGACTTCTGCATAGCCGCGCTCTTCCTCCTTGGCCTGGGATTCGGCCCGATATACCCCGCGATGATACATCAGACTCCTGAGTGCTTCGGCGCAAAGGCCTCCTCCGCGATAATAGGGCTTGAGATGGCCTCAGCGTATGTGGGCTCGGCGTTCATGCCTCCTCTCTTCGGAGCTCTTGGAAGGGCCACGACGATGGGTATCCTCCCTTTATTCGTGCTTTTCTTCACAGCGCTGAACTTCATGGCGATCGAAACGAAGAAGAGGAAGTGCCTGGGATAAGCAAAAAGCCACCAGAACTCAGCTGATGGCTTTCATAGGAACAGGACGGATCAGTCCTTGTTCTCATCATCGTACTTCTGGATCTCCGTGTCCTTGAGCCAGAAGTAATCCTTGGTATCACGCTTCTTGGTCTCATGGAAATCATCGTATCCATAAGGCTTAGGAGGAGCCTTCCTCCTTCTCTCCTCCCTGCCGAACGGGCGGCGGTCAGAGCCATCTACGCCATAGCGCTCCGGGCGGCGTCCATCTGAGAAGCGTCCTGAGCGGTAAGCTCTTCCTGTGTCGTTATCCCAATCGCTTCTCCTCCTGTCGGAGAACTCACGCCTTGGGCGGTAGCTGTCACGGTCATCGCGATCATCGCGGTAACGCGGACGGTCATCGCCGCGGTAGCGAGGCCTGTCGTCACGGCGGCCGAAGCCATCCCTATCGTCACGATAGCGTGGCCTGTCATCGCGATAGCGGGGTCTATCATCATAATCACGGTAACGTGGCCTATCATCATCACGGCGCCTGTCCCTGAAGTCATCACGGTAGCGAGGGCGGTCATCATCACGATAGCGAGGCCTCTCGTCACGGCGGCCGAAGCCATCCCTGTCATCGCGGTAGCGGGGCCTTCTGTCCCTGTCTCCGCGTCCGTATCCGCCACGGCTATCCCTATCCCTGAAGCGAGGGCGATCATCCCTTCTTCCCTCAGGGCGCCTTCCGCCTCTCCTCTCGTCCTTTCTCTCTTCCATGCTCTCGGCACTCTTCTCTTCCGCAGGCTCGCTGAACCCTGCCTCAGCGTCAATGGAAAGACGCTCCATCTTCTCTTCGTCCATAACTCTCTTCTTTCTCTTCACGGTGGCCCTTACTTCCTTCATATCGGCCACCTTCTTCATCCACCAGACCCGAAGGGCGCTGCGCTTCGCCGAGAAGCCCGGGGTCCTCACATCACCTGTGATCTCCATTATCTTCCAATAAGGCTTCAGCTTCTCCTTGGCGAACGTGAAGCCGGAGAGATTCTCCGAGAACAGCACACACCCGCCTGGAGCGAGCACCTTGGATATCTTCTCAAGATACCTCAGGTAATCCCTCTCCACGTCAAAGTCATCTGCCTTGTGCGAGTTGGAGAATGCCGGCGGATCGAATATCACGATATCGAAGCGCTTGCCATCCTCTACGCACCTATCAAGATATCTTCCCGCATCCTCAGCTGTAACGCTGTACTTGGCCTCATCCAGGAAGCCATTCGCGGAAAGATTCCTCCTAGCCCATGCAGTATATACGTTCGATAGATCCACGCTCTCCACACTCTCGGCGCCGCCTGCGGCAGCATAGACGGAAAAGGATCCCGTATACGAGAAGAGATTGAGCACCCTCATGCCTCCGGACATCTCGCGTATCATGCGCCGCGTGGCCGCATGGTCAAGGAAAAGCCCGGTGTCGACATACTTGAGAAGCTCGCACTCGAATGAAAGGCCGCTTTCCTGGACAGTCACGACAAGGCTTTCCTCGCCCTTCTCATGCTGCTCGCGCCCTTCCCTCTTCTTCCTCTGAACATAGATTATCTTGTCGCTCTCTATGTAGAGGAATCTCGAGATAAGATCCTTCATGACGATGACATCCTCATCGTCCATGCCGCCATCGGCATAGTCGACGATGCGGGCATACGGCCCGAAGAGCTCAACCGTTACCGGGAAAGCCCCCATATTCCTGTCATATACCCTGGAAGCCGTGGACTCAGTCTCCTTCATCCACCTGTGGGCCTCAAGGGCGTTTCTCTTCAGGATCTTTGAAAAATCCTTCTTATCGATTTCCTGCATTCGGGGCACATATTACGAAAATACGGCAGGAAATACAACAACCTTCAGGTTTGCCGTTAACGCATCTTTTCATGTAGAATCATGATATGGACACGAACGACACGATCCAGTTCCTGAAGGAAAGGGAGGAGAGGCTCGGAGGCAGGATAAGATACAGGACATACTGCACTTGGTATGCCCGTCTCGGATGCGAGAAGAGGGAGTACGGTGTCTTCCTGTATACCGATGGCCGCACCATGGCCTACGAGGACTTTGACAGAGAGCCTCAGATACTCGGCATCCCCATAAAGAGGAAGAGCAAGGAGAAATACGAGAAGCTCCTCGTCTCCTTCCCTGTCGAGGCGATAGCCGCGATAGACCGTGTCACGCTTGATAGCGCGGAAAGGTCGTTCGAGTCCTGCCGCGACGTGGCAAGGAGCGCGGGAATCTTCGCAAAGGCATTCAGGAAGCTTGCGACTAAGGTAACGCTTGCAGATGGCACCATCATGTATTTCGAGATGATGGATCATAAGGATTTCGTGAATAGGATAAAGGAATTCCAGGAGGGAAAATGAGCGCATTCAAGGCTTATGACATCAGAGGGATATGGGGCAAGGACATAGACGAGGAGCTCTGCTACCGCGTCGGATACTTCCTCCCCTCCCTGCTTGGCTCGGACCACGTCCTCGTCGGACGCGACATAAGGCTATCATCGGACAGCGCGCATGACGCGCTTGTGCGCGGAGTGCTTGACAGCGGCGCCGATGTATGGGACATCGGGCTCGCGACAACGCCGATGGTCTATTTCTCGACGGTATTCCTCAACGCGGACGCCTCGGTGCAGATCACCGCATCGCACAACCCAGCCGAGTACAACGGACTCAAGATAAGCCGCCGCGGCGCAATCCCGGTGGGAGGTGAATCGGGGCTTAAGGATCTGGAGAGGATGTGCAGCGAAGGCAGCATCACCATTGCTCCTCAAAGAGGCAAGGTCATCGACAAGAGCGCTGTGCGTGATGACTACGTCGCATTCCTCAAGCCATACGCCGCATCAATCACCGGCCTTGATATCAGCGTAGACTGCTCATTCGGCATGGCTAACCTCATCGTCAAGGATATCCTTGGAAGCGGCGTGCACTATATCTACGATCATTACGATGGCACCTTCCCGGCTCATGAGCCTAACCCGCTTGAGAAGAAGAACTGCGAGGATATATCAAAAGAGACTCTGAAGAACTCCTCCGATGTCGGCGTGATCTATGACGGGGACGCGGATAGGGTGATGTTCATAGATGAGAAGGGACGTTTCATCCAGCCGGACTATATCACGGCAGTCATTGGCCTTTATTACAAGGGCAAGGGACGAGTCGGCAACGCGCTTCAGGATATAAGGACATCCCGCTCGACAACCGAGTACCTTGAGTCGCTCGGCTTCAAGGTCACCACATGGAAGGTGGGTCACGCGTTTGCCAAGATGAAGATCCGCGAGCTTGACGCGGTCTTCGGCGGCGAGCTTGCAGGCCACTACTACTTCAAGGACTTCTTCTGGTGCGACAGCGGCATGCTTGCCTCTCTTCTCGTGCTGAACGTGGTCTCAGAGCTCAAGAAGGAAGGCCGCACGCTCTCTTCGCTTATCGACTCGATCGTACGCTATGAGAACAGCGGGGAGATCAACTTCCGCCTGGACAGGAAGGATGAGGCTATCGCGGCGCTGTACGATGAGTTCGTGACGAAGGGCGATCCCACCACGGTGATGGACTTCGATGGCTACAGGATCGAGTATGGCTCATGGTGGTTCAACGTACGCAAGTCGAACACCGAGCCTTATCTTCGCATCGTGGCGGAAGCCAGGACACGGGAAGAGCTTGATGAGAAGCTATCGCGCATACGCTCCATCATCGAAAGCTTCTCCTGATGCTACACAAAAGGCAAGTTAGGATATAGAATCTGAAGAAAAGCGAGGTTAAAGATGAGAGTTCTTCTTTTTGGCGGAGCCGGATACATCGGCACGCACGTGGCCATGGCATTCCTCGACAGGGGTGACACAGTTGGAATATATGACAACCTTTCCTCAGGGCTGAGGAGCAACATCCCGAAGAAGGCTGAGTTCTTCGAGGGCGATATCCTTGATCGCGAGCACGTTGCCGAGGTCCTTTCAAAGGGCTGGGACGCCGCGGTGCATCTAGCGGCTTTCAAGGCTGCGGGCGAGTCTATGGTCAAGCCTGAGAAATACAGCGAGAACAACATCACGGGATCGCTGATCATAATGACTGAGTGCGAGAAGCATGGATGCATGAACTTCATCCTCTCCTCCTCTGCCGCTACCTATGGTGAGCCTAAGTATCTTCCGATAGATGAGAAGCATCCTACATGCCCGGAGAACTACTACGGCTACACGAAGCTCTGCATCGAGGAGAACCTCCGCTGGTACTCAAAGCTCAAGGGCCTGCACTATGCGGCTCTCAGATACTTCAATGCCGCCGGCTATGACACGGAGGGAAGGATGCTCGGCCTGGAAAGGAATCCCGCGAATCTCCTGCCTGTGATCATGGAGGCCGCATGCGGAATGAGGGACAGCATCAAGATCTTCGGCACGGACTACGACACGCCGGACGGCACATGCATCCGTGATTACGTCCATGTATCGGATCTTGCAGACGCCCATGTGGCAGCCGCCGACTACATCATGAAGAACAAGGAGGACCTGGTAGTCAACCTTGGCTCTGAGAACGGCATCTCCGTACGTGAGATGGTCGAGGCCGCGCGCCGCATCACGGGCCAGCCTATCCCATCGATCGATGGCGAGAGGAGAGCGGGAGACCCGGCTAAGCTCGTCGCATCATCCTCGCTCGCGCATGAGAAGCTTGGATGGACCGCGAGGAAGTCCGATGTCGATACCCTGATATCCTCCACATGGAGAGTATACCAGGCGAACATGAAAAAGAACTGAGATCAAGGCCGCTCACATCGGGCGGCCTTATCTTATGCTAAAATCAATATGCCTATTTTGCGCATAAACGCAATATTCTCATTATTTCGTTTCGAATGTTGAAATTAGCTTGATCATTAATTATAGTACACAGCGGAGTTTGACATATGACGCTTGATTTCGACTACATCGCTTACGATCAGCTTATCAAGGATAATGGTAAGGCGAAGGAGCTTTTCAGCATAGATACTGCAAGGAAAGCCATGAAGTTCCACAGGGAGATCCCTGGATACAAGATGACACCGCTCAGGGCGCTTCCTAACCTCGCACAGATGCTTGGTATTGGTGGCATATACATAAAGGACGAGGCACAGAGGCTTGAGCTCAATAGCTTCAAGGTCCTTGGCGGCTCCTATGCTATATCAAGATACATACAGAAGAAGCTAGGGCTCACGGATGAGGAGACAACCTATGACTACCTTGTTTCCGAGGAGTGCCACAGAAGGCTTGGTGACATAACATTCGCGGCGGCAACAGACGGCAACCACGGCAGGGGCATAGCATGGGCCTCGATGAAGCTCAGGCATAAGTGTGTCATCTATGTCCACAAGGAGACATCCCAGGCCAGGATCGACGCGATCAGGAGATATGGCGCGGATGTCCACGTGATCGATGGCAACTACGATGATGCCGTGCGCCTCATCGCGGAGGACGCCAAGAAGAATGGCTGGACGATCATCAGCGACACTTCCTGGGATGGATACACGGAGATCCCCACATGGATCATGCAGGGCTATACAACGATGCTTCTCGAGTCGCAGGAACAGCTTGCGGGAATGGGCATCACAAGGCCAACCCATGTTGTCGTGCAGGCGGGCGTCGGAGCTCTTGCCGCGTCTGTCGTGGGTTTCTATTCAGCACTGTTCCCGGAGAATCCTCCTATCTTCATCGTCGTTGAGCCTGATAAGGCCCCATGCGTTTTCGAGAGCATCAAGGCAAATGACGGCAAGTGCCACAGCGTCAAGGGTGACCTTGATACGATCATGGCAGGACTTGCCTGCGGAGATCCTTCCCCTATCGCTTTCGATATCCTCTCGCATAACGCGAACTTCTTCCTCTCCGTCCCTGATTACATCGCGGCAAGAGGAATGAGGATCCTCTCCTGCCCTCTCAAGGGAGACCCGTTCATGATCTCAGGTGAGTCCGGGGCTGTTCCTCTCGGAGCGCTCTACTCTGTCCTTACCGACAAAGGTGATGAGGAACTTAGGAAGATGATGAAGCTTGACAGCAACTCGCTTGTCTTCATGGTCAACACGGAAGGCAACACCGATCCAAAGCATTTCAGGCAGATAATCTGGGATGGCTGCGATCCGGTACCGCATGAGTTCAGGACAAGAAGATAACAGCAAGAGGGCTGATCAGGAAACCTGATTGGCCCTTTTTACTTTAGAGAATCAGAAGCGAAGTATAATAGCAATATGAAAGGAACAAGAAGACTTCTGGTGATCTCAATTGCGCTCATATTGTTGATTCTGCCTTCATGCTCTGACTCAGCAACGAATAGGCTCGGAATGCCATCCTGGCTGGCAAACAAGACATGGCATAGCGATAGATTCATGGGTAATCCATGCAGAATGATAACAACTGACGGGAATATTGTCTTCATCAATGATAACGAATCAACACCATCAATGGATCTCTGGGATCAGCTATCAGGAATATCATGGGATTCATCTATCAAAGGTGATACTTACAGCATTGTCTATAAATCAGGGGGCATGACTGGAACCATAAGCATCACAAGGCAAAGCTCAGATACATGTATCTACAAGATGAGCATCAGGGGCCAGACCATGTCCGCAACATTCACAAGAACATAACGCATAAGAGCCGTTTCCGCACAGGCTAAGAAACGGCTCAGCATCAAAAATTGAATTCGAAGATCAGATTTTGGAGATTGTTCTGATCTAAATCCCTGATTTGTTTTAAGGGCCCAGTCTCCTGAGCCCAAA
>CALXLT010000051.1 GCA_944389275.1 uncultured Spirochaetaceae bacterium
CCAACAGGGAGGTTTCCACGAGCTTCACGAGCAACCTGCTGTCACGCTACACGGACAGCAGCCCGAGCCGTATCATGTGGTGGGGGAAGGCGTTCGCCGAGGCATGCTCCACCGGGGATGACGAGGCGGTGAGGAGGAGCCTTGAGGATTACTTCTCGGCGTTCTCATATGAGCTCATAGGAGATGAGAGGGAGAGGTTCTACCATGGCATATTCCACTCCATATTCGTCATAGCAAGCCTGTTCGCATTATCGGAGGACAGGGGGATGAGGGGACGGGCCGACGAGGTATTGATAGCCGGGAGCCACATCTGGATCTTCGAGCTCAAGGTGGACAGGACGGCTGATGAAGCCTTGGGACAGATCGAGGAGAAGGGATACGGGGACAAGTACTCCTACCTCATGAAGCCAGGCATGGCCATGCACAAGGTGGGGATAAGCTTCTCCTCCTCTGAGAGGAAGATCACGGATTACCGGACAGTCAGGGCCGAGAACTGAGAGGTCGCTTTACTGGAAAACGTGCAAGGCAAAGACAGATCCTACAGCGTTGCCGCAGATGTATTGCCTTTGCCTTGCTTTCTGGAATCACGCATTTGGAGATAGCAGGATCATTCCTTTATTCCACCATCCAGAAGGCCTCCAAGGATATTCTTCTGGAAGAGCAGGACAATCACGAAAAGCGGTATAATCGTTATGACCGACGCCGCGGATACGATCTCGAACGGGATGCTTATCTCCAGCTGATAAAGAGTCAGGCCGACAACCACCGTCCTGGCCTTCTCCAGAGGATTGAGGACCTGCGATAGCAGGTACTTATTCCAGGCGCTGATGAAGTCTATGATACCGATCGAGAAGATGCTTCCCTTGAGAAGAGGCACGTAAACCTTCACGAGTATCGTGGACAATCCCGCGCCTTCGATCTCCGCGCTCTCCTCGAATGATACAGGAACAGACTTGAAGGCCGCGGTCAGGAACCATATCGTCATGGGAAGATCCAATACAGCGCTTATTATCGAAAGCCCTATCCTGGTGTTCAGCAGCTTTGCGTCGCTATACATCCTATAGATCGGATTGATGATCGTTATCGTGGGAAGCAAGGAGATCGCAAGAACGAAAAGCAGGAAAAGCGTCTTGCCCTTGATCCTCGTGCGCACGAGCGAGTAGCTTGCAAGGCATCCCGCGATCAGACAGATGAATACCGAAAGGAAGGATGTAATAAAGCTGTTGAGCACGTATAGCACTATTGGCTGCCGGGTGAAGGCTGTCACATAGTTCCTGATCTGCAGGGAGCTCGGAATAAGCTTCGCGGGTATAGCCGACAGATCAGCCTCCGTCATGAATGACGCGCTGACAAGGTATACCAAAGGGAACACCATCGCCAGAAGGTAAAGCACCAGAAACGCTATGAATATGGCCTTTACAGGAGTGATCTTTTCCTTCATATCATCTAACCCTCGACTTCAGGCTGTCCACGAAGAACAGGCTTATCACGACAGATACAAGAAGAAGCATTACCGACAATGCAGACCCGTACCCGATGTTCCCATATGTGAAGTATGTGCTGATCGCATACATCGATACCGTTGTCGTGCTTCCGCCCGGACCTCCGTTCGTCATGGCCACGATAAGGTCATAGACCCTCATCGCGGAAATGATCCTGAAGAGTATGGTCACCATCATGGTAGGACGCACGAGAGGCACCGTTATGGACCAGAACTGCCTCCATCTCCCTGCCCCATCGATCGTCGCGGCCTCGTAATACTCCTTGTTTATCGTGAGCAGCCCGGAAAGGAGCAAGAGCGACATATAAGGCGTGTTCTTCCAGATATCGGCGATCATCACCGCGACCTTCGCGGATGACTCATTGCCAAGCCATGGATAGTTCTCCTGCACGAATGGGAGGGCTGAAAGGAGATTGTTGATGAATCCGTTATAGGCGAAGATCTGGGACCATATGATTCCGGCAACGATTGCGGGCATCGCCCATGGCACGAGCACGACAGCCCTGATCAGCCCCTGCCCGGGGATCTTCTTCGTCATCAGCAGCGCAAGCAGCATGCCGATGACAAGCTCGAGCGCGACAGTCACTGCCGTAAAGACAATGGTCCACCAGAAAGTATCCCAGAAGAAAGAGTCAGAGAATACCTTAACGTAATTCTCAAGGCCTATGAACTTCATCCCGAGAGCCGCCATCTGCGTCCTGTAATTGAAGAAACTGCAATATATCGTCTCAATAGTCGGGATAAGTATAAGCACGCAGATCAGCAGCGCGGCTGGAGCGAGCAGCAGATATCCCCTAACCTCTTTTCTCCTTTTCATCTTCCCTCCAATGCCAGGCATGCCGAGGCATGCCCAGCCTAGCTATCAGCCGATTACCGAATTTATGCCAGCCTCAAGATCCTTCACGGCCTCTGCGGGGGTCTTCATGTCGCAGATGACCGCGCTTGCCTCGATCTGTATCCTTGAGGATATCGCGGCATAGAACGGAGTGATTCCCCTTGGCCTTGCAACGCTCAGCGGAGCGAGGAAGTCCACAAGATACTCATATCCTGCAGGCACTGTCTCCGGATCATAGAAGACATTGAGCGTCGGAACCTGATCAACCATCTCCAGGGCCTTCATCTGCGATTCATAGCTGGACCTGTACAGAGCGAACTTCGCGGCCGCCTCCTTGTGCTCGGAATATGCGCTGACCATCAGGCCCCAGCCTCCGATAGCGCCATTGGTGGGGAGGGCGGCGATCTTCATGCTGCCCTTCACGGATGAAGAGTCGCCATTGTACTTGGCGTAGCCGCTCAGCCAATCGGTGTCGAATACGATATTGCCGGCCATGACGTTGTTGCGCAGCGTTGTGGTGTCGAAGCTGCCGATAGCCGCAGGGGATATACCTTCACCGAAGCTATATGACCTCATGAGCTCAAGAGCTTTCTCCGCGATACCGTAATCGAACGTGAACTCTCCATCCTCGTTCACCATGTCAGGGCCGCCGAGCGCCCAGTAGATGCTCAGGAAGCAGCAGGCAAGGGTCTCGTTCTGCACGCCTATATATCCCCAGCCATAGAGATTAGGATCAGCCTCTCCTTCCATTATGATCTTGCTGTATTCAAGGATCTCGTCATAAGTCTGGGGAACGGTAAGGCCATACTTCGAAAGAAGGTCATCCCTATAGTAAAGGGCGCACACGTCTGCCATGAACGGAAGCCCATATGTCCTGCCATTCACGGTGTAGGCAGAAAGCATCGTGTCGATGTAGCCGCCGCGTACTTCCGGCGTGATGTAATCATCGAGAGGCTCGACCCAGCCTGCTGAGATGAAGATAGCGGGCCAGCAGGCATCGCCTGCGAAGACATCCATCTCGGTCCCCTGCGACTGAAGTACCGTCTGGATCGTCTTCAGCCTATCGTTCGAGCTTGATGGAAGCTCTACGTAATTCACCTTGATGCCGGGATTCTCAGCCTCGAACGAGGCGATGATCTCCCTCTCGAGCTCCACATCAGGCCTGCCATAATAAGTGATGGTGACAGGGCCATCCTTCTTTTCAGAAGATCCTCCCGCGAATACGGAGCATGCTGCAAGCATGATCATGATAACCAGAATCGCTTTCCTCATTTTCCCTAACTCCTTGTCCTTATGTAGTCGATCAGCAGCGATGGCCAATCTGTCTGTATGATGTCGTAGCCTTTATCCAGGAGATAACCCCAGCCTTTGTCCGGGCCATCGATGATCGACGCGTTATCATCATGGCCAGCCGCGAGATGCTTCTTCCCATCAAGGGTGAGCGCATTCGCCCATACCATCAGGCCATCATCATGAAGCTTCCTGATGAACGCGTCGGAAGAGATCTCGTTATCCATATCCTGGTAATTAGTCTCGACGGCAACCGCCCTTACCTTGTACTCCTTCACGACAGGATACTGCTCTGCATCCTTGATGATGGCCATGTACATGAGTTCCGGCCCTTCCTCCTCCAGCTCGGAGAGAAGCTCCCTCTCCGGTGGGGACTTGAGTATGATCTGATCCTCCATGCCGAACTTCCTGAGGTATCGGATGGTATCTCGCCAGGAACCAAGCCAGCCCCTGTCGACATTGATGAAGCATCTGCCCTTGAGGAAGGAAAGGACGTCATCCATCCTATCAACGCCTATGCCGGAGAGATTGAACATGGTGTTCCTGAACTCCAGCCCCTCAATCTCGGCCGCGCTCATCTCCCCCAGCCTCCGGCCGATGCCGAAGCACCCCTTCTCCTCTCCTGTATGGTATGCATAGAACACGCCATCCGCAGAGCTCTGGATATCGGTCTCGATCATATCCACGCCAAGCATAAGGGCCGCCTTATAGGAAGCTATCGTGTTAGGAGGTATATTCCCTCCCCAGTTTCCCCTATGTCCAGCTATAAGGACGCCCTTCTCTTTCCTTGCTGCCTGAAGATCCATATGCCCTCCTTCCATGCAATAATCATCACCTACAAATTGATACGTGTCAAATTAAATTTTCATCAATTTATGTTAATTCTGAATATCTGCTTTTAATATATATAATTATTTTGGGATTTATTTTTTATTACGATTCATTTATTCCTTGCTTGCCTGCAAAACATATCGTAGAATCAAGATGGAGGAGATGATGGTCACTACAAAGGATGTGGCAAGGGAAGCCGGGGTATCGCAGGGAACAGTATCGAATGTGCTCAACCGCACGGGGAAGGTATCGAGCGAGAAGATCGCCAGGGTCGAGGCCGCTGTCAGGAAGCTCGGCTACAAGGCCAACAGCCAGGCGCAGAAGCTCAAGATGGGATCCGGGCGCAGCGTCGCTGCTGTGCTGCCCTCCATAGAGATCCCCCATTACCTCTCCTTCTTCGAGAACCTCAGGAAGACCCTTTTCCAGAATGATATAGATACCACGCTCCATATCACTGAGGACATCCCGGCCATGGAAAAGAAGTGCATCGAGCGCATCTATGAGGAAAGGCCCGCGCTGATCATCACATGCTCCTCCCTCAAGTCAGCGCTCCCCTATCAGGAGGGCATCCCCGTCCTCTTCCTTGACAGGTTCCCCTCGGGGCTGAAGGATTATCAGAGGACGATAGGCTTCAGATATATAGATGCAGGAAGAGCCATAGGCAGGTATCTTGCGAAGAAGGGCTGCAGGGATATAGCGCTCCTCACGTCCCCTGCCCCCGCCTATGATATCAGCCAGTTCCAGATCGGGCTGGATGAAGGGCTTGCCGGCACCGGCACGATAGACCTATTCAGATCGGACTACAGCAGGGTCGCGGGCAAGGCAATGGAGCTTGCCTCCGAAGCCGACAGGTTCGATGCGATCGTCACGATCGACAGATCGCGCGCGGAGGCGATCAGGAAGGCAAGCGCGTACTCTCAGAAAGCCCTGCCGCCCATAGTGGCGCTTTCGGAGAATACGCTGTTCCATACGGATGGGATCAAGCCATATATACTTGATTACGGAAGGCTCGGAAGGGCCGTAGGCGCAAAGATATCAGGCTATCTTTCGAAAGAGACCGGGCTTACGGACATGATCCTGCCGGAGCCAGGGTTCATAGAGGAACCGAAGCTCCATAGGATAGAAGGAAGGAAGCTTTCCATCCTCACGCTCAATTCCCCCGCCACCGAATCGCTGGAGAGGCTGCTTCCGGACTTCACGCGGAAAACAGGCATAGAGGCAAGAATCGATGCCCACCCTTACGAGGAGCTATACAGAGCGGCGTCGGATCCTGAGGCCGCGTCATCATATGACCTTATCCGCGTTGATATGGCATGGATTCCAGAGATCGCGGAGAAGACATTCAGGAAGCTGGACGCATCTTCCGCGGAGATCAAGAGCATAACATCTGGGTTCCTGAAGGAGATCGGGGATGAGTATTCATTCATAGGAAGCGATATGTACGCGCTTCCATTCGATCCATCTGTGCAGCTCCTGTTCTACAACGCGGAGGCTTTCGGCAGCGAGATGATCAAGAGGCTCTACTTCGAACGATACAGGGAGAGGATGGAGGAGCCTCAGGACTTCAGGCAGTATGACAGGATCGCATCATTCTTCACGAAGAGCCTGAACCCGGATTCACCGACGCTCTTCGGCCATGCCATGACGCTTGGGACATCAGTGGCGGCCGCCTGCGACTTCCTGCCGCGAATAGATGCCGCAGGCCGTCCTTTCAGGGATATCCTCGAGGACAGGAGGACGGCTGAGGCCCTGCAGGAATACATCGATTCAGCCTCATCGACAGACGGGAAGATAAACCCCTGGTGGGATGACACGATATCATCATTCAGCGAGGGCAGCTGCGCGATGCTACGCGTCTTCATGAACCATGCCCCGCGCATCACCAACAGCAAGCACTCGAATGTTGTCGGGAAGATAGGATTCTCGCAGATTCCAGGAGGGCATCCTCTCCTTGGAGGAGGCTCCATAGGGATTGCAAGGGAGAGCAAGGCCTATGAGGAATCAATAGAGTTCCTCCAATGGGTATACAGCTATGGGATATCACGGCTATATACGCTATTCGGAGGCACATCCCCCAATGCCGCCATATACGATGATCCGGAGATCCTATCCATCTACCCATGGCTGTCCATAGCCAAGGAGGGATTCAAAGAAGGAAGGAGGCGATTCGAGCATCTGGAGGAGGCAAGGAAGCAGAGGACGCTTGAGGACATCCTCGGCACAGCCGTCAGAAGCGCGGCCTCCCGCGCCATGACAGCCGAAGACGCCCTGAAGGCGGCATACTGCAGATACGGCGCCCTGAAGCTTTGAAACACATCGATCTTTTTTGCACGCAACTTGGCGATCTCTGATATAATGATCAATTGCTATGTCAGGAAAGAGAGAAGATCATATTTCATGGGATGAGTACTTCATGGGGATCGCAGTCCTGTCCTCCCTGAGGTCAAAGGATCCGAACACGCAGGTCGGGGCCTGCATCGTCAGCCCGGAGAAGAAGATAATAGGCGTTGGCTACAACGGCTTCCCGATCGGATGCTCGGATGATGAGCTTCCCTGGGAGAGGGAGGGGGATTGGCTCGACACGAAATATCCGTATGTCTGCCATGCCGAGCTCAATGCCATACTCAACTCCCCCATCTCAAGCCTGAAGGGCGCCACGCTGTACGTTGCCCTCTTCCCCTGCAATGAATGCGCAAAAGCCATCATCCAGACAGGGATCAGGAAGGTGGTATATCTGTCCAACAAGTACGAGACATCCGACTCAACGGTCGCCAGCCGCAAGATGCTGAGCGCTGCCGGGGTCGAGCTTGAGCAGCTTGCGACGGACAGGAAGGAGATCGTGCTCAGCCTTGCTACGTAATGCCCTCTACGGCTATGAGACACCGTTCCTCAAGCCGATGATAGAAACCGTCAGAAACGGCAACAAGGAGGAGGCTATCAGCTGGGCCTTCAGGGAGGTCGAGAAGCCAATACGCCGCCTTAAGCGGAAATTCCCTGAATACACCACGCCACGGGACTGCAAGAGGCTTGGAGAGCTCTATCTTGAAGGGCGTGTGCCGCTTGGCCAGGTCAAGGCGGTCGTGACCGAGCTCCATGGAGAGGCAAGCCTTCTAGAGGGATCAGACAAGGCGCTGGCGCTATCTGTCTGCGAAGGTATCTCATCACTTGCGACCAAGCGCCATGCGCTCGGCTACGTGTTCTTCTATCTTACGGCGCTAAAGATGAACGGCGCCTCTGACAGCGCGGTGAGGAAAGAGGCGGAGAGGATGAGGCTCTCATATGCTCTTTCCTGATGTATAATATATTCATATTCTGATGGACTGGTATCACAGACAGAAGCCAAGGCAGAAGCTAAGCGGCCTTTCCGGAGACAACAAGCGAGGCGACTATGCATTTCACCATAAATGGCAGGGAATACACAGAGGAAAAGGATACTACCCTTCTTGATTATCTGAGGAACACGCTCAGCCTGACAGGAACGAAGGATGGCTGCAGCGAAGGGGCATGCGGAACCTGTTCCGTGATAATCAACGGCAAGCTCAGGAAGGCCTGCACGCAGAAGCTATCAAAGCTGGATGGGGCGGATATCATAACGATCGAGGGGCTTTCCGAAAGGGAGAAAGCGGTATACGGCTATGCATTCGCAGAGGCAGGAGCCGTGCAGTGCGGATACTGCATCCCTGGCATGATCATCGCGGGAAAGGCCCTCATAGACACGAACCCTGACCCTTCTGGCGATGATGTGAGGAAGGCCATAAGAGGCAACATATGCAGATGCACGGGCTATGTGAAGATCGAGAAGGCGATCCTCCTTGCCGCCGCGATGCTGCGGGAGGGAACACCTGTTCCGGAGCTTGCCGATGATCCCAGGCTATCAGGGGACATGGCGAGGATCGATGCCGTGGAGAAAGCCCTAGGCAAGGGCATGTTCTCCGATGATCTCCGCATAGAGGGGATGGCGTACGCGTCAGCACTCCGCTCCCCATATCCACGCATCCGCCTTATTAGGATAGACTCAGCGGAAGCCGAGAAGGATCCAAGGTGCATCCGCATAATAAAGGCGGATGATGTCCCGAACAATATACATGGCCACATCGTTCCCGACTGGCCGGTGCTTATCCCCGAGGGCTCGATAACAAGCTACATAGGCGATGCGCTATGCCTCGTAGTGGCCGAAACGAGGGAAGCCGCTGAGGAGATAAAGGGGAAGATCAGGCTGGAGTATGAAGTGCTCGATGGCGTCTACACGATAGACGATGCCCTCAAGGATGAGATACTTGTCCATGAAGGCAGGAGCAACCTTCTGGATACCGAGATAGTCAACCGCGGCAACGTCGACAAGGCGCTCAGGGAAAGCGACTATGTATATGAGGGCAGCTTCACCACTCCGTTCACGGAGCATGCGTTCATGGAGCCTGAGTGCGCCGTGGCCCTGCCTTATGGCGATGGAGTCTCCGTATACGCCGGTGACCAGTCGATATACGATGACCAGAGGGAGATAATGCGCATGCTCGGGCTGCCTAAGGAGAAGGTCCGTGTCCACGCTATGCTTGTCGGCGGTGGCTTCGGGGGCAAGGAGGACATGTCCGTGCAGCACCATGCCGCGCTGGCATCGTTCATAACCAAACGCCCCGTGAATGTGCGCCTTACCCGGCAGGAAAGCCTTTCAGTGCACCCAAAGCGCCATCCTATGAGGATAAGGCTCAGGATAGGCGTCACCAAGGATGGGAAGATAAAGGGCATGGACGCTTATATACTCTCCGATACAGGCGCCTACGCGTCTCTTGGAGGCCCTGTGCTCCAGAGGGCGTGCACGCACGCCTCCGGCCCCTACTCATTCACTGATTTCCGGGTGGAGGGAAAGGCTCTCTACACAAACAATGTCCCATCAGGAGCCTTCAGGGGGTTCGGAGTCACCCAGTCATGCTTCGCAGTCGAGAGCGCCCTGGACGAGATCGCGGCGCACCTTGGCATCGACCCGTTCAGGATCAGGATGATCAACGCCCTCAGCCCGGGGGATATAATGCCGAACGGGCAGATAGCGGGCCCAGACACGGCAATCAGGGAATGCCTCATGGCCGTAAAGGACGCCTACTACGCCTCAAGCCGCACAGGCATCGCGCTTGCGCTGAAGAACAGCGGCGTCGGAGTGGGCTCGAAGGACACTGGAAGGTGCATCCTCTCAGTCGAGGACGGGAAGGTGCACATCAGGTCATCTGCCGCATGCATGGGACAGGGAGTCGCAACGGTGGAGCTCCAGATAGCGGCGGCGACGCTCGGACTCCCATCGAGTGCGTTCATCGTCGAGCCCCCTGATACGGAACGCACCCCTGACAGCGGCACATCAACGGCATCCAGGCAGACAGCGTTCACAGGAGAGGCTGTACGGCGGGCCGCGCTGAAGCTCAAGGAGGACCTTGCCTCAAGATCGCTTCAGGAACTTGATGGAGCCGAATACTATGGAGAGTTCGTCTTCCTCACCGATCCGATAAACAGCGGCAAGGAGAACCCTGTATCGCACCTGGCATACTCATATTCAGCACAAGTCGCGGAACTGGATGAAAGCGGCAAGGTCTCAAGGATCACGGCAGCCTGCGATGCCGGCACCGTGATAAACCAGAAGGCGATCGAAGGACAGATCGAGGGCGGGGTCCTCATGGGAATGGGCTATGCGCTCACGGAGGACTTCAGGACAGAGGAAGGCTTCGTGAAGTCAAGATACGCCACGCTGGGGCTCCTGCGCGCGACCGACAGGCCTGAGATAATCACGAAGCTTGTCCACGCGGAAGGAAAGCTTGCCTCATCATATGGCGCGAAAGGCATCGGGGAGCTCTGCACGATACCAACCGCTCCGGCGATAGCCAATGCTTATTCCAGAATTGACGGGAAACGGAGGCATAGCCTTCCTTTGGAAGATACGCCATACAGCAGGAAATGATCCTACCAGTCTATATCCGTGATAACGAAGAAAAGCTCGGGGGCCGATGGCTTATAGTACCTCACGCCCTCTAGCTTTATAAGGCTGAATATCTCAGGAGGCTCCGGCACAGCTATCTCCTCAGGTTCCGGGATGACAGCCTCAGAAGGCACTTCCGGAACCTCAGCGGCAACAGCCTCCCCCTCTGCCTCCTGCACGCTCCTTGACGCATCATTTTCCCCTATCAAGGCAGAGCCTGTCGCAAGCGCTATGGCAGCTCCTAGCGTGAAGCCTATGAGGACCGGAAGCGATTCCTTCGAGAAGAGCGCGACGAAGAAGAATATGAACGAGAAGAGCGCGAGCGAAAGGAACACGAATGAGTGGAAGACAGCGGAAAGGAGGCCGAAAACGCCAACGGCGATCCCCGCTCCGATCATCATGGCTCCTTTCATCCTCATCCTCCTTCAGTAATGATAGCACAGAACGCCAAGGCGTGAAAAAGGACTGCCGCCTAAGCAGCAGTCCTCTTTTCCTAAGACGCAGGATCTCAGCCCTTGTAAGCCTTGAGGGATGCCTCGAGCGTGTCGAGCATATCCGCAAGCTCCTTCGGGAGATGCTTGCCGAACTTCGGGTAGTGGTTGGTCCTGATGTCCTCAACCTCCCTCAGCCAGCCTTCGGCATCGACCTTGAGAAGCTCTGCCATATCAGCATCGCTGACTCCCTCAGGCCTGTCGATAGCATCAATCGTAGGCATGATTCCGATCGGGGTATCAACTGTCTTAGCCGTGCCATCGCAGCACTCGAAGATCCACTTGAGGACGCGGCTGTTATCGCCGTAGCCCGGCCAGATGAAGTGGCCATCGGCATCCTTGCGGAACCAGTTGACATAGAAGATCTTCGGAAGGACATCCTGTGAAGGAGCTGCCTTGCCGACATCGATCCAGTGCTGGAAGTAGTCACCCATGTTGTAGCCGCAGAACGGAAGCATTGCGAACGGATCGCGCCTGATCGTTCCAGCCTTGACGTCGAGAGTCGCGGCCGTAACCTCAGAACCGACGATCGATCCAAGGAATACGCCATGGTTCCAGTTGCGTGACATATGCACGAGAGGAATAGTCGAAGGCCTTCTGCCGCCGAAGAGGATAGCGGAGATAGGAACACCTGCCGGATCCTCCCACTCCGGTGCGATGCATGGGCACTGCGCAGCTGGAGCTGTGAACCTTGAATTCGGATGAGCAGCTGGCTTCTGCTCCTTGTTGCCCTTGTCCTGAACCCACTCGTTGCCGTTCCAGTCGATGAGCTTGCCCGGAGCATCGTAGCCGATTCCTTCCCACCAGACATCCTTATCTTCCGTGAGGGCGACGTTTGTGAAGATGGTGTTCTTGGAAGCTGCCATAAGGGCATTGTGGTTGGACTTCGAGGAAGTTCCCGGAGCAACTCCGAAGAAGCCTGCCTCTGGGTTGATCGCATAGAGCCTTCCATCCTTGCCTGGCTTCATCCATGCGATATCATCACCGATTGTGTGGACTTCCCAGCCTGGGATAGTAGGAATGAGCATAGCGAGGTTCGTCTTGCCGCAAGCTGATGGGAACGCGCCCGTCACATACTTGCTCTTGCCCTCTGGGTTCGTGACCTTGAGGATGAGCATGTGCTCTGCAAGCCAGCCCTCATCGCGAGCGAGGACAGAAGCTATGCGGAGAGCGAAGCACTTCTTTCCGAGAAGAGCGTTTCCGCCGTATCCTGAGCCATAGGACCAGATCTCCCTTGTCTCTGGGAACTGGGAGATGTACTTGTGCTCCATTGGTGCGCAAGGCCACTTGCCACCATCGGTCTCACCCTCTGCAAGAGGCTTTCCGACAGAGTGGAGGCATGGTACGAAATAGCCATCCGTGCCAAGGACATCAAGGACCTTAACGCCAACGCGTGTCATGATCATCATGTTGCAGACAACGTATGCGCTATCGGTAAGCTCAACGCCGATCTTGGACATCGGTGAACCTACAGGACCCATGGAGAACGGGATGACATAAAGCGTCCTGCCCTTCATGCAGCCTCTGTAGAGGTCTGTCATCGTCTTCTTGAGCTCATTCGGGTCAATCCAGTTGTTGGTCGGGCCCGCGTCCTCCTGCTTCTCTGCAGCGATGAAGGTTCTCTTCTCTACACGCGCCACGTCCGAAGGATCGGAATCAAAGAGCACGCAGTTTGGCTTCTTCTCAGGATTGAGGCGGACGCAGAGTCCCTCCTTAACCTGGAGGTCGATGAGTTCATCATACTGCTCCTGTGAGCCATCTGCGACAACGATGTTGTCCGGGGTAGCAAGAGCAGCGAACTCGTTAACCCACTGAACTAGCTTAGGATGCTTAAGATCATTAAGTGTCATCGAATTCTCCTTATCTTTTCCGCTTGCACGGAACTTTTACTGTAGTCTCCTCAAAGAATAAATGCTATTGCATGTTTTTGCAAGAATACGTGCGGGAAACGCCCCATCAGCCCACGTGTCCGCAAAAGCCCATATATCCTCTACATGATGCCCGGTTCATGGTACACTCAGGCTATGATCGAGCTAGCGATGCCTGCAGGTACAATAGAGGAAGCGCTCGTGGCATTCAATGCCGGAGCCGATGCCGTTTACTTCGGGATGAAGGAATTCTCCGCCCGCAAGGGAGCCGGGAACTTCTCCCTTGAGGACCTTTCGAAGATACGGAAGCTCTCGCTCGACAGGAATCGGAAGATCTACGTCACGGTCAACACGCTCATAGACGACGCCTCCCTACCCGCCGCATATAGGCTGCTTTCGGATATCTCAGGGATAGGAGCTGATGGCATCATCACGCAGGATCTTGGCATCGCGAGGATCATAGGAAATGATTTCCCAAGCCTCCCTCTCCATGGCTCCACACAACTTGCTGTCCATACGATAAGCGGCGTGAAGGAGATGCAGGACCTGGGGTTCGAACGAGTCGTGCTCTCGCGCGAGCTCACGCTGGACGAGATAAGAAGGATAAGGGAAGCCTGCCCTGATATAGAGCTCAAGGTCTTCATACATGGCGCGCTCTGTTATGGCTTCTCCGGCCTCTGCATGGCATCGCATGAGATAACGGGACGCTCCGCCAACGAAGGCTCCTGCGCCCAGATATGCCGCACATGGTTTGTAGACGAGGAGAGCGGCAGAAAGCTCTATCCATTCTCCTTGAAGGACCTGGACGCAGGCAGATACGTGAAGGAGCTGGAGAGAATCGGGATAGACAGCCTCAAGGTGGAAGGAAGGCTCAAGGGCTCTGGATACGTCGATGCCGTCACAAGGTATTACAGGGCGATCATCGATGGCTGTGATGAAGGGCAATACCGCAAGGCCGTATCGCTGTCATTCCAGCGCTCCCATTCAGCGGGCTATCTTGAAGGCGCGGGGCCTGGGCACCGGAACCTGCTTACGGGAAGCTACACGGGACACCAGGGCATCAGGATCGGAAAGGTCCTGGACCAGCGCGGACGGAAGATCCTCGTGCAGAGCGACATGAGGATAAAGGACAGGGACGGGCTTATGGTGCTACTGCCGTCCGATGGCCTCTCCTCCCCATACCGCTTCCCGGCGAAGGTCCTCGGCAGCGAAGGGCTCCGGTACATACTCCTTCTGGACGATAGCAAGGCTATCCCAGCGGGATCAGAGCTCTTTATGATATCAGACAGCTCGATGAACATGAGAAAGCTATCCACGGACATACCTCTTGCAAAGAAGGCGATACCTGCCAGGATAACCGTCCACGATAAATCTATAGAGATAATGACAGAACGCCTCTCCCTGGGCTATGAGGCAGAAGTCCTTCCTTCCGAGAAGAGCGCGGAGGAGCCGATTATCAGATGCTTCTCATCCTCTGACACCGCGTACGCGCTCTCCCCTATATCCGTTGAAGGCGCGGACAGGAGGTACATCAACCCGAAGGAGATGAAGCGGATCAGAAGGGATTTCCTCTCACGATACGAGGAGCTTCCGGAGATAGAGGCTTGTTACCGATCATCTGTCAAGGATGGATCCTCAGAGACCCTTCCGGAACGGAAGGCCCTGGATGATGGCATATTCCCCTGGAACATGAAAGGAAAGGAAATAGGAGGACGCACATATCTCTCTTTCCCTCCTGTGAAATTCGACGAGGATAGGATATTCAGGGAAATGAAGGAGAAAGCCTTATCAGTACCCTCTCCAGTGATAGGCCTAAACAACATAGGAGACATACGCTTCGCGAAAGAGAATCCGCAGTTCAGCTATTTCGCGGATATCTACCTGTATCTTTCGAACAGGGAGGCGGCAGAGCTTCTGAGGGAAGAGGTGCCATCGCTTGAGGGAGGATACCTATGGGTTGAGAGGGATTCATACGAAAGGCCATGGCCGTTCACGCCGACAGCAGCAAGCGGCTACAGGATGCCTTTATTCATATCCCGGAGCTGCTACAGGCATGATTCCCTAGGGCTTTCCTGCGATGAATGCAAACGCCATTCACTCCACCATATAAGGCAGAATGAACGGCGCTATGAAGTCACTGTGGATGACTGCCTGACCCTCGTCAGATAAGGCCGAACCTCTTCACGAAGGCCTCGGCGTTCTGGATTGAACCGCCGGCAGCTCCCTTGACGATATTGTTGACAAGAAGCACGAAGCCGATCTTGCCGTTCTTCTTCTTGAGCCTTCCGGTATAGACGACCATACCCTTCGGCGTTCCCCAGAACGCGTACTTAGGCTGCGGGAACGTGGGCTCCGCTGAGTACACGATAGGCTCGGCAGGCGTTGAAGGGAGATCAGATGCCTCCTTGAACTCCGCCCAAGCCTTTATCACATCATCAGTCTCCACATCCTGCTCCAGGTCAAGCCAGATTGTTTCAAGGTGCCCGAACATGACAGGCACGCGGACTGTGTAGGCATAGACATCAGGATCGATCGAGAGAATCTTCTTGACCTCCTTCTCGATCTTCTCCTCCTCGCCTCCGATATACGGGATGCAGTTATCCGTGATATCAAACGAGGAGAGGCCAGGATAGCCGGCGCCTGACACGCTCTGATAGCTGTTTATCGTGATGGTCTTGATCCCGAACCTGCGAAGAGGAGCGAGAGCCATTGCCAAGCCTGTCGTAACGCAGTTGGCGTTGGTCACGCAGAATCCAGTCTGGGGATACCCCTGCTCCCTGATCAGCTCAAGCTGCTCTGAATTCGCCTCCGGGATGAGGATAGGGACATCCTTCTCATAGCGCATGGCAGCCGCGTTGGAGAACACATAGAACCCATTGGCCCTGAGTTGAGGCTCAGCCTCGCGGGCAACTGCGGCGGGAAGCGCGGAGAAGACGATCTGCACGCCCTCCTCCTTCATGGCCTTGAGATTGAACTCCCTGACCTCCATCTCGCGGATGGAATCAGGCATCTCGAAAGGCATGACCCAATGGACGGTTGCCGCATACTTCTGTCCGACCCTGGCTGCGGAAGCCGTCACATAGCTAAGCTCGAACCAAGGATGGTCCGAGAGCATCCACATGAAAACCTGACCCACTGCACCGGTCGCACCGATGACTGCTACTTTGAACTTCTTATCCATTCTTTCGTCCCTTGTAACGCGAAGAGTACTGGTTTTATTCTATATGTGCAAGTACTTTTTCTGCATTTTTGTTATTTTTGCAACTTTTAGTTATTATAATAACATATATACTATCTAAAGCAAATTAACGGAAAAGATCGTCCTTATATCTTGCCTATATTCTGCAAATACGGTAAATTGTCACTCGTCAAAGATGAAATGGGGCCGTAGCTCATCTGGCTAGAGCGATTGAATGGCATTCAATAGGTGGGCGGTTCGATCCCGCTCGGCTCCAAAGGAACCTCATTCCAACAATAAGAAGGAATGAGGTTCTTGTTTTTATCTATCCAAGGGCAGTTTTTTTGACTCTTCGGTGCTATTGTTCCAAAACTGCGCCATCAGCTTATGGCTCGGAGTTTGAGCAATTTGCATGAAATCATAGATCTTCCAATTCTCATTCATTCTAGCTTTTACGGCATCATTGGTAGGAAGTTGTGATAAAGCGGCTTTAAGCTCAGATGCTATATCGATATGTTCATTGATTATATTAACAGTCTCGCCTGGATCATCTTCCATATCGAAAAGAAGATCATACTCTTCGAAA
>CALXLT010000052.1 GCA_944389275.1 uncultured Spirochaetaceae bacterium
GCATAAGAAAAGAAAACAGCAGGCCATTTCCGCGAATGCACCTGCTGCCAGAATGTTACGAGCGACCTTCGTGCCGCCTTATATTCATGTCCCAAGCCTTAAAACTCAGGACAAAGTCTCATAAAAAGGCTTCAACTGTTTTATGTGGACAGCAGAAGCCTCAATTCATGTAGCCTTGGTACCTTTGGGGACGTAAAACATCAAAGCTTCTAACCCAAAATATTTTAATATAACAAGTTAGGCTTTACTGTTCAGTTTGATTTGGCATTAATTACGGTTAGTGTATCGGCTATTTCCTCCCTGATAAAACTTACACCTGCTTGTTTCATTAATCGCCATTGACCTGATAAGCTGCCCCATTTTAAAGCTTCATAGCAAAACAACCAATAGCGATCCATATCCGTTTTTTTCAGTTCCATGGCCACTTTATTAAGCCGCTTTACCTGTGTTGCCTCTCTTTTCCAATGATTCTGCTTCATAAAGTAAATCCATGTCATAATCAACAGCAAACAATCCTTGCTATTAATCACATAGTCCTGTGCACTGCAATAATCGTCTTCAAACTGATCAAGCACAAAGTTAAATCGAATGGCAAAATAGATTGAATAACACAGGCTTTCATAATCATTTTGATTGACTGCTTCTCGATATATTGTATCTGAAAGTGCCTTAATCTCACTTTTATCAACTCCATACGGTATAAACACATATTCTTCCATCAAATTCAAAAGATATGGATAAAGCACTGCCATATGCATGAATCGTTTTGCTGCCAATTTCTTTCCGTTAGCAGAAAGCTTTAATCCTTTCAACTTTTTGATAACATAATTGATAATTGCGAAGTCGCCCGTTTCTGTTGATAGCATTAAAGCCATGTCAATAAACGTATTAACTTGTGGATATTCAACCATTCCTGACTTACCTACTTTGGGTAGATCGTTAAGTTGATGTTTCCAGTTTTTCTCTATGCCAATAGGAAGTTCAATAATCTTTGTCTTCTTATGATTCAAAGGCAAATCGAATTCTCTAAGAGCATATTCAAGATCTCGTAGGAATCGTTGCACCTCATCATGGCTGTCAACATAACAATCGTAGTCATCTATATTCCTAACATAACGATAGCCCTTATCATAAAGCTCCTTATCTACCACCGTCAGAATAATCTCTGAAAGCAGATTTGAAGTATGCGGCCCAATAAGGAGCCCATGTGTTTCACCATTGCACATATCTGAACACGCTTGGTCAATCCTGTTATACCAAACCTCTTCGCCAATTGTTTGCTTTGCTTTTTCTTTTCCAACCAAAGCCCACGGTATTGAATGTGTATAAATACTTGGGAAGCATGTGGAAATATCAGCATGAACAAGGAAACGGCTTGTTCCTTTGTCATGAATCAGCAAATCCGACTCCGGAGTACCATCTACTCTCCAGTTTTTATAATTCATCTCAAATATACGTTTTTCATTGTACTCTTTGCGAATATGAATTCGGCTGACACGATAACTCTGCCCTCCTGTCTGCTTGTGAAAATGAGAGCGTATCTCATCCCAATCATCCCGAAGTTCAGAGCACATTCTTTGGTATTTGAAAGGATTCGGAATTCCCATAAGTCGTGGTATACTAATATTACGCATTACTCGAAAAGTTATATATTCATTCCAACCTGCTTCAAACGACTCAGATACTGTTTTACAATAATTAAAGAACGGAACAGCAGTAAATATAGGTGGAAGCTTTTCAGCGAAAAATCCATATGCGAGAAGGCCTTCATAAAGTTCATCTGAGGATATCTCATCCATAAAATCTGTATACCTTTTATCCATTAATGTATTCTCAGCTCCTTTATAGTTTGTTATATATATTCACTCGCAATCTAGCAAACAGGATTCATCAAACATTTTTGCAAGATATTTTTCTGTCAGCTATATGTCCCTCCACGCGCAAGAATCGAAAAAGTAATGCCTTGCACAATTGAGACAAGCACTATCCGTAGAATATAGAATACCCCCCCCCCGCTTGAATATACCACTATCCTCCTTTTTATCCATTCATCAAATAAAATAGTAGAAGACTTCATCCGTGAAATCAATGAAAGAACAAAGCTTATCAATCCACATTGCCCACTATTTCATGTATATGATGCGATATAGTTCACATCCTATCAGCATCATACAGCAGAGATAATGGCTACGCCTAACATTCATGCTAGACATTTTCAGTTCGAGTTGATCAAACTATATTATTCTATCAAGGTAATATTATCGAATGACTTTCTTACATCCTCAGCTGAATTTAAATAGTTAGCCAGCGCAAAGTACGCTTTCATTAGAGAGTTGCACAAAGGCCTTTAACCAGATTTTTGGCTATGGAGGAGAATTGTCCAACTCTGAGTGTTGATGATTTCGTATTTGAAGAGTAAGAAATAGAAAACTTAAGGAGAATACTATTGGTGGCAGCTAAAACAGCATTAGGAGAGTTGACAATAAAAACTTTAGGACCATCTGCAGAAAGATTGGGACAAACCCTGGATTTTGCTGTAGAGTCGTTCATTTGCAATCCACTTGATAATTGGATAAAAAAGTGCGGAGAAAGATTTGAACAAAAAAATAAAACAGCAAAAGAACGAATTATTACTAAAATTGAAGAAATTCCGGAAGAAAATCGAAAAGATCCAGACCTCTCTATCGTGGGGCCAGCTATTGAGCAGATGAAATTTAACTTGGATAAAGACGACCTTGTCGAAATGTTCTCAAATTTGATTTCGAATAGTTTCGATTCAAGACATGGAGGATTGCATCCCGCCTTTGCAAGTATTATTTCTCAGCTCGATACGCAAGATGCAAGATTGCTTAAGCTTCTTGCAAAATCATATACGGCTTTGCCAATAATATCTGTAGATGTTCTCTCCACAAATTCAATTTCGCCAATTCCTGGTTATTACTCGGATTGTGACCGGCTAAGAGAGTATAAAGTGACAACCAATGCATATTCATTGGAAACTATTATTGATAATTTAGAACGTCTTAAATTGGTTATTCTAAACAGGAGAGTGATATGCTTTGAAAAGGAGTATGAAAAAGTCCGAGAGAACCCCGCTTTTCGGGAAATGTTTAAAAATGTAAAAAATAATATGAGAGAAAATAATTTCCGACTAGAATTGTCGGCATTCGGTAGAATGTTCACTCTTGCTTGCGTCTACTAAAACTTCTATTAATTCATGACAGGAATATAAATTATGTACGTAGAAAACTATCTTTATAATCCACTCTCATCTTCACTTGAGCCTTACGATTTAATGACATTCAATGGAATCAATGTTCTAGCCCCTAGGAACAACCTTTTGAATGGCGTTATCAAACTAGCAGGTAATCTGAGTCAGCTTATCTACAATACGCATATATTATTCGCTATCTCAGATTATCTGATTGAGCATAGAACAGAAATAAGTAAAGCATACGATGAAAAGAAAAATACAAAACAGAATCAGTATGATTTTAATCCATCAATTTTGATATCCTTCACAGTTGGAGAAAGTAATCCTAATTCAGTTGATTTAACAAAAGAAATATCAAGATTTCCATTAAGCATTGAAGAGCAAACGAGTAAGATTCTCCATAATCTGGAAAGCATCCAAACAGGCTTTTCTCTGAACATCTCTGATCCGAGCAGATATCGCAACATATTTTATTGTGAAGACAATTCTCAACCATATTTGATACTGAAAACGCTAGTTGCTAATGGGTATCTGAAATCCATCGATGAAAGCTATAAAGAGTATGTCATCACACCTGAAGGGAAAGCCATATCTAAAAATGCGAAGAAATCACGGCATTCCAAGGCCGCATTTATTGCTATGAGCTTCTCAGACAAACCGCACGATGGCTTGCCTGATGATGACCTTGAGCAAATCAGAAATGCATTTAAAGTAGGCATAAGGAACGCTGGCTATCAACCTATTGTCATTGATGAGGTGAAACATAACGACTACATTCCCATAAAAATCGACGAACAGATAGGAAAGAGTTCCTTCCTTGTTATTGATCTCACATATAGAAATGACGGAGCAATATTTGAATCAGGAATTGCTGAAGGAAAGGGCATACCAGTTATCAGATGCATGCGAAAAAGTGAGTTTGATAATTCCCAAACAGCTCCACATTTTGATTACAAACAAAAATATATAATCCTTTGGACTACATATGAAGAACTTGCACAAATGCTCGAAGAACACATAAGAATGTCAATAGGAGCCACTTGATGGATCTTATTCCATCATAAGGAGTTACTGGTGCAAGAGAATTAATACGTATACCAGTTTTAAAAGTTTTTCGCTGGTAGGAATTTGGTAGGAAAAATCTGAAATAATAGTGACAACTGACATAAAATAGAAAATCGCCATAATACAAGTCTTTGTATTACAACGATTTTCTCATTATAAACAAATTGGGATTATTCCCACTCAATCGTCCCAGGTGGTTTCGAGGTGATATCATAGAGTACTCTGTTCACTCCTTTGACTTCGTTGCAGATGCGGGCCGCGGCTCTCTGGAGAACATCGTATGGCATCCTGTACCAGTCAGCTGTCATCGCGTCTTCGGAAGTGACGGCTCGGAGCGTACAGACCTCCCTATATGTCCTCTCATCGCCCTGGACTCCAACGCTCTTGACTGGGAGAAGATCAGCCAGCGCCTGCCATATCTGGTTATAGAGCCCTGCCTTCCTTATCTCGCTGATGAAGATATCATCAATGTCGCGGAGAGTATCAAGACGCTCCTTCGTCACCTCGCCTATGCATCTGACGCCAAGCCCAGGACCGGGGAATGGATGGCGGTATACAAGCTCATCAGGCAGTCCAAGCTCCTTACCAAGCGCCCTGACCTCATCCTTGAAAAGCTCCTTCAGAGGCTCGAGAAGCTGCCACTTCAGATCCTCGGGAAGCCCACCCACGTTGTGGTGTGACTTGATAGTCGATGATGGGCCTCCTGTCGGAGACTTCGACTCGATTACATCAGGATACAGAGTCCCCTGCGCCAGGAATGAGATATCCCCGCACTGACGGGCCTCGCTGTAGAATGTATCGACAAAGAGCTTTCCGATTATCTTCCTCTTCGCCTCAGGCTCCGTGACGCCTTTGAGGGCTGAAAGGAAAGCATCCTCGGCGTCCGCGTATCTCAGCCTTATATTGAAGTGCTTGGAGAAAAGGTTGATCACGTTCTCAGCCTCGTTCTTCCTCAGCATGCCGTTGTTGACGAACACGCACACAAGCTGATCGCCAATCGCCTTATGGATCAGGAGGGCAGCGACGGATGAGTCAACGCCGCCGGAAAGCCCGCAGAGAACCTGCTTATCGCCAACGGTGCGCCTTATCTCCTCCACAGCGTCATCAATGAAGGAACCCATGTTCCAGTCCGGCTTCGCCTTGGCTATATCGAGAACGAAAGCGCGGATCATCTTCATTCCTTCCTTCGAGTGGACAACCTCCGGATGGAACTGCACGCCATAGAACTTCTTCTCATCACTCTCAACAACTGTATAAGGACAAGTCGGAGTCGATGCAGTGACACGGAAGCCCGCAGGGATCCTATCAACGCTGTCCCCATGGCTCATCCAGACCTGGCTATGGTCTGATACATCCTTCAGAAGCACGGAGGACCTGTCATCTATATCTATGTTCTGGAGTCCGTATTCCTTCTTCTCAGGGCATGTGACATTGCCACCAAGCATCTCGGACATGACCTGAAGGCCATAGCAGATACCGAGGATAGGAATCCCGAGCGAGAAGATATCCTTATCAGGACGCGGGGAACCTGGCGTCTTCACGCTGGCGGGTCCGCCAGAGAAGATGATCCCCTTAGGTGCGATCCTCCTGACCTCATCAGCGCTGATGGTGAATGGAACGATCTGACTATACACGCCGCATTCCCTCACGCGTCTCGCGATGAGCTGGCTGTACTGGGCACCGAAGTCAAGGACTATAACAGAGTCATGGTTCGTTATGGCCATAGCGCCTCCTTCCCCGATTGTAGCGGACTACCATCTCAGGCTGTCAAGCGGCCTATACGCCTTCCTGACGCCGCTGTAGAGCAGCAGGCCGATGACAGCTCCCACCGCGCTCTGCGCAATATTTGCCGGCACCTCCAGCACGGCCTCGGAGAATACAGTGAGTCCAAAGAACGTCGTAAGGAGAAGATAGCCGCCTGATACGATCACGACAGCGATGAAAGCCGCGAGGATACGCATAGGAATAGATGAGCTTCCCTTCTTCACGATAAGTCCCATCAGGAAGGCCTCAAGCCCATGGACTATGAATGATATCACGGCCCACTGGGGATAACCTCCGATAAGGTCCGCGAACGCGGCCCCCAGACCTCCTGCGATAAGCCCGGACACAGGCCCGAAGGCATAGGCCACGAAGGATACCGCAGCATCGCAGAGGGATATGTATCCCCCAATCGGTGACGGGATCCTTACGACAAGGGTGAATACTGCGACTACGGCAGTCATTATCGCGATAAGGCTTATGCGAAGCGCCGTTCTGTTCTTCTCTGCCATGATCTACCCCACAATCAGCAAACTGAGCGGAATGATAGCACCGATTGCCCATTGAAGGAAATAGAAACGAGGCCTTTTAATAGGCTCCCTGCCTATTTTTCCCTCTCTTCCGAAGCCCCTCTCCTCTAGAGCTGAAGCTGTATCGGGGATCATGCGTATGGAGGCGACCGCGAGAGCTGTTATCGAGGGAAGTATGGGATAGCCATGCCTGCCCTCCTCCAGGCGCAGCGACATCGAATCCCTTATCTCGGAGAAAAGCTGTCCGAGGTAAGGTATGAAGCGAAGGATCATCGACGCCGAGAGCGCCGCGTTGTATGGAAGGCGGAAAGCCCTCAGCCCCTTTATGATATCCTCATTGCGCTCGGTAAGGAGAAGCAGCATCAGCGCCCCGGATATCCCCCCGAGCCTCGATATTATCCTCAGCACGCTATGCAGTCCCTCCTCCGTAACTAGCGTGAAGGAGCGGAATGTTACAAGCGGCACCCCGCCTCGGTCCTGGAGCGGAGTGAAGAGCAGGATGATGATGAATAGCGGGATAAGGCGCGAATAGCATCTCCAGCTCTCCTTCGATCCAACCGATAAAAACATCAGAAGGATCGGCAGGAAGAACACCACCGCAAAGCCCGCATAGGAGGAGACAAGGAACGAGAGAGCGGAGAAGAGAAGCGTCGCGAAAAGCTTCGGGCGGACATCGAACCTATGGTAGAAGGATCTTCCGTAGATATAGCTACTCACATTCATGGAGCACTCCTCCTTCTATCATGAGCTTGCGGCCGGGAAGCATCCCTGACACGCGCGTGTCATGGGTTATTACCAGAAGCCCAGCCCCCTTCTCCATATATGCGAAGACAGCCTTTATGAAATCCTCATAGGAAACAGCGCTGTCAAGCTCATCGAATATGACAAAGCGGCGCCCAAGAAGATAGAATACGGCAGCCTGGACCATCTTCGCCTTGCCGTACGAAAGCTCCTGCACATACGAAGATCCATCAAGGGAGAATAGCTTCAAGGCCTTCTCTATATCCACAGCAGAGGCTTTCGTGCTCTCAAGCTCATCCCTGACAGTCGGCAGGAACAGCTCCTCATATGGATTCTGCATGAGATACGCGACAGCATGCCGCCTCTCCTTGAAGGAAATGGACCTGCCATCTATCGTGACGCTGCCTGACCGCTCTCGTAAAAGCCCCGAGAGAACACGCGAAAGCGATGATTTCCCGCTGCCGTTCTCGCCAAGAAGAGTCACGCATTCACCCTCCGCGATCTCAAGCTGAGGCACAGAGAGCGAGAAGGACGGAAGATCGCCGGAGCTCCTGTGTTCCCTGCCTATGATAAGCCCCTCAGCTCTCAAGACACCCTCTCCCTTATGGATTTGAGGGAAAGAGACCGAGGGAAACGGGCGCGCAGCATAATCTGAGCATCTGCCGCCTTCGATTGTGACGACCCTGTCAAATGTCCCGCGGTATTCCCCGAGCTCATGGCTTCCGAGCGCGATGATCGTGCGAGGGCTTTTCCTCACGGCCTCGGCGAGATTTCTCCGCCAGCGAGGCGAGAGCTCGTCAAATGACTCATCCAGGATATACACATCAGGATCGATCGCGAAAAGGACGGAAAGAAGAAGCCTCCGCTTCTCACCCCCTGAGAGCTCTGAGGTGGAGACATCCCTATAGCGCTCAAGGCCGAAGAGGGAGAGGGCATGGGCTATGCGCCTATCGCGCTCATCACGCCCAAGCCCCATGTTCTCAAGAGGAAATGATATCTCCTCCTCAACGGAGGAGAAGAGCATCATCTCATCGGTGTTCTGGCTCACGCGGCCGACAGCGTCCATCCGCCGCGGGATATCTTCCCTGAGGATATCCCGGCCATCGATGGAGAAATGACCTTTGAGGCTTCCCTGGATATATTTCGGTATCGAGCCTGTGAGGATGCGCGAGAGCGTTGTCTTCCCGCTTCCGGGAGGAGAGAGCACAAGCACATGTTCTCCTCTTTTAAGGGAAAGAGAAAAGGAGGAGAAAACCTCCTCCCCTGTATCATATGAGAAAGAAAGCTCAAGCTCGCTCATACGGTCCTGGAAGAGAAGCGAAGGCATCCCTCACCTCTTTCTCGACGATGCTGTGGACGCTCTTCAGCTCTTCCTCGTCCATGCCCTCCGTGTCGATGGCGGGCATGATCTTCACATAGACGTGCACTGGGCGGAGGCTGTCAGCGGCCTCGAACGCCATCCTGGTGTTCTTCATGGCTACGGGAACGATCTTCGCCTTCGCGCGTGTCGCCATCTTGAAGGCCCCGGCCTTCATCTCGGCTATCTCCCCGGTCTTGCTCCTCGTCCCCTCGGGGAATATACCCATGGGATAGCCCTTCTTGATCTTGTCAGAGCCCTCGATTATGGACTTGAGGCTCTCGCGGAGGCTTGATCTGTCGATAGCCACGCACTTGAGCACGCGAAGAAGCCCATGGAGCACAGGGATCTTGAAAAGCTCCTTCTTGGCGACAAGGCCGCACCACATGCCTGAGGCATAGAGCACCGGGATATCTATTATCGACTGGTGGTTCGGGACATAGCAGACACGCTCTCCCCACCTTGGGATATTCTCCTTTCCCGTCACATGCAGCCTGATGCCGAACCAGAGGAATATCCAGGCGATGAGGAATGACAGTATGAAATGAACCGTCTTCTCGGACGCGCGCTCAAGGCGCAGGAGATGAAGCAGTCCCCCAAGCACCATGGTAATGAAGGCAAGCACCACGAAAACAGGTGCGATGAATATCATGCCGATTATCTGTCTAGCTTTCCTCATATCTCAACCCTTGGCTGAATAGAGCCTGGAATACCTTCCCCCAAGAGCCATGAGGCTCTCATGGGTGCCCTTCTCAGCGACCATACCTTTATCTATCACGAAGATTATATCTGAATCCTTTATAGTTGAAAGCCTGTGGGCGATGACGATCGACGTGCGTCCCTTCGCAAGCCTGTCGAACGCGTCCTGTATGAGAGCCTCGCTCTCGGTGTCGAGGGAGCTCGTGGCCTCATCGAAGACAAGGATCTTCGGGTTCTTCAGGAACACGCGGGCAATGGATAGCCTCTGCTTCTGCCCTCCGGA
Source organism: uncultured Spirochaetaceae bacterium (assembly GCA_944389275.1). Classification (GTDB taxonomy): domain Bacteria; phylum Spirochaetota; class Spirochaetia; order Sphaerochaetales; family Sphaerochaetaceae; genus Ornithospirochaeta. Next base: position 9,651 of record CALXLT010000052.1, read on the forward strand.
AAGCCTTGTGCCGCGCTCTCCGACCTCTGTATCCAAGCCATCGGGAAGGGATGCAACGAAATCATAGAGATTGGCGTTCCGCAGCGCCTCCCACATCTCCTCATCGGTCGCGCTGCTCTTCCCGTACCTGAGGTTCTCCTTGATCGTCGCGTCGAAGAGGAAGACATTCTGCTGCACGAAGCCGATCGAATCATGGAGCGACTTCTGCGTGACATTGTCTATGTCCTGTCCATCGATCGTTATCGTGCCGCCGCCACGCTCATAGAAGCGCGCGAGAAGCGCCGCGATGGTGCTCTTCCCCGCCCCGGACTCTCCTACGAGAGCGGCCTTTGAGCCTCCGGGGATATGCAGATCGAGATGGCTGATCACGATCTCGCGTCCATCGCTTTCATAGGAGAACGAGACATCGCTGTAGTCCACCTCTCCCTTGGTCACGGCAAGGGGCACGGCGCCATCGTTATCCTCTATCTGCGGCTTTATGTCCATTATCTCCGTGAAGCGCTCGAACGACGCCATGCCCTGGGAGAACTGCTCCGTGAAGTTTATCAGGCGGTCTATAGGAGGCAGGACGACGGAGACGTAAAGGACGAACGTGACGAGGTCCGCGATCTCGCAGCGTCCGGCGGAGATGAGGAGTATGCCTCCGGCGATCGTCATGAAGTAGTAGAAATCCCTCATGAACGAAATGCCTGTCTGGTAGTTCGCCATCGTGCTGTACATGCGCTCGCGGCTCTTCTTGAGCTCCGCGTTGGAGACTCCGAACTTCTTCTTCTGGAAGTTCTCCTGAGAGTAGCTCTTGACCTCCCTTATTCCCTGGATCGAGTTCTCTGCAGCCACGTTCACATCAGCTATCTTCTGCCTGATCGCGCGGTTCTTGGCCTTGAGCTTCCTGTTGAAGTGGATGCCGTACAAAAGCATGATCGGAAGCGGGATTATGGAGACAAGCGAGAGCTCCCAGGAGAATGAGAACATCAGGGCATACGCCGCCGCGATCGTGGCTATCGAGATGAGGAAATCCTCAGGGCCATGATGGGCAACCTCCGCTATGTTGAAGAGGTCGTTGGTTATGCGGCTCATGATCGTGCCGGTCTTGGTCCTGTCGAAATACGAGAACGAGAGATCCTGGAGATGGGAAAAGAGCTCCTCCCTCATCCTGTTCTCCATCCGCACTCCAAGGTAATGGCCCCAGCGTATCCTTATATACGTCGTCACGGCCTGAAGCATGTAGATGACGAGGATAAGGGAAAGGGTAAGCAGGACTGTCTCTATAAGGCCCACGGGAAGGCTGCTGTAGAGTATGTTCCTCACCAATGCCGGGGATATAACCGAAAGGACAGATGAAAGAAGGGCCACGCTCATGTCGAGAGCGAAGAGCCCTTTGTAATATCTATAATACGAGATGAAGCGACGGAGCATCACTTCCCTCTCAGCTTATCGAAGATGCGGGAGAAGATGCCCTTCTTGACGACCTTGACCTCTTTTGCCGGCGTCGGTTCAGGTTGTCTCTGCACCGCTGCCTTCTGAGGCTGCTGCGGAGCCTTCTGCTGCGGCCTTCTCTGGCCCTGCCCCTGCTTCTTCTGAGGATTCTGCCCTGGCTTTTTCTGCGCGCCCTGGCTACCCTTCCTCGGGTTCTGCCCCTTCCTGCGGTCAGGGGAATCAGACGCGCCGAACTCCTTCTTGTAATAGGCCATGCGCTCCTCAAGGGTCATCTTCGAGAGCTTGTCATAGTCCTCGCCCCTCTTCTTCTCGCCGCCCACGGCCTTCTTGGCCGCGGCAGCCTTGCGCGGAGCCGGCTTGGAGCCGCGCCTTCCATCCTGCCTCGGTCCCTTATGCGAGGATGAGGAGGACGGACGTCTGGAGCCTCTGTACCTGAAGCCCTCGCTCTTGTCCTCGACCTTCTCGAGCCCGGCCTCATCAGGCCAGAGCACAGGTATCTTCATCTGGATATAGCGCTCGATCGGCTCGAGGCCATAGATATACTCCTCGCAGGCAAGCGTGATGGCCTTGCCGGACTTGCCGGCCCTTGCCGTGCGCCCGATGCGGTGGACATAGCTCTCGAAATCCTCCGGGATGTCATAATTCACGACCAGCTCGAGATCATCTATCTGCAGGCCGCGCGCTGCGACATCGGTCGCGACGAGGATAGGAAGCTTGCCCTCCTTCATCCTCTCTATCGTCTTGAGCCTCTTCGCCTGAGGCATATCGCCCATGAGGTACTCGGCCTTGTAGCCATTCATCTGCAGCCTCTTGGCGACCTCCACGGCCCTGTCCTTCATATTCGTGAAGATAAGGCATGAGGCTGGGTTGATCTTGTGCAGCACGGAAAGGAGCAGTCCGAACTTCTCGTCCTTCGATACATGGAAGAGCTCCTGCGTGATGCTCTTCACCGTTATCTCCTCAGGCTGCACGGTTATCTCCTCCGCCTCGTTCATGTACTTCCACGCGAGGTTCCGCACGCGCGTCGAGAGCGTCGCTGAGAAGAGCATCGTCTGCCTCTCCTTCGGGCTCACCATGCGTGAGAACATCGTCTGGATATCAGGATAGAAACCCATATCGAACATGCGGTCAGCCTCATCGAGGACGATCGTGTCGAAGCAGCGGAAATCTATCTTGCTGGACTTCGCGAAATCAAGGAGGCGGCCAGGGGTGCCCACATACAGATTGAGGCCCGACCTAAGTTCCTCCATCTGCTCCTTGTATCCAACCCCGCCATAGAAGCATCCGATGCGGAAATCAGGATAGCCCGATGCCAGCAGCTTCGCGTCCTCCTCGATCTGCACGGCAAGCTCACGCGTCGGGGAGACGATGAGGGCTGCCGATGCCTTGTTCTTAGCGTATTTCTCGAGGATAGATATAAGGAATACCGCGGTCTTGCCGCTTCCCGTCTTGGACTGCACCATCACATCGCGTCCGGAAAGCGTAATAGGAAGGACGCGTTCCTGGACATCCGTGCACTCCGTGTAGCCGGCTTTCTCTATTCCGGCAAGGACCTCTTCCGAAAGAGGGAGCTCTGTGAATCTCATAAGACTTTATTTCCACCTATAAAAAAGGATAAATGCAAAAATTCCACATCTACTCTATAAGAGTGCCTGCCTTTTTGCAAGATTGCGCCACAGCTGTCCTACTCCCACTTCCTTACGAGACGCATTATATCGAGGATAAGGGGCCAGCATCCCTTTCCCAGCTCAACGCCATCAATATGGCTTACAGGCATCGCAGCCATGGATGTGGCTGAGATGAATACCGAATCATAGGATGCGAGATTTGACGCAAGCGGCGGCTCATAGACCGTTTCCAGCCCGAGCTCCGCCGCGGCCTTCAGCACGCTTATGCGCGTTATGCCGGAAAGGACCTTGTCATCGGGTGCAGTGTAGAGCCTTGAGCCCTTGATGGCGTAGAAGTTGCTTCTCGTCCCCTCCAGCACCTCACCGTTCCTATCCACAAGGAGCGCCTCGAACGCGCCCTCTCTCCTGGCCTCCTCAAGCGCTATATACTGCATCAGGAGATTCGAGGTCTTCGCCTGCGGCATGAATCTCTCCCCATGGTAAAGCGTGGCCTTCACGCCACCGGTGTAGTAGGAATCGGGATAAGTGAGTAGATCCGAGTATGTGATGAAGAGAAGAGGAGAAGGGCCGCCGACCACGAATATGCGCGCGGTGGCGTTGCTGATGCCATCAGCCGCTATAAGCTTATTCAGTGACTTCTCTATATCATCATCGGAGAAATGATGGACAAGGCCAATATCATCGCATGAGGCGGCAAGCCTCTTGAGATGATCATCAAGATGGACGACATGGCCATCGGTGATGCGCAGCGCCTCATATACCGAGAATGAGTACTGCACCTCCCTTGATACGACAGGGAGGACCGCCTCATCCTCCCTGATCAGCTCTGTATTCCTTATCGCGCTTCTCATGCCTCAGATTATAGGCAAAAGAAAGGACATAGGCTACTCGTACTTGAGGATCTCGCGGGGCTTGGAGCCATTTGCCGGCCCTATTATGCCATTGTCCTCCATCATCTCGATGATGCGGGCGGCCCTGTTGTAGCCGATCTTCATCCTGCGCTGCAGGAATGACGCCGAGGCCATCTTCCTCTCGTACACGATCTCCTTGGCCTTCTCGTACAGGACCTCATCGCTGTCCTCGTCCGAGACGTCTATGTCATCTTCCCCGCCATCGCTCTCCTGCACCGGTTCCTCGAAGATATCCTCCGCCAGGTAATCCGGAGTTGAGTTCCTCTGCTCGAATGATACTATCGCGTCGACCTCCTCATCGGAGAGGAACGCGCCCTGTATCCTCTCGAATCCCATCGCGGACGGGCTCATGAAGAGCATGTCACCTCGGCCGAGGAGATTCTCCGCGCCTCCGTCATCAAGGATGATCCTCGAGTTCGTGGCGGAAGATACAGCGAAGGCTATGCGGGCCGGGAAGTTGTTCTTAATCGTCCCGGTTATGACATCAGCGGAAGGACGCTGGGTCGCGAGCACGAGGTGGATGCCGGCAGCCCTCGCCTTGGCTGCAAGGCGCGCGACATAGTTCTCGATATCCTTGCCGACCGTGGTCATGAGATCCGCGAACTCATCCATTATGAGCACGATATAAGGCATGCGCTCTGCGGGTATGTTCTCGCTTATGATCTTGGCGTTGAAGCCATCGATGTTCCTGACGCCGAACTTCGAGAGCATCTTATAGCGCCTCTCCATCTCATCGCATAGCCAGGCGAGGGCCCTGACGACCTTCTTCGCCTCCGTTATGACAGGAGTCAAGAGGTGCGGTATGCCATTGTAGACAGAGAGCTCGACGACCTTCGGATCGACCATTATGAAGCGAACATCCTGCGGGGCGCGGGTATAGAGGACAGTGCAGATGAATGTGTTTATGCACACCGACTTTCCAGACCCTGTAGTTCCCGCGATAAGCATATGAGGCATCTTCGCGACATCGATGATCATAGGCTTTCCGGTGATCGTGCGGCCAAGGATCATAGGCACCCTGAGCTTCTTCGCGTCAGGATCCTTCTTCATCGCCTTGAGCATGTCCTTGAAGCCGATGACGGCCCTCTTGCGGTTAGGGACCTCTATGCCCACGGCCTGCTTGCCAGGCACCGGGGCGAGGATCCTTATCTGGACACCGCCGAGATTGTACGAAAGCTCATCATAGCGGGCGCGGACGCGGCTTACAGGCGTGCCTTCCTTGAGCTTGAGCTCGAACATGGTCACAGTCGGGCCCTTGACGATATTGTCCAGCGAGACCTCGGTATGGAACTGCAGGAGCGTGTTGACGATCTCATCGCCCTGCTCCCGCGTTATGTCGTCGATATCCGTGGATATCTCAGGGTAATCCACGAGGAAATCAGCGGAAGGCGCCGTGTATCTGCGCTTGCTGCGCTTGGAAATCCCCGCAAATCCAAGCTCATTGCTCTGCAGGCCTCCGATGCCGACAGAGAGCATAAGCTCGTTCTCCTGATCGAAATGCTCCCTCTCATCCTCCTCAGAAAGAAGCGATGGCTCCTCCTTCACAGGCTCCTTCTTCTTTATCGGGGCAGTGAATGGATCGACAGGCTGGATCTTCCTGACAGGCGCCGGCTCGCTCCTGTCCTCGAGGATCTCAGTAGCGGAAGGCACCGCCTCCTCCTCGTCTTCCTTGGCAGGAACAGGCTCCTTTGCCTTCACGGCGGGGGCCACGCTCACCTCGGGGATGGAGACGACACGCTTTCGAGGAGGCTCCGGCTCGCTGTCGAAGACGCTGCCATAGCCGGAGAGATCCTCATCCTTCTCCTCTGGCACGAATCCCTTTGACGGGAAATGCGAGACATTGGGCTTCGCCGAAAGCGCCTCGAAAAGCTTGTATCTCGGATGATCAGGGGAAAGGCCGGACGGGGCGATTGAGGATGTGTGCTTCCCACCCTTCGCGTCCTTCCTGCCTTCATAGCCAATGATAGGCCCCTGCTCGACAGGAGGCGCGTCCGCCTTGTTGGAAAGCAGCGACTCAAGCGTCGCCTCAAGCATGCCGCCCTTGTTGAATGATATAGGCTTCGAGAAATCGCTTCGCTTATGAAGCTCCTCCTTCCTCTCGCCGCGCTCTATCTCCTCCTTGACCTGCGAGAAGACATCCGTATCGAAGGAGCGTGGCGGCTGAGGCCTCTCCTCCTCGACTGGAGTAGGCTCCGGCGCTGCCGTCTCCTCTTCTTCCTCCGCCTCCTTGCCGCTGAGAGTGATCGTCCTCAGCGATGGGATCGACGCGATATCAGGGAAGGAGACAGGCTCAGCGGGATTGACTATATGGTCATAGGAGCGGGAGCCTGCCGTCGTGAAGGAATCGGAGGAATCCTCATGGGGAGCCTCCTCCCTGGCGACGCGGCGCCTTGCCTTATCCTCTTCCTTCTGGGCCTTGGCCTCCTGCTTGGCCATGTACTTCTGATAATGCCTCTTGTCCTTGCGGGCTTCCTTCTCGGCCTTCTTCTGAAGCTTCCTGTCCCGCTTCTCCTTCTCCTTCCTATACTTCAGCGCATCCTTCTCGTCACGTTCCCTCTGCTTCCTGTCATCGTCTGCGGAATCGGAAGGCCCAGCCTCCTCTTCCTTCTGCGCGGCGCTCAGGCGCTGCTTCACGCGGAACTCATGATGGGAAAGGATCTTCCTGTCCAGCGGGCGCAGCATAAACGGGAACGCGAATAGAAGGATGGCCTCAAGGGCCATGCAGACAAGGAGAAGCCATGGCTTATCCGTGGAGATATGGGACATGAGCCACTCAGGGCTCCCATTGCCGCTGATCATATGGGCGTAGGCCAGGACGGTGATGTATATCAACGCGATAAGGAAGAACGAGACATACATGCTGGCTCTCTTCTTCCTTCTATATGCGAGCATGAACAAAGCCTCGGCCAGGAGGGCTATGCCAAGCCCGAGCGAGCCATAGAGGCCAGATGACAGCGACGCTGTCTCAAGCATCCTGATGATGTATCCATCAAAAGGAGGCAGAATCATCGCTTCGGAGGACAGATAGCACAGTCCGCCGAAGATAAGCGCCAGAACGATCATGATGACCGCCATGGCAAGGGAGATCCGGTAGCTCTTAACCTTCATCTTTCTTCCAGTTCCTGAGGACGCATATGGTCCTTCTCTCATCCAGATAGGGAACCCGTATGTCCTCTATCGTGACATCGAACGAGAAGCCCTCTCCCCGCAGGACCTCAAGCTCGGAAGCCGCATTAGCACGCTGCCCTTTGTAGAATATCCCGACGCCATCGCCCTGAAGCAGGGGAAGCACATCACCGGCCACATCGAAAAGCGGATGGAAAGCCCTTGCCGTGACCGCGTCGAACTTCCTCTTCTCTTCCTTTATGTCCCTGTCAGAGACCTCCGCGTTGCCGATTCCCGTGCGGGCGATCACCCCACGGAGGAAGCCGACCCTTCTCTGCATCCTCTCGATAAGCACGAATGACCTATCAGGAAGGAGCAGGGAGAGGACAATTCCGGGAAAACCTGCCCCCGAGCCCAGGTCTGCTATGGCGTCCCCTGGCTTCGTAAGGCGCATGAACACTGGATAAGCGGCAGCACAGTCCAGCACATGCCTTATGAGTATCTCATCGGGATCCTTGTCCCCGACAAGCTTGTAGACGGGATTGAAAAGCATGATCTCGCTGATGTATGTATCGATAGCTCCCAACACACCATCATCGAACGGTATTCCTATTCTCTCCAGGCCGGAAACCAGCAGTTCTCTATCCACGTCTGCTCCTAATCGCGACAGCCAGCACAGCTATGTCGGAGACACGCACGCCGGAAATCCTTCCTGCCTGCCCCAGCGACATCGGGCGGACCGCCTTCAGCTTCTCCCTCGATTCAGAGGAGATGCCGTCAATGCTATCATAATCAAAATCCGCGGGAATCGCCATATTCTCTTCGCGCCTTGTCTTCTCAGCCTCCCTCTCCTGCCGCAGGAGGTATCCTGAATACCTTATATCGAGCTCCGCGCGCGAGAGGACGCTCTCCGGATACCGAGAGAGAGCATCTATCCCAAGCTCCCTTATATCCTGCCCCGGCTCCCTGAGCCTGTCATAGGCGCTCTTGCCGGCGATGCGGGATGAACGGAGTATCGAGATAACCTCCTCAAGCTCCTCCTTCTTCCTCTCGAACCTCTCGGCCTTCTCCTGGGAGGCGAGCCCTATCCTCATCCCGATAGGCGTGAGGCGCTCATCCGCCGTGTCATGCCTGAGCGAGAGCCTGTACTCCGCGCGCGAGGTGAACATCCTATATGGCTCCTTCGTCCCCTTCGTGACAAGGTCGTCTATCAGCACGCCTATATAAGCCTCCGTGCGCGAAAGCACCACCCCATCATTGCCCTTCAGCCTCTCCGCGGCGTTTATGCCCGCCATAAGCCCCTGCGCCGCGGCCTCCTCATAGCCGGATGTGCCATTCGTCTGGCCCGCGATGAAAAGCGACGGGAGGATCTTGCTCTCCAGGGTTGGATAGAGATCCAGCGGATCGAGGTAATCGTACTCAACAGCGTACGCTGGCCTCATCACCTCAGCATGCCTCAGCCCTGGTATGGAATGGATGAACGCGCGCTGAACATCCTCAGGAAGCGATGAGGAAAGCCCGTTGAGATACATCTCCTCGCTCCCGGTTCCCTCAGGCTCGACGAAAATCTGATGCCTCTCGCGATCCGGGAAGCGAATGACCTTGTCCTCTATGGACGGGCAGTAGCGCGGCCCGCGTCCGACTATCTTGCCCCCATACAGAGGAGAGCGCGAGATGTTATCCCTTATTATCCTATGGGTCTCCTCGTTGGTATATGTCACGTAGCATGGGAGCGAAGGACGGTCCACGCGGTCGCTATCGAACGAGAACGGCTCCGCGATATCCCCTTCCTGTATCTCCATCTCATCCAGGTCAAGCGATGAAAGGAGCACCCTGGCGGGGGTTCCTGTCTTCATCCGTCCCGTATGGAAGCCAAGGCGCCTGAGGCTATCCCCAAGGCCGATTGCGGCGCTCTCGCCCAGCCTTCCAAAGGGCGCGTCATACTCGCCTATGAATATGCGGCCATCCATGAACGTGCCGGTCGTGAGCACGACGACAGAGGCGCTTATCCTCCATCCGCGCTCCGTGACCACGCCGGCTACGGCATTGCCGTCGATAAGGAGATCCGTGACGGTATCCATGAAGAGATGGAGATGCGGCTGCCTCTCCAGCGTCTCCTTCGCGAGCCTTGAATAGGAGAACTTATCAGCCTGGGCGCGTGGAGCCTGCACCGCGGGTCCTCTTCTCCTGTTCAGTATCCTGTACTGTATCATGGTACTGTCGATGAGATGGGCCATCTCACCTCCAAGCGCGTCGATCTCGCGCACGAGATTGCCCTTTGCAAGCCCGCCTATCGAGGGATTGCAGCTCATGCGCCCTATTGCATCCAGGGACTGGGTTATGAGAAGGGTCTCGAAGCCCTCCCTTGAAAGCGCCAGGCACGCCTCTATTCCGGCATGGCCGCCGCCTATGACTATAGCATCGTAATCCATATCACTTCCCTAAGCAGAATGATGAGAAAAGACGTTCGAGGACATCATCGCTTGTTATCTCCCCCGTGAGCTCCGAAAGCGAAGAGAGGGCTGACTGGAGGTACATCGCGACCACATCCTCCCCCATCGGCACGGCCTTCTCCGCATCCTCAAGCGCCTCAACCGCGCTCCTGAGCGCCTCAAGCTGCCTCTCGGAGTCTATCCGGGGGACAGAGGCGATGGCGGTATCGGAGGATACAAGCTTCGCCTTGATGGCAAGTATGACGCTCTCAAGGCCCTCTCCCGTCACGGATGAGAACGAAAGCGCGTCATCCCGTCCCGTAAGATCCCTCTTTGACCTCACATGGAGGATATTGCCGCCCTCTGGATACATGTCCTCCTCCTCTCCATCGAGGACATAGACTATGAGATCGGCATCCTTCATGAGATCGCGGGTTCTCCTTATGCCTTCCCTTTCGACGCTGCCGTCCGTGTCCCTCAGTCCCGCCGTGTCGAAAAGACGTATCGGAAGGCCATCGATCATGGCATCGCTTTCTATGTAGTCCCTTGTAGTCCCTTCCTCATCTGAGACGATGGCCCGGTTCTCCTTGAGGATCGCGTTGTACAACGAGCTCTTTCCCGCATTGGTCCGGCCGATTAGGACGACGGACGCGCCATGGCTATACAGCCGTGAAGCTGAATAGGTTGACGCGATCATCGATAGCCTGGAAATGATGCTATTGACCCTATCTGACGGGAATACCCACTCCTCCGGGACATCATCCTCACCATAATCAAGCTGGACCTCGACAGACGCGAGTATATCGAGGATGGCGTCCTTAGCCGCCTCCGCCTCCTTCCGGATCGAGCCGGAGAGGCGTGAAAGGGCCTCGGCTCCCGCCCTCTCGCTCCTTGCCGAGACTATCTCCTCGACAGCCTCTGCTGCGGTCAGGTCAAGCCGACCATGCATGAACGCGCGATAGGTGAACTCGCCCCTCTCCGCTTCCCTTATCCCGATGCTCTCCAGCAGCCTCGATATCCTGCGGATGACGGGAAGGGAGCCATGGCACATGATCTCGAAGGCCTCCTCCGATGTATATCCATGGCCCTTGGCGTATTTTATGGCGACGACCTCATCTATGAGGCTTCCGTCCTTATCCTTGATATACCCATGGATCGCGGAAAGCGAGGGCTTGTCAAGGATGGATGCGGAGAAATACGGTGCAATCATCGACAGCACCCCGCTGCCCGAGGCCCTTATTACAGCAAGGGCCGATGGAGAGTAAGGTGTTGCAAGAGCATAGATTGGTTCATCTGTCGCATACCGTGCCATATCTTCCGAATACTATCTATCCTCGGCTCTTGTTGCAACCGATGAAGCGGTCTAGAATCGTGGCATGTTCGACTTCAAAGGAGCAGCAAGACGCTCAGAGCTCTGCAGGAATATAAGGGCGTACTTCGACAGCAAGGGCTATCTCGAGGTATCGACACCGACGCTCTCGCCATACCTTATCCCCGAGCCTACGATAAAGGCATTCAGGACGGAGTTCAGGAATGAGTTCACCGGCAATCTCGATCTCTACCTGATCCCCTCGCCCGAGATATTCATGAAGAGGCTCCTGGCATCAGGATCGCCCTCGATCTACCAGATAAGCACCTGCTTCCGCAATGCCGAGCAACTCGGGGATGTCCATAACCCTGAGTTCATGATGCTGGAGTACTACACGCTGGGCTTTGACGACAAGGACTCCATAGCGCTCACGATCGACATGATCGAGAAGACGAGGATCGGCGAGCATCAGGGCTGGATGGATAAGGAAAGCCTTGTGATCACGATGGCTGAGGCCATGGACAGATGGGCCGGCGTCGATATGGAGAAGGGAGAGGATATAGCCTACCTCAGGAAGGAGGCGGAAAGGCTTGGGCAGATGCCTGCAGAGACAGACACCTGGGATGACGTGTTCAATAGGATATTCCTCACCTATGTCGAGCCTTCGATCCCCAAGGACCGCCCTGTATATATTACTGATTACCCCGCGAGGATACGCTGCCTTGCCAAAGCCTATGGCGACAGGCCATGCCGCAAGCGCTGGGAGATGTACATCAACGGCATAGAAGTGGCCAACTGCTATGACGAGGAGACGGACAAGGAGGAGACAAGGCGGTACTTCGAGGAGGAGGAAGCGAGACTCATCAGCGAGCGCAAAGGCACTGGAGACGCCATCCCCCCTTGCGATCCCTCTTTCCCCGATCTTGATATCCCTCAGTCGTCAGGCGTGGCGATGGGGCTGGACAGGCTCCTCGCGGCCGAGATGGGGCTTGATTCGATCGAGCCTTTACTTTTGTTCCCTCTTTCTGATATGCTTGTCGGCGGTAATTCCCGATAACAGCTTAAAAAGCAGTAAGATAGAGGTATTTTGTTATGATTAAAGCAGGTCAGATCGACAAGGGAACGGCGCTTCTCATAAAGGGACAGCCATTTGTCTGCATCGAGCGCGAGTTCGTAAATCCAGGAAAAGGTTCGGCTTTCGTACGCCTTAAGCTCAAGAGCCCGGCGACAGGCCAGGTCCTCTCTGAGACCATGAAGAGCCAGGACAACGCCGAGGACATCACAGTCGAGGACAGGGATCTCCAGTATCTCTACAATGATGGTGAGAACTTCTATTTCCAGAACACGGAGACATTCGACCAGATCGACGTTCCGATGAAGTCCTTCACGGACTATGAGTACTTCATGAAGGAAGGCGAGACATACAGGGCGACATTCTGGGAGGATCAGGTGCTGGACATCATCATCCCATCGAAGATCGTGTTCACCGTCGCCGAGGCCGAGGAGGCCGTCAAGGGCGATACTGTCCAGGGCGCCACGAAGTATGTCACGACAGAGACCGGGCTCCGCGTGCGCGTTCCTATCTTCATCAAGCAGGGAGAGAAGATCAGGGTCAACACGGAGACCAAGGAGTATCTCGAAAGAGTCAACGGCTAAAGCCGTGGAACGAGGGCTGCACGATGCTGCAGCCCTTTCCTTTTCCCTATCAAACCATTACCCTTTATCCTATGGTAGACCAGACGATCCGCATCATATACGGCAAGGATGCCAAGGCCATGGCGAAGGCACTGCTGGATTCCTATGGGCTTTCAGATGCGATACAGGGCAAGGAGAGCTTCGTGCTCAAGCCCAATCTCGTAAATCCGACGCGGCCAGAGAACGGGGCGACAACGCACACCGGAATACTAGAGGCTGTCATAGAGTACCTTCAGGCTGAAGGCAAGAAGGACATAACGATAGCCGAGAGCTCCTGGGTCGGAGCCTCCACGGAGGAAGCGTTCAGCGTAAATGGCTACAGGAAGCTCGCCGATAGATACGGCATCAGGCTCCTGGACATAAAGAAGGATAGATTCCGAACGCTTTCATATGACGGCATCAGCATGGAGATATCCGAGACGATCCTCTCCGCCGATTACCTGATCAACCTCCCCGTGCTCAAGGGCCACTGCCAGACACGGATCACATCCGCGATGAAGAACCTCAAAGGCTGCATCTCAGACAGGTCAAAGCGAGAGTTCCACCGCCTTGGCCTGATGAAGCCGATAGCGGCGCTCAACATGCTCGTGAAGCCTAGCCTCACGATCGTTGACAGCATATGCGGCGACCTGGACTTCGAGGAAGGAGGGACACCTGTGGAGACAGACAGGATGATGCTCTCCTCTGATCCTATCGCCCTGGACATCCTCGGCGCGTCCCTCATGGGCTATGCCCCGGAGGAAATCCCTTATATAACGATAGCCGCGGCGTACTCCGGACGCAGCGCAAGGCTTGAGGACCTGGAGATTATTGAGCTGAACAAGCCGGAGAAAGGAAGCGCGAGGCCAAAGGGAACGGCGGGAAGACTCGCCACCCATACAGATCCAGACGAAGCCTGCTCCGCGTGCTACGCGTCCCTCATCCACGCGCTCAAACGCCTGGACGATGAAGGAGGGCTTGGAAAACTTAAGGGACGGAGGATCGCCGTTGGCCAAGGATGGAGAGGGAAAAGCATGGACATAGGATCCGGCGCATGCTGCCAGAAGGCACTGCATGGCGTGAAAGGCTGCCCTCCCTCAGCTTCCGACATCCTAGATATGCTGAATAATCTATAACTATCATTCTAAATACGGAATAATTATATTAATTGATGATTAAATTATCATTACAAATATACGAATAAGTGTCTTTATTGACACTTTTGTATATTTTTGTTAATTTCCTGTGCGTTATGAACATAATCAGGAAAATCTATTGCAGGGTGTTTCAGGAAGTATTCCATATGGCTATCCCGTTCCTTCCATACAGGAAGCCGGCTATCCTCGATAGCGTCATGGCCCTCCCTGGACTCTTCAAGGATAAGGATATAAAGAGCGTCCTACTCGTGACGGACAAGTCAATCCGCGGCTTCGGCATAACGAAGGGACTGGAGGACGCGCTCAGGGATAACGGCATAAACGTGGCTGTGTATGACAGCACGGTGGCAAACCCCACCACGGACAATGTGGAGGAAGCCAGGAAGCTGTACATAGCCGCTGGATGCCAGGCGATAATCGGATTCGGCGGCGGCTCCTCGATAGACGCGGCGAAGGCTGTAGGAGCGAGGATCGCCTATCCGAAGAAGCCCCTTGCGAAGATGGAAGGCATACTCAAGGTCCTCAGGAGGATACCTCTTCTCATAGCGGTCCCCACAACCGCGGGAACAGGAAGCGAGACGACGCTGGCCTCCGTCATCGTCGATTCGAGGACAAGGCACAAGTATCCTATAAACAGCTTCCCGCTCATCCCGCGCTACGCCGTGCTTGACCCGGAGACGACAAGGACGCTTCCGCCTTCGATAACCGCGACGACAGGGCTTGACGCGCTTACCCATGCGGTGGAGGCCTTCATTGGCCGCTCGACGACAAAGGAGACAAGATCTGATGCCATAGAGGCCGTGAAGCTCATCTTCGCGAATATCGAGAAGGCATATAAGGATGGCAATGACATGGTCGCACGCCGCTCGATGCTCCGCGCGGCGTTCCTGGCGGGAAGCGCGTTCACGAAGTCCTATGTCGGCTATGTCCACGCCGTGGCGCACTCCCTTGGCGGCAAGTACAACACCCCGCATGGGCTCGCGAACGCCGTGCTTCTCCCATATGTCCTCGACTACTATGGAAAGAGCGCGTGGAAGAAGCTCGCGGCTCTCGCTGAGGCGGTAGGCATCAGCGGCAGGAGCGATGAGGACAAGGCCAAGGTATTCATAAGCGAGATAAGGAGAATAGAGGGTAACCTCAGGATCCCGGCAACGCTTCCAGAAGTGAGGGAAGAGGATATAGACGAGCTTTCAGCCTACGCTGACAAGGAAGCGAATCCGCTCTATCCCGTGCCGAGATTGATGGGCAAGGAAGAGCTCAGGGTCTTCTACCGCATGGTCATGGCCAAGGAAAAGAACCATACGGCGACAGCCTGATCAAGAATCTCCATAGCCGTGAAGGATCATCCATGCTTACATGGATGGTCTTTTTTCAGCAACGCAGAAGAATCGAATCACAAAATGAGTTGATTCCATGGGTTTTTCGATTCATAATCGAATCATGTATTTATGGCAAAAGGAAGAGTGGCCTGGATTCACATGGAAAAGCGAGGAAATCATAGGCATCCTTGCAAGAACCGCAAGAACTGAAGCTGCCCTCATCGGGAAGATGGAAGCATCTGGGCAGGATGCTCAGAAAGCGCTGGCCACGGATGCGATGACAGAAGAGATTGTCGCATCAAGCTCTATCGAGGGCATTGTATTTGACCGCAGTTCTGTCAGGTCATCTATACTGCTTCATCTTGGCCTCAAGCCTGAACACACGATCCCGATGCACAGGAATGAAAGCCAGGCAGCAGCTATACTGATTGACGCGATCTCGAATCGCTGGGATCCACTGACGGAAAAGAGGCTCTTCCAGTGGCACTCAAGGATATTCTCAGATAATTCATACTGGATCAAGGAAAGCAATATAGGCGCGTGGCGCAAGGAATCCATGTACGTCATCTCCGGAAGCATGGGCCGGGAGATCATCCATTTTGAGGCGCCTCCGGCCGAAAGGATACCTTTTGAGATCGGCCGTTTTCTTGAGTACATAAACAATGAGCAGGACGCTGATCCGATATTGAAGGCCGCCATCGCCCACCTTTGGTTCGTGACCATCCATCCTTTTGCAGATGGCAATGGAAGGATAGCGAGGATCATCATGGAGATGATGCTGGCGCGGGCCGATGCTGCCAGACATAGGTACTACAGCATGTCAGGGGAGATACTGAAGCACAAAGACAGGTACTATGAGATACTGGAGAGGACCCAGCAAGGATCAATGGACATAACGGAATACCTTATCTGGTTCCTATCCACGATGCAGGACGCGGTAGCGGTATCAGAAGCATCGATCTCACACACGCTGCACAAGACGCGCGTATGGGATAAGCTTCACCCTCTGAACCTCAACGATAGGCAGACCATGATCGTGAATATGCTTATCGATGGATTCACGGGGAAGCTTACAGCTGAAAAATGGGCAAAGATCTGCAAATGCTCACATGCGACAGCAGTCAGGGATATCAATGAGATGATACATCTCGGCATACTGCTCAAAGATAGCGGCAAAGCCCGCAATACAGCCTATGAGCTATCGCAGGAGTTCCGCATCTAGCGGCAGATGCGGCAGGATGCTAGAATGGGGCAAAGGAGACAATCATGATAACAATAAGGATAGAGAATGAAGGGAATGTCCTTCTGGAAAGGACCGGAGAGGACGAGATCTACGCGGTATACAAAGAGGAGTACAAGGCGGGAGATGTCCTGAGCATCGCCTTCAGCGATGAAGGCCTTTACTGGGTATCGCTCGACGCGGCCGTATTCCCGGCCCTGCTGTGGTGCCGCGGCACATACACGCTCCCAATCCCGTTCGAAGAGAAGAAGCTCGCGTACTCGCCGGCAGCATTCACAGGAGACAAGCATCTCATAATGGCAAGGAAGGCCGAGAAAGAGGAGAAGGGAAACTACAGGAACCTCGCCCTCAACCCCGCGGACCATCATGGCAACGGCGCGCTCTATCCCCACACGTTCGCGAACGTGGAGACCAGGGGCGAGTCCGTATTCGCGTCCAGGAACGCGGTAGATGGGCTCTTCGCGGCAGACAACCACGGAGGCTATCCATGGTCAAGCTGGGGCATAAACAGGAATCCAGACGCGGAGATGACCGTTGATTTCGGCCGTCCTGTGGATATCTCCAGGCTCGTGTTCTACAACAGGGCCGACTTCCCGCATGACGCGTGGTGGACGGAAGGGACCGTGACATTCTCGGACGGCAGCTCGGTTACCCTTCCATTCGTGAAGAAGGATGGCGCCCAGGGCTTCAGCGTCGAGAAGAAGGGAGTGACAAGCCTCACGATATCCCACCTGATAAAGGCCGATGACCCATCTCCATTCCCGGCGCTCGTGCAGATAGAGGCATGGGGACGCGAGAGTGAATAAGGACAGGAGATTCCAGCAGATCGCCGCGATACTCGTTATCGTCATGATCGCGGCGGCGGTATACATATTCAAGAACGGTGGCGTAGGGACATTCCAGGATTCGATAGACCAGAGCTTCGACACATCCCGGGAAGGGATCATCCCGCTCGAGATATCAGGATTCACGCCCGCGATGGTCACGGAGTCAGAGAAGCCCATGCTCCTCGTGCTCGGCGAGTCCTGGTGCCAGCCATGCATGAGGATGATGGATGATCTAAGGGAGCTTCATAAGAGCGTGGAGGATGTCGAGGTAAGGTACATCGACCTCGAGAGCAATCCGGAGGCCACGGGATTCTTCCCTGTGCGCGTGACACCGACCATCGCCCTCTACCTGCCGCATGGAAAGCCTTTCACGCCACCTGAGGGCTTCGGCATATCCATGCTGATGTACTCGTCCCGCGACACAGGCGAGCACCTCTTCACGGTGCATGAGGGATATCTCCCGAGATCCGAGCTCGATACGCTCATAAAGGCCCTGCGCGATGCTTGACAGCATACTGGAAGCGTTATCCCCAATGCTTGAAAGCAGCGTGGCGGCGCCTATCGCGGCGTTCCTTGCCGGCGTTATCACATCGCTCACGCCATGCTCCCTGTCGCAGGTTCCGCTCGTCCTTGGATATGTCGGAAGGGAGGCAAGGCCCGGGAAGGCGTTCCGCCTCGCGCTCGTATATGCCGTGGGATCCGCGGTCACATTCACCGCGTTCGGCATCGCCGCGTCGCTTTTCGGGATGCTCCTTGGTGCCGCGTTCTCATGGTGGTATATCGCGCTGGGGATCATCATGCTGCTGATGGCGATGCAGATATGGGGAATCATAAGCATAGCCCCATCAACGTATCTGGCGGCAAGGAATACAAAGAGAGGCTATATCGGCGCGCTTATCGCGGGAGTGATAGGAGGTATATTCTCCTCCCCCTGCTCCACACCTGTCCTTATCGCCCTCATAGCCATGATAGCCGCGTCGGAAAGCACGGTCAGGGGAGCCGTGCTCATGCTGCTCTACTCAGCTGGCTGCACGGCCCTTTCGGTAGCGCTTGGCGCCTCTCCCTCGCTCATAAGGCGGATCGGGCAGAACGAAGGCATGAGAAAAGCGTCCAAGGCGCTCTCCGTGCTCCTCGGATGCGGCGTGTTCGCGATAGGCATAGTGCTTCTATACCTAGGATTCTAGCTTCACGGGATCGTCTATCTCATCGAAGGAATCGAGGACGAGGGAAAGGAGGAACTGGATGATCTCCCCATCCTCCTCCTTCCCGAAGTATGGGCCGAGGCTCTCCCTCTCCCCGTTGCCGTAGAGCATTATCCTCTTCTCACCGTAGAAGCCCTTCGTGCCGTAATCAGCCTGCAGCTCCTTCAGCGATATCCCCATAAGCGGAGCCATCGCCCTGAGATCCTCGCACTCTATCGTGGCGGCGAAGATATAGCGGCCGCCGCATAGGACGCTCACAGAATACGGGAGCGCCACGACCGAAAGCGGGGATGCCGCCTCAGCCCCTTTCTGGAACCTGATATCCAGGTCAGATACCCCATAGCGAGCCACAACGGCTGAATCCGGAAGCGGTATCGTATCGAAATCGCCATCCAGCAGCAGCGGCGCGTTCTTCCTGTCTACTATCATATCCTCTCCAAAAGATTCTCGACCGTGACCGAATCAAGGTCCGCTGTTCCCTTACGCAGGAAATCCACGGCCACGGCCTCTCCTATCGTCTCGATATCCGCGGCGCTCGTGTTGCCGCCGCCGAATAGCACGCATATGATATCCCGAAGCTTTATCTGGTCTAGCGGACGGGCAGGGATGAAGGCGGTACGCGTTGTGTTGACCGCTATCACCATCTTCGCGTCCTCGAAGTCGGAGATGTATGAGATTATCGCGGCGGAAGGGATCCCAAGGCGCCGCATGAGCTCCTTCATCGTCATCGCCCCCTCTCCCTTCTGATACTTATCCGCGATCAGGAGAAGCATGTTCACGGCCTCCGTCATCTGCGCGATCGGGGCCTGCCTGCTTCCCAGGAGAAGCGTCTTGTCCGGCCTGAACTGGTAGACATACACGATCTCCGCGGAAAAGAGGATTATGAACCAGCTGACGAAGAGAAAGAGGAGCGCGATCAATATCGACGCCATCGAGCCATATATGACGGAGTAGCTGACCATCCACTTGGTGATGATGCTGAATATCCTGGAGGCTATCGCGAGCGATATGACGCCGGTGAACGCCCCCACGGAAGCCGCCCCGAAGCGTATCTTCGCGCTTGGTACCGCCTTATACAGGAGGAAGAGGAAGAGCCAGATCACGATATAAGGCATGAATATGGACAGAGCCCCTTTCGGCCTCTCGGTCCCTATGGCGATACGGGAGAGCGTGTTCTGCAGCATGCTCTGCAACGCGAACGACACGACTATCAGGAACGCGCCGACTATCAGGAACGTGAGGAAGGTCGTGAATCTCCTCATGGTCCCCGTAGAAGGCTTCGTGTGGAATATGTTGTTGGTGGCGATGTATATCTTGTCCACGAGCAGTATTCCCGTGATGATGAACGACACGAGGCCGACCACTCCGAGGCTCATGGCGTTGGACGAGAACTGCTGTATGTACGCTATAAGCTCATCGCCTGTCTGATCGCCGAACGTATCATGCAGCACGAACCCTATGATATTCATGAACGGCTGCAGCACGCCGAACGCCGAGAGGAACGCGAAAAGGAACGTGAGGCACGGGACTATGGCGATGAGGGTCGAGTAGACCATGCCCGAGGCTATCATCGTCAGGTTGTCCTTGCTCATCCCGCGGAAGGCGGAGGTGACGGCATTCCAATAGCCAGCCCACCAGGCGCAGAAGCGCGCTGGGATCTCCTTGATACTATTCGGCATCTTCCACAGCCTCCAGAACGAACGCCCCTATCGTCTTCTCCACCACATCCCTGTCCAGCTCATTGAGTATCTCATGCCTGTCATCAGGGAATAGCACCAGGCGGACATCCTCGATCCCGGCTTTCCGATAAAGGGAGGCGGCCTTCTCGACACCCTTGCCATAGCCTCCAACGGGATCCTCGGCGCCTGAGATGAACATTATCGGGATATCCTTCCGGATCCCCGCGATGCGCTTCCTGCTGTTGGCCTCCTCGATGAGGGTCAGCAGGTCGATATAGAATCCGGATGAGCATGTGAAGCCGCAGAGCGGGTCCTCATCATACTTGCGGACCTCCTCCTTATCCCTGGAGAGCCAGCCGAAGAGCCCCTCTCCCGGGAAATGCCTGATATACGACCCGAACGCTATCTTCTCGAAAAGCTGGTCAGGCATCCTCGAGCCGTATTTCCTCGCGTTTCGCCCGGCGATGATCTTCCCGGCCTTCCCGACGATGCCCTGTGAGGATCCTGAGCCGCAGAATACCGCAGCGGCGAAAGCCTGCGAATGCTCCGAGAGCACGACACGGGAGATGAAGGAACCCATCGAGTGCCCGAAGAGGATATGAGGCACATCAGGATGGTCATGAGTCACCACCTTATCGATCTCCCACGCGTCCGCTGTGACGACCCTCCATCCATCACGCTCGGCGAACCATCCCTTCTCATCCTCTTCCTTGGTATAGCCATGGCCCCTGTGGTCCTGAGCATATACCGCGATCCCAAGCGTGTTGAGATATGAAGCGAAACGGGAATAACGAAGGCTATGCTCTGCCATGCCATGGTTTATATGCAACGTGGCCTTTGCATCCGGGACATCCCAGACCCTGTAGAAAAGGTCATGTCCATCTTCGAGTACGAGAGTGCGCTGATCCATGGGAAATACCTCGTTTTCATATTAATTTGCTTTTCGTTTATTGGCAATGCGGACGCAAAAGGCTACTCTTCTCCCATGCCATACCTGATTGTCTCTGATATCCATGGATCGGCCGAGGGCATCCGGCTGATAGAAAGGGCGAGGGATCGCCTCCACGCCGAGGGGATCATCTCCGCAGGTGACCAATGCCCATCATTCCCTTCTCCGCTCTGGAGCTCGCTTATCTCCGTGAGGGGCAACTGCGACCGCTTCTATGAATATATGGACATGCCATTCCCGCCGCTTTACAGGACGCTGCGGCTCTATGGACGCGGCATCACGGTCACGCATGGAGACAGGATGTGGATCGATGACTTCACTCTACCGGATGGGGATATCTTCGTGTCAGGGCACACGCACGTGCCAAGCCTCTCGAAGGAAGGAGGCATCTACCTTGTCAATCCGGGATCGCCCTCGCGTCCGCGCTCAGTGGAAGGCCCAACGGCGGCTTTATTGGAGGAGGACCGCCTCTCGCTTCTCTCCCTTCTTGACCTAACGGTCATCTCAAGCCTGTCCCTCTCGGCCTCATAAGC
This sequence comes from uncultured Spirochaetaceae bacterium, assembly GCA_944389275.1. Classification (GTDB taxonomy): domain Bacteria; phylum Spirochaetota; class Spirochaetia; order Sphaerochaetales; family Sphaerochaetaceae; genus Ornithospirochaeta. The sequence continues at coordinate 31,053 of CALXLT010000052.1, forward strand.
CTGCACAAGCTGGGTATACGGCACTGTGCGGCTATTGCTGGCGGCGCTATCTGGATTGAGCGTGAAGGCGTCCGGCAGCGCGTGAGGACCGGAAGAGAAGAGCGAAAGCAGGCGAAGCCCGCTCTCCTGAAGATCCCTTCCCTTCCTTCCGAACGCGCGGAAAAGGCGGGCTATGACGGAAACAGCCCCAGGGATGTTATAAATGAACGAAGGGAATCGCCCCCACCATTCCGAGATGGACGCCATCGGCGGATAACCAAGTGATATAAGGGAGAGAGAATAGACGCTCTCATACAGCGCCATTACGGCGGAGCTCCTCACGCCAAGCGGCCGCAGCGGCATGAGAAGAGAGGCCTCAAGGCTGAGAGGAATGGAGAAGGCGGCCGCGATGGCGTGCGGGAAAGAGCCCCTGAGATCAAGGGATAACGCGGAGCCATCGGCCATGCATACGGCTCCAGGTATATCATCAAGGGTCCTGAACGGGGCTTTCCCCTCTCCTATCCTATGCACCCAGGAGACGCACTCATCGACACCAAGCGCCCTATCCGCGGAAATAGCGGCAAGAACGGCACCTGCGTATACCGCCGAAAGCCCCTCCTCCCTCACTGCATCAGAAACGCGCGACACATTCTCCGGATCGAAGAACCCAAGGCAGGATCCAAGGGACGCGGCCTCGTTCCAGGTCGGGAGAAGCGTGTTGTCCTGACGCCTCCTGGCGCAAGCGAAGAAGCAATCCTGGCAGGATTCCCTATACACCCCGTATTTCTCGTTATACGCCTTGCCATCCAGGAAATAGGCCCGTGGATCATATCTGAGGGAATAGTTCTGGACAGGAAGGCATCCAAGGCGGAGCGCCGCGTCCACGAAGACCCCGCCGCCTTCCTTCCTGATCCTCTTCGCCATCCTCCCCCGCTCCATTCTCATGCGGCACCGCCTCTCCTCATGGCCGCTTCCAAGGAGATCCTTGCGAGGGAATGACGGGAAGGAGATTCCCTTTATCCTCTTGGACGCGAACACGTAGCCAAGCCCCGCGCCTTGAAGCTCGCGGCCGCCTGACTGAAGCGAGGAGAAGAGGACGCCGTTCTCCGCGGCGCGCCCCACGGAAAGGAACACGTCTCCGACATTCTTCCTTGCAGCTTCCTCGAACGCCAAGGCGCTCAGTCCGCTGTACTGCACCGCAACAGATCTCTCCGCGCCATCGCTGCCGACAGAGAGCATAGAGAGGCTTCCCGCCTTGCCGGACACGACGACAGCATCATAGCCAAGAAGGCGCAGGGAAAGGCCTGGCGCGAACGATGAATAGGAAAGGCTCATGCGGCCGGAGATCGGGGATTTATAGATGATGGAAAAGACAGCCGAGCCAGAGAAGCGGAGGCAATCTGCAGGAGGCGGGATGATCACGATCGGATCGCCTTTGCTGAATTCGCTGAAAAGAAACGCGCCAAGCTCAAGGCCGGAAAGATCCGAGTCCATCTCCACGCGCTCATATCTATCGTTATCGAGATCCGCCGCCAAAATCGTCATATCTCTGATGAGTATATAGCAAAGAAGCTTTCTTTACAGCATCCTTTCCGAAGGTGGTACAATCATGGCATGACAGAAAGCCAATGGGCGGATCTTTCCAGGCGCCTCTCCTCATCGCCATTCAGGATGAGGTTCCATCTATCGGAAAAGGACCTGGACTACATACGGACGAAAGGAATGGACACGATAGGCCGCCACGCCGAGGATTTCATCGATAAGCGCCTCGTCCCGGCCTCGATCCCCAACGACGGCAGGCAGACGCCCATGAGGGGGCATCCCGTATTCATCGCCCAGCACGCGACGGCCTGCTGCTGCCGCTCCTGCCTTGAGAAGTGGCACCATATACCTAAGGGACGGGAACTCTCTTCCGAGGAGAAAGCCTACGTGAAGGATGTGATACTCCGCTGGATAGAAAAGGAAGTTCACGGCAAATCCACATCCTGAATTTGCATATTGGAACTGGATGCTATTATCATTTAGGAATGGATAGGATCGCCATAAGGATAAACGGAAAGGAAATAGAGGCCCTAAAAGGCTCAAGGATATCCGAAGTCATCCCCGCGCAGGGAGAGCATGGCTATGACTCGGATCCCATAGTGGCCGCCGCTGTGAACGGCATAGCGAGATCGCTGTCGGAGAGGCTTGAGGGGAACGCGGAGATAAAGCCTATACATCTGTTCTCCCGAAACGGGCTCAGGGCATACCGGAAGAGCCTATGCTTCCTCCTTTCCTACGCCACGTCAGTCATCGCCCCGGAACGCACGCTCATAATCGGCCATAGCCTCGGTGATGGCTATTACTTCAGATACAGGGATGGAAGGAAGGGCGACAGGGACAGGCTCGAGGAGGTCATGCGTTCCGCGATCGAGAAGGACATACCGTTCGAGATCGTGGAGCTCACCGCGGAGGAGGCGCTGGCATACTCCAAGGAGCATCTCCTTACCGAGACAGAGAGCCTCTTGTCAACGATAAACGACGGATCCTACCGCTTCGCGCGCCTCGGGGAGTGCATGGAGGTGTATTACGAGCCTCTCCTGCCATCCGCGGGGTATCTTGAGAGATGGGAGCTACGGGAATATGAGGATGGGCTTCTGCTGCGCTATCCCCAGTCCCGCGATCCATTCACGATAAAGCCATTCTCGGACAATCCCCTTCTCTTCTCCGTCTTCCAGGAGAACAAGAAGTTCGCGAGGATCCTGTCGATCGAGTCCCTCGGAGACCTGAACAGGAAGATCGCAGACGGGACGCTTCCGGAGACGATAAGGCTATCGGAGACGCTGCAGAGAAAGAGGATATCCGACGCGGCGGAGGACATCAGGCGAAGGGACAAGGTGAAGGCCGTGTTCATAGCAGGCCCATCCTCGTCTGGAAAGACAACGTTCTCGATGAAGCTCACGGATGAGCTCATAGCCTATGGATATGAATGCATGAGGATATCCCTGGACGACTATTACCATGAAGGTGACAAGATCCCCATTGATGAGGACGGGAACAAGGATTTCGAGGTGCTGGAGTCCCTCAACCTGGAGCTTTTCAGGAAGCAGCTCTCGGACCTGCTTGCCGGAAAGGACGTGCGCCTCGCGAGGCATTCCTTCCGAAGCAAGAAGACGCTATTCGATGAGGAGGCGTCAAGGATGAATGAGCACACCGTACTCATAATCGAGGGCATCCATGGCCTCAATCCAGAGCTATGCCCAGACTTCCCGAAGGAAGCGAGCTACAGGATATACATATCGGCGCTCACGCAGGTGAACCTGGACTCACGCTCAAGGATAAGCACCACGGACAACAGGATACTGAGGCGCATGGTCAGGGACAACAGGACAAGGGGGCTGGACGCTGTCGAGACGCTCACGCGCTGGCCTAGCGTGGAGCGTGGAGAGAAGAACAACATCTTCCCATTCCAGAACAACGCCGATGTCATGATAAACAGCTCGCTTGAATACGAGCTCGCGGTCCTCGCGCCTTTGGCTATCCCCCTTCTTCGCTCGGTAAGGAAGGAGAACGGTGATGCCTACACCCTCGCGCGCCGCCTTCTGGACTTCCTGGAGCTTATATATCCCGCTCCCCCATCGGATGTCCCCCCTGACTCCATACTCAGGGAATTCATCGGCGGCTCGATATACGGCGCCCTCTAGTCGGCAGTCTCGTAGAACGTCCTGGTATCCACGAGGATATCAGGGTAGACGATAATCATCGACATCAGGCGCAACGCGGGGCCCGAGGGAACGTTCGTGCCAGCTTCCCAGGCCTCGACGGTCTTGTCCGAGACAGCGAAAAGCGAGGCGAACATGCCCACCGATAGCTTGAGGCGGCGGCGCAGGGCCCTGATCTCATCCGGGGAGAATCCACGGGGCTCCGCGATCTTGAGTGATTTGTTGCGCTTGGTCAGGACGCGCTTCTTGGGATAGAGCGCGTCACGGACCATGTCATTGTACGCGCTTATCATTTGCCGTAGATGTGCAGGAACTCGTTAAGCTCATCCATTATCCTAGAGCGGCACTTCCCGCATGCGGTGCAGCATCCGGTCGCTTCCTGGAGCTCATCGAAGTTCCTTACCTTATCATTCTTCACGAGATCCTCGATCATCTGGTCAGTCACGCCCCTGCACTCGCAGATGACCTTCGCCGTGCTGCTCTTGAGTTTATTCTCGATGCCGTTCCTCTCCAGATAGTCATCGATCGCGGCCCTCAGCGCCTTGTCCCCGAGGACAGAGCAGTGGAACTTATGCTCAGGAAGCCCGCCAAGGGCATCCGTGATCTTCTCCGGCGTTATATGATAGGCATCCTCAAGCGTCATGCCGATCGCGATCTCGCTCATCATCGATGTCGACGCGATTGCCGACGCGCAGCCATACGTGAGCCATCTCAGGGCCTTGATCCTGCCGTTCTCGACCTGTATGCCGACCCTCATCTGATCGCCGCAGGCGAGGGAGCCTACCTCCCCGACCCCATCCGGCTCGAAATCCTCGCCCTCCTTCCAGAGGTTGCGTGGATTCATGAAGTGATCCTTTACCGTATCCGTATATACCCAATCCGCCATGAAGCTTGCCATATCACGCCTTCCTTGTGCTCATATTCCTTATTCTCTCGATGATGGGAGGAAGCTTCTCGAGCACGTAGTCGACATCCTCCATCGTGTTATAGCGTCCGAACGAGAAGCGGACAGAGCCATGCGCGATCTCAACGGGAAGGCCCGAGGCGAGAAGCACGTAGCTTGGCTCGAGCGATCCCGTCGCGCAGGCGGATCCTGTAGATACCTCTATCCCCTCGAGATCCAGATAAAGGAGTATGGATTCCCCTTCCGCTCTCGGGAACGAGACATTCAGCGTCCCCGGCAGGCACAGCGACTCGTCATTCGAGCCATTGATGACCACGTCGGGTATCCTCTCCTCTATTCCCTTCCTCAGCGCCTCCCTCATGGCCCAGAGCCTGTCATGCTCTTCCTTTATCGAGGTGCGGGCGAGCTCGGCGGCCTTGCCTATGCCGAAGATGGCCTGGTTGTTGTATGTCCCTGCCCTCATTCCGCCTTCCTGATGCCCGCCATGGACGAACGGGGCAAGAGGGACGCCGGGGCGAGCGTACAGCACGCCAACTCCCTTCGGTCCATAGAACTTATGGCCTGAGAGTGAGAGGTAATCGACATCCAGGTCCTTCACCGATACCGGTATCTTGCCGATAGCCTGAGTCGCGTCGGTGTGCATATAGGCGCCTTTCGCGTGGGCCATGGCAGCGATCTCCCTAACCGGCTGGATGGTCCCGGTCTCATTGTTGCCAAGCATAACGGAAACCAAGGCGGTATCATCGCCAATGAGCTTCTCCATCTCGGAGAGGATGACGCGGCCGATCCTATCGACAGGGCAGAGGTCGATCCTATAGCCCTTCGCCTTGAGATACTTCACGGTCTCGATCGTCGCGGGATGCTCCACTGTGGTGGTCACGATCCGATCGCGCTTTTCTCCCTCGTCTATGAGGTCACGGAAGATGGAGAAGACTGTGTTGTTGCTCTCCGAGGCCCCGGACGTGAAGACCACGCCGCTCTTATCGCCATCGATGAGGGAAGCGATCTCCCCCCTCGCCCAATCTATGCCGCTTGAAGCCTGCCGCCCTATCGAGTGCATGCTGGAAGCGTTGCCATACAGCGCGTCATTGTCATGGATGAACGAGACAACCTCATCAGCCATGCGTGTCGTGCCGTTGTTATCAAGGTAGACATATCTATCCATATTTTGCCTCATCCGTAAAATATTAGCTTTGACCCTTGTGGTCAACCTCCGCTAGAGGCTTTCCTCAACCACGGCCCTCTTGTCACGGCGAAGCCTTATGTGATGCCTTCTCGCCCATTCGATGTAAGCGCAGCCAGGAGGGAGCGCGTCCCCCGCGACAGCATCCCACAGCGTGACCTTGGAGCACTCGGGACAGAGCCTGAAGCGATCGGCGTACACGGAGCAGAGCCCTGTCGATACATCCAGGAATCGGCATGGGGAGGACTTGTTTATGACCACCTCGTCTGAAAAGGACGTGCGCTCATAGCAGCATAGCGAGCAGCGCCTGCAGATATCCTCCCACCTCATAGCGAAAGGCTGTCCATGGCGGATGAATAATGCGGAAGGACGTCAACGAGCGTCACGGACGCCAGACCCGAGCGGCATATCTCATAATCGGCCCTGTACTCGCCTTCCGCCGGGAACCTATGGAACTCGCATCCCCTTATCTCAAGCTCCTTCACCGGCCCGTCCTCACTGACCACTGAGATATCATCAAGATAGCGCACGAAGCCTATCCCGCCCTTCTCCCAGCCACCGCTGAACGAGGATGGGACGTTTATGTTGAGGAAGGTCATGGGACGTATCACGGAAGAGAATGAGTCAAGGTTATCGAGCACGAAGCGCGCGGCCTTCTCGAATGTCTCCTCGCCGCATCCATCCTCCGCGGATAGGGCGATGGCCTTCATGCCATAGAACGCGGCCTGGCGCGCCGCGGCGCACGTGCCTGAGTACACGATATCTGCGGAGAGATTGTAGCCATGGTTTATGCCAGCTATCACGATATCAGGCTGGACGGGGAACAGCGAGCATCTGTGGCTGTATATTATGCAGTCCGCCGGAGTGCCTGAGACATGGAAGCGCCTTGGGCCATACTCAGTCACCCGCACGCGTCCCTGTATCGTCATCGAATGGGACTTGCCGCTCTGCTCCCTGTCAGGAGCCGCGACAGTCACCTCATGGGATCCGGACAGCACCCTGTCCAGGACATTTATGCCAAGGGCTTCATAGCCATCATCATTAGAGAGAAGGATATTCATCAGGTCCTATTATCCTCAGCCCGCTTGAAGGCACGTACTCGCGCATTATCGGATGGAAGCCGAATATCCTCTCATACTCCTCAAGCTGCTTGCCGTAAAGCTCCACGGCATCCTTCTCTATAAGGGCCACAAGCGTCCCGGATATCCCTACCGATATCTCCGTGATCCCCTTGACGCCAGCTACCTCCACGCCCCTCCTGACAAGCCATTCCACCTCAGGGGAAGTAAGGTCAGCCAGCTCGGATATATTCCTCTGCTCCGCGGCGAATATCTTGCCGAATGCCGTCGCGTCGCCTGACTTTATCGCGTCAAGCCCCTTCCGGGCGAACGCGGAATCCTCGACGACGAAGCTTATCGTCCTCTTGAGATCCTCGGGAAGCGGAAGATGGAGATGCCTGATGCCGCGTTCGGTAAGCCCGTTGAGCTTCTCCCCGTAAGGGAGGGCCTCCTTGGTCATCTTCGCCGCCTTCACGCAGTTCTCCCTGAATATCTCGACCTCCGCCGAGAGCTCATCCTCCGGCAGTGAGCAGTCTATGAAGTAGGATCCGACCCCGCCGCTGGCCGTGAAAGGATAGTCAAAGACCTCATAATCATAGGACTCGAGGTTGAAGAAGATTATCCTCCCCTGCTCGGCCGTGAAGAGAGTCACAAGGTCACGGAGCCTTGAGCCATATCTCGTGATGTATCTATTGGCGCCGAAGCTCAGCCTCATCATCCTGTTGGCGTCAAGGCCAAGCGAGAAAAGCGAATTGAGGCCATAGATCATGCCGGAGACTATTGCCGCCGTTATCGAGGGAGCGTCGGCGCTGGCGCTCTGCCCCTTGAATGTCATATCGAATCCGGAGATAGGGAGCTCGGATGAGAGCAGGCACTGGCAGACAGCCTTGACGATGGCAGCCCACTTATCCTCCTTGCGCTCCTTGAGGGCGGAAAGCTGGAACTTCTTGCGCTCCCCCTTCGTGGCGTTGAACACCCTTACCGTATTGTCATCTCGCCGCGTCAGGGCCACGCGAAGGCCATGATCATTGGTGCTCATCAGAGCATAGCCACTGCAGTATTCGGCAAAGGCTCCAAGCAGCGTAGTGACCTGCGGAACCTCCACGAGAACGCCAGGTTCCGCCCCATATTCTCCCTGATGTGCTTTTGCTGTGCCGTCCATCAATACACCTTTCGGAGAGATTATAGAGAATAGGAAGCAGATGATGCAAGCGCGGCGATAGCAAGGCGATACGCCGCATCAAAATGCACGCCGTGGCTGACTTTGCCTATCATGGATCTCCTCCGCATAGAAAAGCAGAAAGGCAGGACGATCATCCTGCCTTCCAATATGCATACCTCCGCACGCTTAGTTGTTCGTGCTTCTGTTGTACCTCTTGTTGAAGCGCTCGACACGGCCTGTCGTGTCAACGAGCTTCTGCGTGCCTGTGAAGAACGGATGGCATGCTGAGCAGATCTCAACATGCAGGTTCTTCGCGGTGGACTTCGTCTTGATCACATTGCCGCATGAGCAATGGATTTCCTGGAGAGTGTACTCAGGATGGATATTCTTCTTCATCTTTCTTTCCTCCGAATTATGTAATATCGCCTGCTTTCACAGGCAAGGGATCTCAAACCATCCTCGCCGGCGCGTTCATCGAGTCGAGGAACTCCTTATTGTTGTTTGTTTTCCTCATCTTGTCAATGATGCTCACGGACATATCCATATCGTCAAGGTTGCCGAAGGCTGTGCGGAGAAGGTACACGCGGGACCTGACATCCTCCGAGAGCAGCAGGTCATCCCTTCTCGTTCCGGACTTCTTGATGTTTATCGCTGGGAAGCGGCGGTTATCGGCCATCTTCCTGTCAAGGACGATCTCATTGTTTCCAGTGCCCTTGAACTCCTCGAATATGACCTCATCCATCCTCGATCCCGTCTCGATGAGAGCCGTTGATATGATCGTCAGCGAACCGCCTTCCTCTATGTTCCTCGCCGCTCCGAAGAACCTCTTGGGCTTATGAAGCGCGTTTGAGTCGACGCCGCCGGAGAGGATCTTGCCCGAGGCGGGCACAGTCTGGTTATATGCCCTCGCCAGCCTCGTGATGGAATCAAGGAGTATGACGACATCCTTCTTGTACTCCACGAGCCTCTTCGCCCTCTCTATGACCATCTCCGCGACCTGCACGTGATGCTGGGCCTGCTCGTCGAACGTGCTCGCGATGACCTCGCCCTTCACGTTGCGGGACATGTCCGTCACTTCCTCAGGCCTCTCATCGACAAGGAGGACGATAAGCGTGACCTCAGGGTGGTTGGCTGTTATCGCATTGGCGATCTTCTGCATGAGGACGGTCTTTCCCGTGCGTGGCGGGGCGACTATCAGCGAGCGCTGTCCCTTGCCGATCGGGCAGAAGAGATCGACGACGCGCGTCGAGAGATCGGTAGCGTCGCTCTTATCGAGGATAGTCTCGAGATGAAGCCTCTCATCAGGGAAGATAGGCGTGAGGGAATCGAACGGGGCGCGGACCTTGGCCATCTTCGGCTCCTCGCCGTTGACCTTCAGCACGCGGATCACAGCGGCGCTCTTCTCGCCTTCGCGAGGCGCCCTGATCTGGCCGAATATGAAATCACCGGTCTTGAGGCCCACTGCCTTGATGATCGACGCAGATATATATACATCCTCGGTTCCCGCCAGGTAGTTGTTCACGGCGTAGCGGACATAGCCGAAACTGCCGTCCTGGAGGACCTCGAGAACGCCTTCGACGAACAAGGCGCCGCCGGACGCGGAATGGAGGCGAAGCATCTTGGCGATGAGATCCTGCTTGCGGCAGTCGAGTATGACATCCTCCGGGATTCCCGCCTCCCTCGCCCTGTCCCTGAGCTGATCAAGATGCAGGGCCGTCAGCACGGATATGTAAAGGCGCGGAGCGTCCGGGTGCTCATCGATGTTGATCTCAGGAGGAAGCTCTTCCACGGCCCTTCTGTTCTTGCCGTTCTTCATCCTCTTGTCGCGGTGTCCCCTATAGTCCCTGTCGGCTTTCTCCGCTGGATAGTTCTTCGCCTCGGCTTCCGGGGCCTCCTCCTCGGCCGGGGCAGCGCCAGCGACGCCTGGAGCCATGTCCTCAGGTATGATGGAGGCCTCTTCAGGCGCGGGAGCGTCAGCAGCGGCATCCGCCTCCACGCTCTCCGGGATGAACGCCGGCTCTTCCTGCACCTCAGGCGCGTCCTCCGCGGCTGCTGTCTCTGCAGGAGACGCGGCATCATCGTTCTGCTTGCGGACCGTGACACGGGTGCGCTTCTTTATCGTTATCTTCCTCTTCGGGCTTTCTGATGCAGCCTTTGGCTTTCTTCCCCTTGGGGACTTGGCTACTGGCTCAGCCGCCGTTTCGGCAGATGGCTCTGATGGCACGCCATCATTCTCGTCAATGTAGTCTGACATTAAAATTGCTCCAGATTCTGAATTAGGTTATCTTTCTTGGAAATGCCCGTAAGGGCCAAATCATTAACACCTGCATCTTATTACCATCGATAAAGCAAGTCAACGCCCTATGGCAAGGCAGGCGCGATATGCCTGCCATCACAGTCTCAGATATATCCCCAGCTCTCCGCTATGGCCTTCGCGTCCTCGCCCTCGATATACGCCGAAAGGAGGATAAGGGCCGCGGTCGCCGCCTTGCGCCGTATGGACGCGCGCCCCCAGGACGTGAAGCGGAAGAGCACCGACACGGTCTCCCTGTCCTTCCCTGATAGCCCGATATACACAGTACCGACATCCTTGCCCTCGTCCTTATCAGGGCCGGCGACGCCAGTGACGGAAACGGAGTAATCAGAGCCGGTGAGCCTCCTCACGCCATCGGCCATGGCCTCAGCGCATCCGGAAGAGACCGTGCCCTCCTCATCTATGACGCGCCCGCTCACGCCAAGGACGTTCATCTTCACCGCCGCGGCGTAGGAAGTGACGGAGCCAAGCATATACTCAGAGGCGCCCTGCCGCTCAGTAAGGAGCATGGACAGAAGTCCTCCCGTGCAGCTTTCAGCCACGGACACTGTCGCACCATGGCTCCTGAGAGAGCCTATCGCCATGGAAAGGGCATCGGTGTTCCCGTCAACCAGGCGAAGGGCGCCTACACGCTCCCTCAGCCTTCCGATAGCCTCATCGCGCTCCTTCCTCGTCTTTCCGGAGACATATAGTGATATCCTGTAATCCTGGAACCTCGTTCCCCAATCAAGCGCACTGTCAGCCTCCCCGCAAAGCTCCTCCAGCTTAGCCTCGGCGGTTATGAACGAGGTGTATTCATCCCTCTCGGCCTCCGGAAGGTCAAGCTTCTCGCGAAGAAGAGGAAGCACGCTGTCATAGAGCATGGGGGTCATCTCGCGAGGCGGGCCTGGAAGGGAGATGAGAAGCGTACCGTTGCCATAGCCATAGAACCCGGGAGCCGTGCCATTCCTGTTCTCGATGATGGAGAAGCCCTCGGGAATCATGGCCTGGCGCTCGTTCGCTCCGTAGGCCTTGTCCCCAAGGCGGCCAAGTAGGAATGACCACGCCTCGGGATTCCTCACGAGGCCAACACCGGCAGCCTCGGCGATCACGGGACGCGTCATGTCATCGGAAGTCGGCCCGAGGCCTCCTGTGATTATCACGACATCATTGCTGCGCATGAGGGCCTCGAGTATCTTCTCGATGCTGCCATCATCAGGGACGATGACGATCTCGGACACATGGACGCCCATGTGCGTGAGCTCCTTGGAAAGCAGGGATCCATGGCTATCCTGGATTATCCCGCGCGTGAGCTCCGTGCCGATTATGATAAAGCTGGCCTTCATCTCTTCCTCGCCTTCTCCATGATCTTCAGCACGGCGCCCGCCACGAGGAGCAGCGCCGACGCGTATGAGGCCACGCGCGCGAAGAGGTTCGGATGCTGGACGAAGAACGTGTCAGGATTGCTCTCATGGGTGAACACGGGCACATGATAGAGCTTCCAGCCCATCTCGAACGGAACCATCTCATCATGCTTCGTTCCCTCCGGGGTTATGAGGCAGGTGATGCCGCTGTTGGTGCCCCTGATCGTTGACTTCCTTGTCTCGATGCTCCTGAACGAGGCCATCGCCGCGTGCTGCATCTCCGCGGAGACACGCTTTGACCAGTTGTCATTCGACATATTGAGGATGACATCAGCGCCGTTGGCGACGAATCCCGCGCTTATATCGGCAAACGTGTCCTCGAAGCATATAGGAGTGGAGAACTTCACGCCATCGGCCTCGAAGACCACCGGCTCGTCGCCCTGCTCCCACCACTGGTAATCATTGGCGAGCAGGAGATTGTAAAGCCATGGAAGCTCCTTCTCATATGGGAAGTGCTCCGTGAACGGCACGAGATGCTGCTTGCGGTATGTCTCCTTGATCTCCCCATCATCGAAGAGGATCACGGTATTGTAGTCAGTCCTGTTCGTGGAGCCATCCTCAAGGATCGGCGGAAGGGACGGATCCTTTATGATGCCCTCAGGGTTGCCGGTCACGAGAGGCACTCCGAGATTAGAGCCGAACGACACGAAATCATCGACCATGGCGGCTGTAGCCTCGTATCCCGAGCCCTCGACAGAGTACTTGGTATGCCAGGCTACGGACGGCACGAACGCGGTCTCGCTCCATATGACTATATCCGGATCGGTCGCGGCCATCGCCTCAAGCGTGAGGCGGCGCAGGTTGTTGAAGTTGTGCAGATAGGTCATGTATCCGCCCTTCCAGGAGTCATGGTTATGCTGCACCGCCACGACATCCCATACCCTATCCGGTTCCTTGCCTCTCCATTCGCCGATCTTCACGGCGCCATAGATGAGAGTGAGGACCATAAGCGCGGCCCATATGGCCAAGGGCACGATGTTTGACATGATGAACTGGCGGAAGGCCGGCGCGCGGCGGGAAAGGGCATCCATGAGATAGCGGCCCAGAAACGCCTGCGGTACAACGGCAAGGAACGTGACGCCCCAGATCCCCGTTATATCCGCGATCTGCGTCAGAAGCGGGACGCTGTAGAACGCGTACGCTATATTGCCGTACGGGAATCCCGCGAACCAGCTCTCGGAAAGATACTCATACGCGACCCAGATGACGCTCTGCGCGACCCAGCCGAAGCGTCTGAAGAATGAGTCCGCGGCCTTGAGGGCAAAGAAGAGGACCAAAGTCTCCAGCCCGTTGATTATAGGTATGAGGAGTATGGCCAGGGCATGGAACCCCTTGAGCCAGTACGCGAAGAATATGTAATAGACGAAGCCGAAGAGGAAGCCATAGCCCCCCACGACCTTCCACGACGTGTTCCTCACGACCGCGAATAGGGGGATGAGCGCGAAGAATGCCAGGATCCATATGCCGCGCTCGGACATGAAGCCCGGGGACGCGATCGAAAGGAAGAACGCGGAGAAAAGCAAAGCAAGAACCTCAGAACCTAGGGTCCTGAGGCTTCTTCTTTTGGTATAATCTAGAATTGTACCTTCCAAGGTTGTTATTCCTCGTCCTTGCCGCCTGTGATATCCCAGACGAAATCCTTCAGCTCCTTTCCGGCCCTGAAGAGAGCGACGCCATGCCTATCGACGGACACGACATCACCAGTCTTGGGATTGCGGGCCTTCTCACGGCCCTTCCTGATGCGGACCTCGAACGTACCGAATCCACGGAGCTCGATCACGCGATTGTCCTTAAGCCCATCCTTGATCTCTTCGAAAAGCTCGTCTATGACCTGGTGGATATCCGTACGATTCAGGCCGAGCTTCTGATGTATATTCTCAATGATAGTGGCCTTAGTCAGTTTCTGATCCATGGTAAACTCCCGAAAAGATAGATCGATCAGACCATCTTGTTATATGCGTGTGCGAGCCTGCTCTTCTTCCTTGCAGCTGTGTTCCTGTGGATGATGCCCTTTCCAGAGACCTTATCGAGAAGCTTGCAGCTGAGAGCCATAGCATCCGCGGCTCCTGCCTTATCGCCAGCTGCTACTGCAGCGTTGAACTTCTTGATCGCTGTACGCATCGTGCTCTTTGCTGCGCGGTTGCGAAGGCGGCGCTTTGCTTCCTGACGCTCTCTCTTCTTTGCGGACTGATTAGACATTTATTCCTCCAAACATTTCCATTAAATGAAGTTATTACAATCAAACTGCTGTCTTGATATGACAGCGATTAAAGAAATTATCATAAAGAGAATTTGTAGTCAACACTTTGCCACGCAATGCTTTAGGCAAAGTAGCCGAAATACGGGTCTCAGAGAGGTATCACGAGCTGCGTGATGAATACCCCATCCTCGGTGGAAAACCTCACCATCCCGCCATGGCAGGAAAGGATCGACATGACATTCCTCAGGCCTATGCCTCCCCCGCTCCTATGCGAGTGCGGCACGCTTCCATCCCAGATGATATCCCCAGCGATGCTGTTCCTGATCTCAAGCAGCAGCGAGCATCCCTTCTCGAAGGAGGATATCGAGATGAAGCCGGAGCCATCCCCCGCGGCGGCGATGGCGTTATCGAGGAGATTGGACAGCACGCATCCGGTCTCGGGCTCGGAGAGCGGCAGGCGGTCCGGGATATCCCCGTCGAACGTGAAGCTTATGCCCTTGTCCCTGCATCTGCGGGCGAAGGACCTTATGACGGCATTGGCGACCCTGTCCTCGCACCATGACGGGCTGGCATAGCGATCGACGGAGGCCGAGAACTGCATAAGGTACTCCTTCGCGCCCTCAATGTCACCATCCTCGAGATACTCACGCATCACCGCGGCGTGATGGCGTATGTCATGGTGGTAGCGCCTCATGCTCTCAAGGGCCTCCTTCTCATTCTCCAGCTCCTTTATGATGATCTCCTGCCGCGCTTCCATCTCCTTCATATCGATCTCGCGGCGAAGATGCATGACCATGCTGAAGCCGACGATGAACGCGGATGTCAGGAACAGCGTCATGGATCCGATCTGCACGAAATCTATGTCATCATAGTAATAGAGGACCTCCCCTAGCACGATCGCCGACGAGAGGGTGGAGAACACGGCGAGAGGCAGCCATCCGGAATCTATCCCATCGGTGCATTCGATCATGTATTTCCTGACCTTGGCGAGAAGCGTGATGATATATGCCAGGGAAAGGACGTTGCGGATGATGAACATGCTCATATCCGGATGCGACGGGAAGAAATAGCTTATATACCGCGCCCAGCCGACCGCGAGGGTGAAGTATGTCGCGTAGGCCATGAAGAGGAACAGGTTCTTCAGCCAGGGCCCCGAAGAGACCGCGAGGAAGAAGACGAGATAGGCCATAAGCGACAGGGCGTAGAGGAAGTTGACAGACCTGGCCGTCGCGGATATGGAGAAGAGCGCGGTGAAGACGAGGCAGAAGATGAGATAGGACAGGAGATAAGCCCTTCCCTGATATCTGATCCTCTCCTTGGTCTCGGACATAAGGCAAAGCGTCATGGCGTGCGCGGCCATGAGCACGTACA
Organism: uncultured Spirochaetaceae bacterium; assembly: GCA_944389275.1. Classification (GTDB taxonomy): domain Bacteria; phylum Spirochaetota; class Spirochaetia; order Sphaerochaetales; family Sphaerochaetaceae; genus Ornithospirochaeta. Next base: position 46,328 of record CALXLT010000052.1, read on the forward strand.
CGCGCACGAAGAAGATGAGGATAGTCATACGGAATCCTTAGCCTTGAATGACCACTGGAAGAACTGCTCGCGGAGCCTTCTGAAATCTCCCCTTTTTATTATGATCGAATCCCCGTTCTGCATGACGATGCGGTCTGTGGATATGGTCTTTATCGCGCTGAGATTGACGATATATCCCCTATAAGGCTGGATGAACTGCCCTGGAGAGAGCTCCTCCAGCTTCTCCTCGAGCTTCGCCAGCGTCATGCGGGCTTCCTCATAGATCGCGTCCGCGGTATGGACGACACGGCGGTAGGCGACGCTCTCGATATACAGTATATCCTCGATATCAACGGCCTTCACCGTTCCATTGCCTATCTGCAGCAGCAGCTTGCGGGGCTTTATCGCGAGGAACGCGGACACGGCGCGGTTCATCGCCTCATTGAAATCATCCTGGGAGAACGGCTTCATAAGGTAGTGGACGGCGTTCACCGAGAACGCGTCGACAGCGTATTCCCTGGAGACGGAGAGGAAGATTATCTCAGTCCTGTCATGCCTCTGCCTTATTCCACGCGCGAGCGATGTGCCCAGCATGCCGGGCATGCAGACGTCAAGGATAACGATATCCCAGCCGCCGGAAGCCTCCAGGCTCTCCAGGAAGGCGGAGGGGTCAGAGAACGCGCTGACCTCATACGTCAGGTGCGAAGAAGCCGCGAAATACCTATCCACAGCTTCACCTATAAGCTTTAGCTGGACCTCGTGGTCATCACAGATTGCGATAGTGAACATATATTTCAGTGTCCTTCTATTACAATATCCCTGACGCTATTTTAGCATGGAGTCTTATGGAAAGTAACAGGAAAATGCCATTCTGTGCTTTAAAAGCCATTTATTCCGCGGAAAAGAGATCCTCCTGATACTCCTCTGAGAGCTCCCAGTAGCCTGTGTTGCTGTTGAAGCTGACCTCATCGGCCGGGACGGTGATGGTACGCCCGTCGCTCGCGGTGAGGGTTATCGTATGGGAGAGTATGTTGATCTCCGTGACCCTCCAGAGCTCATGCTCTATCTTTATCCTTGTCCCTTCAGGCGGGCAGGAGGCCTTCTCCTCCATATAGTAGTCATACTCATAGGCGAGGCAGCAGAGAAGCCTTCCGCATGGCCCTGATATCTTCATGCTGTTGAGTGAGAGATTCTGTTCCTTCGCCATCTTTATCGTGACAGGATCCATCTCGCGCGTCATGGCGTGACAGCAGTAGTCGCGCCCACATACGGAGAGGCCTCCGATGAGCCTGGACTCATCCCTCACGCCTATCTGCCTAAGCTCTATCCTCATCCTGAATACAGCCACGAGGTCCTTCACGAGCTCCCTGAAGTCAACGCGCTGCTCGGCGGTGAAGAAGAATATGACCTTGGGCTCGCCAAGAAGGAAGTGCGTCGTGACAAGCTTCATGTCGAGGTTATGCTTCTTGATCTTCTCGCGGCAGATCCTTATGGCGTACTCCTCCTTCTCCGCGTTCTCCGCGTAGCGGGCCATCTCGGAAGGAGTCGCGAGGTGATCGATCCAGGTCACGTCGCCATCGACCTTCATCTTCTCTGGATCCTTGGCGATCTGGCAGTGGAGGCAGGAGTTGCACTGGTGCTCATCGGCATCCGCCTGATAGCCATCATCCTCATCCTCCTCCCCGAAATGGAGGCAGGCGCCACGGACGGAGCTGCAGCCAGGGACATAGACAGAATCAGGCTTGGGGGCCGCGCCTATGACGATGCCGAGATCAAGGCCGAACCTCGTCTCGTACATTATGGGAGTGCCGCCATAGAGGACACTGTCCCAGGCGCATAATGATATATCATTCGATGCCGGATTCTTCACGACATAAACATATGCGTAGTCGTCGCCCTGTTCCGCTGTCTTCTGCTTCATACTATCCGAAGCTAACACGTAGGTGGCAAATTAGCAAGAGATAGGATACTATCCGAGCATGAGCGAAGATGCTAGGAATATCGTCGGGCCGCTTATGCTCGCGCCTCTCGCGGGCTATACGGACAAGGCTTTCAGGATGGTCGCGCGCTCCCTTGGCGCGGATGGGGCTGTCACGGAGATGGTAAGCGCTGAAGGGCTTGCCCGAGGCGGGGAGAAGACAGAGGGGCTTCTGGAGCGCTATCCTGGAGAGGACAGGCTCGTCATGCAGATATTCGCGCCATCTGCAGACCCTGTCGGAAGGTGCATGGAACGCCTTTTATCCCATGATCCCTCGGTGATAGACATAAACTGCGGATGCCCCGTGCCGAAGGTGGTCAAGACTGGCGCAGGTTCCGCGCTCATGCGCAACCCGAAGGAGATCGGGAATATAGTTCGCACGATAAAGAGCGCCGTAGCCATCCCTGTATCGGTGAAGTTCCGCCTTGGCTGGGACAGCTCATCGATCAATTACATAGAGTTCGCCGAGGAGGCCGTGAAGGCGGGGGCAGGAATCATAACGCTGCATGCAAGGACAAGGGCGCAGGGCTACTCAGGCGTGGCGGACAGAAGCGCGTTCAGGATCCTTGCGGAGCATTTCAGGGGAGATGATGTCCTCATATATGGCTCTGGCGATATCTTCACCCCGGAGGACGCGCGCTCTCTCATCGAGGACTATGGGCTCTACGGCGTCATGTTCGCCCGCGGCGCAATCGGGAATCCCTTCATATTCCGCCAGGCAAGGGAATATATGGAAAAGGGAACGTTCACTGTCCCATCTGTGCAGGAAAGGGTCGAGACCGCGCTCTGGCATCTCTCACTCGCTGTCTCATTCTATGGGGAGAACATCGCCTGCAGGGAGATGAGGAAACAGCTTATGGCGTATATAAAGGGCATACAGGGCGCTAACAGAGCCAAGGCAGGAATCGGCCGGGCAGCGACGCTGAACGAGATGAAGGAGGTGCTTCTGTCCCTCATCTAGCCCTCCCCCTTTTTCGCGATTTTCTTTGATTTTCCAATTTCGGTGTGGTAGCGTTTAATTAAAAGGAGTCAATTATGAGGGTTTTGCTCTTAGGTTCAGGAGCCAAGGACCACGCTATCGCATGGTGGTTCAGCAAGAGTTGCTTCCTCTCAGCCTTGTTCGTCGCTCCGGGCAACCTGGCCACAGAGAGATTCGCGACAAATCTCCCATCTGTGAACATCGCCGACCCTGGCGATGTCTATCAGGCCTGCGTCGACAACAGGATTGACTTCGTATTCATAGGGACAGAGGCTCCTTTATTCACGGGAGTCGTGAAATACCTCAATGACAGGGGAATAGAGACATTCGGAGCCCCTTCAGGATCCCTTAAGCTCGAGGGCGACAGATCATTCTCAAGAGCCTTCTCCGCAAGGCATAACATCCCCGTTCCAAGGGGGTCATTCTTCTCCAAGCCGGAAGAGCTCAGGAAATACCTCGATAAGCATAAGGGCGAGACGTTCATAATCAAGAGCAACTCCGTGTCGCCTTCCCGCATAATGCTATCGTCAAACGATACCGAGGCCCTGATGGACTTCGCCTCGACATTGTTCCCGAAGGGAAATGTCCTTCTGGAGGAATGCATAGACGGGACTCCCGCGACATGCACGCTGCTTGTCGACAGGAATGGCTATCTCGCGCTGCCCGTGACGAGCGACTACATGCATAAGAGCGCCGAGGACAACACGCCTACAGGCGGCATGGGCGCTATATGCCCGGTCCCGATGCTCGAGAGGCTCAAGGGAAAGATAAGGGAGAGGATAATAGAGCCGACGTTATACGGGATGAAGGTGGAGCAGCTCTCATACAAGGGCGTGCTGACCCTATCCATGATGATAAGGCAGGACGGGGAGCCATATCTCGTTGATTACCACGTGAGGCTCAACGACCCGGCGACGCAGGCCATGGTCCCGCTGATCCGCACGGACCTGATCTCCATACTCGACGCCATGAGATGCGACAGGATAAACACGATGGAGCTGGATGTCTCCGACATGTGCACCGTGGCTGTCGTGCTCGCGTCAGAGGGATACCCTCTGTATCCGAAGACAGGGAAGGAGATAAAGGGGATAGACGCTAGGCTGATGGAGCCACTTCTGGACTACCCCAACGTGTTCATCGGGGCTATCCAGGACAAGGATGGCAAGGCGATAACCACAGGCGGCAGGAACATAACGATAGTCGGCAAGGGCCGCAACCTGCAGGAAGCGAACCGGCAGGCCTACGACCTGATAGAAAAAAAGAGATTCCAGAATCTCTGGTACCGAGAGGATATCGGGAACGCCTACTTCTCCTGATCGACGCGCCTGGCCTCATAGAGAAGGATGCCGGCGGCGACAGACACGTTGAGCGAGTCTATATGCCCCCTCATCGGTATCGAGACGATGTGATCGCAGTTCTTCCTCACAAGCTGTGACATCCCATCTCCCTCAGAGCCCATCACTATGACGCTCCTTGACGCGAGCTTTATGGTATAGGAGGACTCTCCTGCCATATCCGCGCCATAGACCCAGAATCCATTGTCCTTGAGCTGGGTCATCGCGCGCGTGAGATTAGGGACAACCGCTATAGGGACATACTGGGCGGCACCGGAGGAGACGCGGACAACGGTCTCATTGGCCTGTACAGAGCGGCGTTCCGGGATCACCACGAGATCGACGCCGAACTGATCCGCCGAGCGGAGTATGGCGCCGAGGTTATGCGGATCGGTTATGCCGTCAAGCATCAGGACAAGAGCCTTATCCTCCTCACCTAGCCTGGAGCAGAACTCCTCGATGCTTGTCTCCTGCAGCCTTGACGCGCCGCGCCTTGGGCCTCCCATATCAAGCAGGGCGCCACGGAGATCAGCGCCTGGAAGCATCCGCTCAAGCTCATCCCGGGAGACCTTTCGGACTGCGATCTTGCCTGTAAGCTGCGCTTCCCTGATCATGGATCCAAGCTTATCGGCCTTGGTCCTCTCGATGTACAGGGTGGACCCCATACCTGCCTTCTTTATAGCTTCCTCTATGGCGTGATGCCCGTATACCTTCTCGCCCATCAGCCTCTGAACTCCATAGGCTCCGGCTTGGTTGTCTCCTTCAGCTCGGATGCCAGATCTTTCATCAATCCCTTCGCCTTGAGCGAGAGGCGCTTAGGGATCTCCACAACGACGCGCAGGTACATGTCTCCTGTCCCCCTGCCCTGAAGCACTGGTATGCCCTTGCCCTTCAGGCGGAGCATCGTACCGGACTGTATGCCGGCGGGGATCTCGACCGAGACATCATTTCCCTCGATGGTCGGTACAAGTATGGACGCGCCAAGAGTCGCCTGGGCTATCGAGATCGGGATCTGGAGATAGACATCCTGCCCTTCCCTGACGAAGTACTTGTCAGGACGGACGGAGATGAAAAGAACCAGATCGCCCGCAGGACCTCCATTCGTGCCCTCGTCTCCCTTGCCACGGAGCGTGAGGCGGGCCCCATTGTCTATCCCTGCGGGGATGGTGACCATGAGCTTCTCTTTCTTGGATACGGTTCCTGTTCCATGGCATGCGGCGCATGGATTGTCTATCACATAGCCACGGCCTCCGCAGGCACGGCATGTCGTCGCCACCTGGAAGAACCCGGAGCCCTGCGTCACGCGCCCGGAGCCGCCGCATGTCGGACATGTATGGCGCCCAGATCCGCCCTGGCCAGAGCAGCTCTCGCACTTGACCTTATGGGAGAAGGATATCTCCTTCTTGCATCCGAAGGCGGCTTCCTTGAAATCAATCGTGAGATCGTATCTGAAAGACGCGCCAGGCTCGCCCTGTCCACGCGAGGAACGAGAGCGGCCACCGCCGAAGAACGAGGAGAAGATATCCTCGAATCCACCCGCTCCGCCGAATATGTCGGAGAAATCCCTGTAGACATTCGAGTAGTTGCCAGCGGCCCCGCCCTGGAAGTCGTTCATGCCACTGAAGCCGAACTGGTCATACGCCTGCCTCTTCTTGGGATCGGAGAGGACCTCGTACGCCTCGCTCGCTTCCTTGAATCTCTCCTCCGCGTCCTTGTCATTGGGATGGGTATCGGGATGATTAGCCAAGGCGATCTTCCTATATGCCTTCTTTATCTCTTCCTCTGTAGCCGTCTTGGACACGCCAAGAACCTCGTAATAATCTCTTTTAGCCATACCTCTCCCTCTTACGGCAGAAAGCAGCATGCTGCCATGCTGCTTTCAGTTCTTTCCAGACGCGCCTTATTTGACTTCTTCGAAGTCCGCGTCCATCGTTCCGGAATCATTGCCGCTGGACGATGATCCGGATGACGCCGAGCCATTGTCAGACGAGCCGCCAGTCTGCTGCGACTGCTGCTGTGCCTGCTGGGCACTCTCATAGACCTTCTGTCCAAGCTCCATCGAAGCCTGCTGGACACGCTCTGTCTTGCTCTTGATCTCCTCAGGCGTGGAGGAAGCGTTGGCGAGGGCGTCCTTGAGCTCCTGCACGGCGCTCTCGATATTGCTCCTCTCGGACGGGCTGACCTTGTCGCCATAGTCCTTGAGAGCCTTCTCGGTCGCGTAGACGACGCTCTCCGCGTTGTTCCGCGCCTCGATGCCTTCCCTTGCCTTCTTGTCCTCAGCCGCGTGAGCCTCGGCATCCTTGACCATCTTGTCGATCTCCTGCTCGGAAAGCCCTGAGGAGGACTCGATCCTTATCTTCTGCTCCTTGCCGGTTCCAAGATCCTTCGCGGATACATGGACTATGCCGTTCGCGTCGATATCGAAGGTGACCTCGATCTGCGGTACCCCGCGCGGCGCCGGAGCGATGCCTTCAAGGTTGAACGTGCCAAGCGTCCTGTTCTGCGAGGCAAGCTCCCTCTCTCCCTGCAGCACATGGATGGATACAGCTGTCTGTCCATCGGAGGCTGTGGAGAAGATCTGGCTCTTGCGGGTAGGGATCGTCGTGTTCCTCTCGATCAGCTTCGTGCAGACTCCGCCAAGCGTCTCGATTCCAAGCGAGAGCGGAGTGACATCGAGAAGAAGGACATCCTTTACATCGCCCTTGAGGATACCGCCCTGTATGGCGGCGCCTACGGCGACGACCTCATCAGGATTGACGCCCTTGTGAGGCTCCTTGCCGAAGAGCTCCTTCACCAAAGCCTGTACAGCCGGGATCCTGGAGGATCCGCCGACGAGGATGACCTCGTCAACGCCGCTCGCGGAGATGCCGGCGTCCCTGAGCGCGTTCTGGCAAGGGATCTTCGACCTCTCGATGATCGGGGCAATCATCTGCTCGAACTTAGCCCTTGAGAGCTCCATCTGGAGGTGAAGCGGGCCATTGGCGTTGGCCGTGATGAACGGGAGGTTGATCGTCGTCGTCATCGAGGACGAAAGCGTGATCTTAGCCTGCTCGGCCGCCTCCTTGAGCCTCTGGAGCGCCATCTTGTCGTTAGAGAGGTCAACACCGTTCTTCTGCTTGAAGTCAGCGACCATCCAGTCGATGATCACCTGGTCGATGTTGTCTCCGCCGAGATGGGTATCGCCATTGGTGGACTTTACCTCGAACACGCCATCGCCGAGCTCAAGGATCGAGATATCGAAGGTGCCGCCGCCGAAATCGTATACGGCGATGGTCTCCTCCTTGTCGTTCTTATCCTTTCCGAAGCCATAAGCGAGGGCCGCTGCCGTAGGCTCGTTGACTATCCTCTTGACATCAAGGCCCGCGATGCGTCCGGCGTCCTTCGTGGCCTGGCGCTGCGCGTCATTGAAGTACGCTGGAACGGTGATGACAGCCTCCGTCACGCTCTCCCCGAGGTAATCCTCCGCCGTCTTCTTCATCTTCTGGAGGATGATCGCGGAGATCTCCTGAGGCGAGTACTCCTTGCCCCTGATATCGACCTTGATCTCATCACCGGCGCCGGATACCACCCTGTAAGGGACCATCTTGAGCTCCTCGCTCACCTCGTGGTACTTGCGTCCCATGAATCTCTTTATCGAATAAACAGTATTCTCCGGGTTCGTGACCATCTGGTTCTTCGCGGGCTTGCCGACAAGCCTGTCGGAATCCGTGAAGCCCACCACGGACGGCGTCGTCCTATCTCCCTCGCTGTTCGCGATGACGATCGGCTCATTGCCTTCCATGACCGCAACGCAGCTATTCGTCGTTCCCAGATCTATACCTATGATCTTTCCCATTTTATCTTCTCTCCATATATGACTTAATTCAGATTTATGGCAGTGCCTTCGCATCCACCAACGGTAAGATAATAAAGCTGTGCCTAATCGTCAATTCCCTTTCGGCTTGCCGACCACGACCTTCGCGCTCCTGAGCACCTTGCCATGAAGCTTATAGCCCTTCATGAACACCTGCAGCACCTTCTCCTTGTCCAGGCCTTCCTCTTCCCTGACCATGCAGGCCTCCATCTCCGATGGATCGAAGTCCTCGCCTTCAGGGGAGAACTGCTCAAGCCCCCAGTTCGTGCTGAGGATGGTCTTCAGCTGGTTCTCGACCATCTCGACACCCTTCTTGATGGTCTCGACATCCTGCGACTTGTCAGCGGCCTCAATGGCCCTGGAGAAGTTATCAAGAGGATCGAGGAGATCGCGGATAAGCGACTCGTTGGCGTACTTGACGGCATTCTCCTTGTCCTGGCGAAGCCTCTTCTTGTAGTTCTCGGTCTCCGCGGCGTCCCTGAGGATCCTGTCATTGAGCTCCGCGACCTTGTCCTCAAGCTCCTTGACGCGCTCTGAAAGGGCCACGGCCTCGTCCGCCTTATCCTCAGCCTCCACGGCCTTGGTCTCCTTGACTTCCTCGGAAAGCTCCTCGGCTTCCTTCTTCTCTTCCTCTTCCATATTCCCTCTTCTCTTGTTCTTCTTAGTCATATAGCGTCCTTAACGCACTAACAGAATGTAATAAAGCGGAGTGACATAGTCAAATGCGGGAAGGACGCCATAGGAAACGCCCCTCTTCGGGGCGTCTCATAAAGAGTCTACCATCACTCATTCTCATCATCGTCCGAGAGATCGACATCCTCGACATTGCCAGTGAAGATATCGTCAGGGAACTCCGCGATCATCTCCTCAGGCTTCTTCTTGGCGCTCTCATCCTTGGAGCTGCCTGCCTTCTGCAGGTTGCTTATCTGCAGCTTCAGGCGCACGAGGGCCGCCTCCTCGTTGATGCGCTGGGCCTTCGCGCTCTGCATGTCGCTCTGCATCTTGTCCAGCTCCTTGGACCTCTCCGCGATATCGCTATCGAGCTTTCCGCGCTCCTGCTGCGCCGTGAAGAGCTCCTCGCGGGTACGCGTGATCTGCTCGGAAAGCGCCGTGAGCTGATCCTCCGAGAGCTTTATCTTGCCCTCAAGCTCGTTGAGCCTGTCAACGGCGTCGGAGATCTTCTCCTTCTCCCCTTCAGAGAGCAGCGCTATCGTCTCCCTCGTATCCTGCACCCTATCAGCGAGGTTCTTTATGAAAGCCCCGCCATCTTCCTTGATCTTCTGGTATCTGCTGTCGATATCCCCGATCATCGAGTCAAAGCTCTTCTGGAGGGCGTCGCACGATGACGATATGAACACATTGCGCTCTGAATCCAGGGCAGTCCTGGCGTTCTCGGCGTTCTGCAGCGCTTCCTGGATCGCCCTCCTGGCGTTCTCCTCGGCGTCCTCGCCGGTGCGCCTCAGGTCTTCCGTCTCCGCGCGCAGCGCCTCGGCGTCCGCTTCAAGCTTCGCTATAAGATCACCCACGGCCTTCTCCACAGCGTCCTTCTTCTCATCCATGGACGCGGTGAACGCGGATGATATGCTATCGGAAAGGGCGGCGAAGGACTCGCCCTTCTCCTTTATCGCGCTGTCAAGGCGGGATGTGATCTCATCAAGGCTCTGGGAAAGGATCTCCTTGCGCCTCTCTGTCTCCTCATCCCCCGCCCTGCCGAACTCCTCGAGGCGGGCCTTCATGTCATCGATCGCCTTATCGATGGCGCCGCGAGCCTCTTCCGATCTGCTGTCGACAGCCGCGACGAACGAGGATATGGCCGCGTCGGCATCACCTTCAAGCGTGCGGCTCTTGGCCTCGAGCGCCGCGAGGTTGCCCTCAAGCTCGCCGCGGTACGCGTCAAGGGAAGCCTTGCCTTCCTCCAGGCTCTTGATTATGTCCTCACGCCTGTTCTCCGTGTCGATGATGGCGTCATCGGCCTTCTGTCTCTCCTCCGCCGCGAATGACTCGAACTCAGAGCGCAGCGAGGAGACGTAATCGCCGAAATCCGTCTGATAGCGCCCCAGCGTCGCGCTGAACTCCTGAAGCATGTCCTGGTTCTCGTTCCTCTGGTTCTCGGCGGCGCTCTTGAGATCTTCCGCGGTAGCGGCGACAAGGCGCGTGTAATCGCTCCTCAGGTCCTGCATCTCTCCTGTCAGGCGCTCAGCGTCGCTCTGGAAGCTCTCCACGAACTCATTCACGGACTCAGCCTTCCTGACCTCCGCCTGCACGGCCTGGATCCTGGCCTCCGCCTGCTCTGTCGATATCCTCAGCTTCTCCAGCGCGGCCTTGTAGTTCACGCACACGGCCTCGAGAGCCGCGAGGTCCTTATGATGCTGTGATAGTGAATCAAGGGAATCCGCGACTTGCTTGATCATGGCCTCCGCCTCACCCACCTTCGCCTCCACGGCCTGCTGGCACTCCCTGCCCGCCGTGCTGATGCGCTCTATAGTCGATGAGGACTCGTTCCTGAACGCCTTGATCTGCATATTTATATTCTTGAGAGTCCTGTCATTGCGGTTCTTCCTCTTGGAAATCCCCAGCACAAGGAGATTCAGGAAGAACGATACAAGGACAACCAGTATCGCGAAAACAATAAGATCCTTCGTCATCAACATATCAACACACCTCTATAGCACTCTTTCCCTGAATTCATTCCATGATGAAAACACCAGATCAGCTTTACTATACACTTTACTGCGGGCGGGGGAAATAAGGGCGGCACGCATTCCGACGCCTTTTGCCCCCGCGATATCCTTGCTTTCGCTGTCCCCTACATAAAGGACCTGCTCCGCGGAAAGCGAAATGGCGGAAAGCATGGCAAGGAATGGAGTGGCGGATGGCTTCAGGGAGCCATAATCCTCAGAGGAGGCCATGAAGGAGAAGTACTCCTCGACACCAAGGGCGCGGAGCTTCACCCCGATCGGGAAATCCGAGAGAGCGCAGAGCGTGTAGCGCCCGCTCGCCTCCTGAAGGGTCTCCTTCATCCCCTCGAAGCCCTTTATGGAAAGGAAGAGGCGCTCCCAGGGCTTACGGAAGACCTTCTCCTCTTTCCTGATAAACCACTGCGCGCGGTGCCTCCCCGGATACATCAGCTCAGCCTCCCTCTCCTGGAAGCTTCTAAGAGACGAGGGGGAACGGCCGCCAAGTCCGTCTTCCCTGCGCATGGCGCGCCTCATCGCGTTATAGCGGAGGGCGAAAGGGAGATGAAGGGCCGAAGTGAGGGCAAGACGCGTATCAAGCGCCCTCTTAGGATAAAGCGTACCGTCTATGTCAAAGGCAATGGCCTTTATTCCCCAATCCTCGGCAAGTCCCATATCACTTCCTCTTCTGCTTCTGGTTCCTGACGATCTTCTCCGCGGCCTCCCTGGCCTTGCCCGTGCGGGCCTTGCCTCCGGGCTTTCGGGAGACGCCTGTCTTCTTGCCGCTCCTGGAAGCGTTGCTCTTGAGCACCTTCTGCACGGCAGCCTCACTCTTCGATGGGCCGTTCTCATGCAGGCTCGGATTGCGGCGCCTCTCCCTCAGGGATATCTTTACAGGGATATTCGTGAAGCCGAAGTCCCTGCGGATCATGTTCTTGAGATAAGAGACATATGTCTCTGGAAATCCATGGATGCGGTTGACGAAGAACAGGAAGCGCACAGGGGTCGCGGAGACCTGCGTGCCATAGAGGACCTTATAGTGCCCCTGAGGCCCGCGAGGAGGCTCGTTGTCATGGGTCCATGACTGGAGGGCGGCGTTCACCTGCGACGTGTCGACCCTCTTGTTCAGCTGCCTCCACACTGCCCATACCATATCGAGCATCTTGCCTATATCAACGCCATTGAGGGCTGAGATCGGCATGAGCGGGGCGAATGAGAGGATCGGGAACAGGAACCTTACCCTGTCCTTGATGGCCTCGATCTCGTTCGGAGTGCCTTTGAGAAGGTCCATCTTGTTCAGCACCAGGAGCACTCCCTTTCCCCTTCTCACGATCAGGTTCGCGATCTTCTTGTCCTGATCCGAGATCCCTTCCGTTATATCGATCATCAGGAGCACGACATCAGCGTCATCGATGGTCTTGATCGCCCTATTGACCGAATAGTACTCGACATCCTCCTCGACCTTGCTCTTCCTTCTGATTCCCGCGGTATCGAGAACCGTGTATTCGGTACCCTTGTAGATGAAGGTGCCGCGCATGACATCGCGCGTGGTTCCGGCTATAGGGCTGACGATCGAGATGTCCCTTCCGGTAAGGAGGTTCATCAGCGTGCTCTTCCCGGTATTTGGCTTCCCGAGTATGGCAAGCTTTATGGTCTCGGGCTCCTCAGGCTCCTCCTCGGTCCTCTCCAGGTCAAGCATGCCAAGAAGCGTGTCCTCGAGATCCTCTATCCCAAGCCCATGCGCCGCGGATATCCCCACGACCCTCTGATAGCCATATGAGAAGTAATTCCATACGAGGTCATCCCTCTTGGAATCATCAATCTTGTTGACGCAGAGGACCACCTTGTCCGTATAGGGCCTCAGCTCATCGATAAGGAGCTGGTCCTCCCTCGTGACCTCCATACAGTCCATGAGGAAGATGATGGCGTCGCTGATCTCCAGAAGCGAGAGGGACTTATCGCTCACCGCGTCATCAAGCCCTTCCCTGTCGAGCTTGACGCCTCCTGAGTCAACGAGCGTGACGGGATTGTTTCCCAGGAGCCATCGCTCCGGGATTGGGTCACGGGTCACGCCGGGGGTTGGATCGGTTATCGCGCGCCTCTTGCCTATGAGCCTGTTGAAGAGCGTGGACTTGCCGACATTCGGCCTTCCTATTATCGAGATGAGCGGCAGCCTTGTATCTATATCTGCCTTGTTCCTTATATCAAGCTTTTCCATACGTACTGTTGAATTCCTTAAGGGCGTTCTCTATTTCCTGGGCATCTGGAAGAGAGAGTACATGATTTGCAAATGAGGCACAACTGGAGCGGCTGAGCGTGCGTATGCGGCGCCTTACCTCCATTATCGACGAGGGAGCCATCGAGAGCTCATCTATGCCAAGGCCTATCAGTATCGGCAGGTAATCAGGGTATCCCGCCATCTCGCCGCACATCGAGACAGGTATGCCGTTCTTATGCGCGCTCTCGGCCACATGCGCAAGCAGGCGCAGGACCGCGGGATGAAGAGGCCTGTAAAGATAGGATATCTTCTCATTGCCCCTGTCGACGGCGATCGTGTACTGGATAAGGTCATTGGTGCCGATGGACATGAAATCGACATACCTCGCGATCACGTCCGAGGTTATCGCAGCGGACGGTATCTCTATCATCGTCCCTATCTTGATATCCTCATCGAACGCTATGCCCTTGCCGCGGCATTCATCCTTGACCTCATCCAGAAACGCGATAACGGACCTAAGCTCCTCTGAGCCGGAGACCATCGGGAACATAAGGCGGGTGCCGTGGCATGACGCGGAGGCCTTGAGTATCGAGACAAGCTGGTCACGGAAGAGGTCCTTCATCTCCATGCAGAGCCTGACGGCCCTCCATCCGAGTATGGGATTCTCCTCCTCGATCTTCATCTCCTTCGGTACCTTGTCCCCTCCTATGTCATATGTGCGGAACGTCACGGGGCCATATGGGGACATGCGCTCAACCGTCTCCCGGTAGATGGCGTTGCGCTTCTCCTCGTCCGCGTACTCCGGCTGCATCATCAGGAACTCGGTACGGAAGAGCCCTATTCCGTCAGCGCCGGCCTTTATCGCGGCCGCTATGCCCTCCATGCCCTCTATGTTGCCCATAAGGCTCACCTGGAAGCCATCCTTGGTGATGGCAGGAAGCCCGGCATCGGCCTTAAGCTCAGCCTCCGAGCGCAGCTCGTTATCCATCCTCTTCCTGTATGATGACCTGGTGCGCCTATCAGGATTGACAGACACGGTGCCGGCCTTGCCATCCATGGCGATGACATCGTCATCTGTCACATGGAAGGAAAGATCGCCGAGCGCGAACACGGAAGGGATACCCAAGGAGCGCGCGAGGATAGCCGCGTGGCTCGTGACGCCTCCTTTATCAAGGCAGAGCCCGAGCACGTTAGATAGATCCATCGATATGATCTCGGACGGCAGGAGGTAATCAGCGGCGAGAACAGCGGGATATGGGACGGAGACCTCTCTCCTGCTGTCGGAGGATATAGATATCATCAGCCTCTCGGATATATCCCTGAGGTCGGCTATCCTCTCCTTGAAGAAATCATCATTGACCCTCTCGAGCAGCGACACGTACTTATCCGTCGCCGCCTCCACAGCCCAGGCCGCGTTATAGCCGCGCTCCTTTATGTTGCTTCGGATAAGCAGCAGGTAATCAGGATCCTCAAGCATCGCCTTGTACACGGCCAGCAACGCCTTCTCGTCCTCTCCGCTCGCCTCGATGGCGTCTATGTCGGAATGCGTCTTCCTGTACGCGGCCTCGAAGAGGGCAAGGGCCGCGTCCCGGTCCTCCGCCATCTCGTGGGATATGTATATCTCGCTATGGCGGAATACATATGCCTTTGCCATCACTATTCCCGATGATATCCCGATGCCGCTTCTTTCCAACATGATGAGATTCTAACCCGAAGGAGCGAAACCGTGAAGAGGCCTGCCGCGGTTGCTGACTCGGGCCGTGCCTGATAGAATAGCGGCTATGGCTGAAGAGAAAGAAAGAGGCCGCATCCGCTACACGCGCGTCTTCGCGCTGGCGCTTGCCGTGTACACGGCGGCGCTTCTTGCCATCGCCATCCCGAGGATCCCCGGAGTCATGGAGAAGTACAGGATAAGCGAGCATGCCGCGATGTATCTTGCAAAGGACCATGCCGATCCAGCGTCCTTCACCGTTGTCCTCTCCTCCTCATCATCATTCACGGAGACGGAAAGGACTATCGAGAGGCAGGGAAGGGATGACCTGCACCTCGCGGCGGAAGCACTGCTCATGCCTATAAGGAGCGAGGAGCTTCAGGAAGGGCTTGTGTCTTATATCCCGGAAGGGACGGAGCTGATAGGGATCGCGGAGAAGGAAGGATTTGTTTTCATCGACCTCTCCTCTGAGATGCGCGGCGCAGACAGAAGGGCGTTCGAGCAGATAGAAAGGACCCTCCGCGTCAACGAAGGGCCCTGTGAGATACATTTTCTAATAGAAGGCAGGCCGGTCAGCGTGTGAAGCGCTCTATGGCCAAGGCCTTGCCTGTGGATGTGTCTATATCGATGATCACTCCCTGCATATGGCCTTCCCCCTCGGAAACCTCGCTTCTTATCGGAAGCTGGGTAAGCTGCCTCTCTATCGACTTGGCTGGGGATGAGCCTATCACGGCATCTATGACGCCCGTGATCCCCAGATCCGTTATGTAGGCTGTCCCCTTCGGGAGTATCTTCTCATCCGCGGTCTGCACATGCGTGTGCGTGCCGACCACGGCGCTGACCTTGCCATCCAAGAAGAAAGCCACGGCCTCCTTCTCCTCCGCGCTCTCCGCGTGGAAATCGACGAGGATGACCTTCACGGACCGCCCGATCTCACGCAGCGCCTCAGAGATACGCTTGAATGGATCATCTATGGGATTCATCATCATGCGTCCCTGCGCGTTTATCACGGCGTATTCAATGTCTCCCTTCTTCCTGACGGTCCATCCCCTGCCGCTGCAGGGCTCAGGGTAGTTTAGAGGACGGAGTATCGTGTCCTCACGGTCAAGGACGGGCAGGATATCATCCTTCTGCCAGATATGGTTCCCGCTTGTTATGACATCGATGCCCATGGCCCTGAACTTATGGAAATCGGCTTCGGATATGCCGAACCCGCCAGCGGCGTTCTCACCGTTGGCTATGACGATATCCACGCCCTTCTCCCTTACAAATGAAGAGAGCCCCAGGAAAAGGGCTCCCATTCCAGCACTGCCTGATACATCTCCCAGCATCATGACGCGTGCGGTCTTATCACGCATAATCACCTCGCGTATTCCGTGACCCTTGTCTCCCTTATGATCGTTACCTTGATCTTTCCAGGATACCTGAGCTCGGCTTCAATCCTCTCGGCGATGCCCACGGCGATCTTCTTGGCGTCCTCATCGGACACCTTCTCGCTGTTGACCATTATCCTGAGCTCGCGTCCAGCCTGGATAGCGAACGCGTTATCGACGCCATCGAAGCTCTTGGCGATGCTCTCAAGCGACTCAAGACGCTTGATATAGTTATCAAGGCTCTCGCGCCTAGCGCCAGGACGCGCCGCGGAGATAGCGTCAGCGATCTGCACGATGATAGCCTCGATGCATGATGGCTCCGTGTCATTATGATGGGCCAGCACGCAGTTGACGACGCGCGGATCCTCTCCAAGGCGCTTGACGATCTCGGCGCCAAGCTCCGCGTGGTTGGCGTCGCTCTCCGTCTCGGCGCCCTTCCCTATATCATGCAGGAGTCCGCCGCGCTTGGCGATCTCCGGATCGGCGCCTACCTCAGAAGCGATCATGCCGGCAAGGATAGCCACTTCCTTCGAGTGAAGGAGGACGTTCTGCCCGTAGCTGGTGCGGAAATGCAGCCTTCCAAGTGCCCTGACAAGCTCCGGTCCCATATTATGGAAGCCGAGATCGAAGACAACCTTCTCTCCCTCGTCCACGATGATGCGGCCGACTTCCTTCGATACCTTATTGACCATCTCCTCGATACGGGCCGGATGTATGCGTCCATCCTGGACAAGACGCTCGAGTGCGACGCGCGCGATCTCCTTCCTCACGGGATCGAAGCATGAGATGACGACGGCCTCTGGCGTGTCATCGATGATGATATCCACGCCGGTGAGGGTCTCAAGGGTCCTGATGTTCCTTCCCTCACGGCCGATGATCCTTCCTTTCATCTCATCGCTCGGAAGGGATACGGAAGCAGTCGTGGTCTCTCCTGAGACCTCGGTAGCGAGGCGCTGTATGGATGTCACGATGATATCGCGGGCAACCTTGTCAGCCTGCACCTGAGCTTCCTGCTCGATCTTGTTCACGTAGACCTGTCCATCACGCTCCGCGTCCATCTTCATCTGCTCTATGATGAGGTTCTTCGCCTCGTCACGGGTCATTGAAGCGACACGCTCAAGCTCCTCAGTGAGCTTCTGAGCCTGATCCTCGATCTCCTTCTCCCTGAGGCATATAGCCCCGTCTCTCTCTCCCAGCTGCTGCTTTATCTTCTCAAGTTCCTGCTGCCTATGCTCAAGATTCTCTTCCTTCTGCAGGAGCCTTCGCTCTGATTTCTGCAGCTCGAATCTTCGCTCTCTAGCCTCCCGCTCCTGCTGCTGCTGTTCCTTGAGCAGCTTGTCACGGGTCTCCAGGATTATCTCACGGGCCTCGGCCTCTGCCTTCGAAACGGCATCCTCCGAGATCCTCTGAGCTTTCTGCTCAACGGAAGTGAGCTTTGATTTAGCGTATATCCAACGGGCCAGGAAGCCTATTGCAATGCCAGCGAACAGACATAGGAGGGAGAATATGAATGTAGCCATTTTTGTTGCTCCTCCTCAGTCACTTAATGTTCTGATATTGTAGCAAAGTCGGACAACTGTCAAGGTGAGGTTTTTCACCACATCGCCCATTCTGTGGTCATCACTGTGAAATACAGGAGAAAAACACAAGATATAGCGATGAAAAAAACCGCCACGCGCTGTGACGGCTTCAGGCAATGCCTGTTTTGTCCTTCCATGGTTCGGAAGCTTAGTTGGAGGCTTTCTCCTTGGACTTCTTGTCCTTCTTGTCCGCAGCCTTCTCTTCCTTCTTCGTCTTCTCGACAAGCTCGAGTATGACCATCTCGGCTGCGTCCCCAAGCCTGTTGCCAGTCTTGAGTATGCGGGTATAACCGCCGTTTCTCTCCGTGAAGAGAGGTCCGATCTCCTTGAAAAGCTTGTTCACGACAGCCTCGTCATAGATGTAGCGGGATGCTACGCGGCGATTGTGCACCGAGTCGACCTTAGAGCGTGTAATAAGCTTCTCAGCCATCTTCCTGACCTCAAGCGCCTTCGCCTTGGTCGTCTCGATCCTCTCATACTTGAGGAGGGAGGTCACCATGCTGCGCATGAGAGCCTTGCGCTGACTAGATTTCCTGGAAAGCGCGTTGTATCCGATCCTATGCTTCATTGTTCTCTTCTTCCTTGTTCTCTGGAACTTTGATAGACGTCTTCAATACACTGAAGTCAGTCATGCCAAGCGTAAGGCCCCACTCCCTGAGCTTATCCTTGATCTCAGAAAGCGACTTCTTGCCGAAGTTCCTGGTCTTGGCAATCTCATCCTCAGTCTTCCTTGCAAGGTCACCGATTGTCTTGATACCTGCATTCTTGAGGCAGTTGGATGAACGCACCGTGAGCTCAAGCTCCTCAACAGGAGTATCGAGAAGGCGGCGGATCCTTTCCTCTTCCTCATCAGCTTCCTCTGTCGTGCAGATCTTGCCCTCATCGAAATTGATGAAGATCGTGAAGTGCTCCTTGATGATCTTGGCAGCCTCGCCGAGAGCGTTCTCTGGAGAGATGGTGCCATCGGTGATGATCTCGATTGTGAGCTTCTCGTAGTCGTTCCTCTGGCCGACCCTTGTCGGCTCGATGGAGTACCTTACCCTCTTTACAGGGGAATAGAAGGCATCGATCGAGATGACGCCAGGCTCCTCAGAGTACTTCTCGTTGAGCTCGGATGGGACATAGCCCCTTCCAAGGTCGATCTGCACCTCCATCTCAAGGTCACAGTCATCCATCATCGTGAAGATCGGGAGATCAGGATTCGTCACGGTCACCTGATCGCGCTCGAAGTCCTTGCCCGTGATGACGCCTGGGCCCTTGCATGGTATCGTGAGGACTGTTCCCTCGCTATCCTCCGGCATGCTGATCTGCAGCTTCTTAATGGCTGCAATGATATCGCTTATATCTTCCCTGACACCTGTAAGCGGCTCGAACTCCGAGGTGACCATGTGCGCTTCCCTGTTCTCGGTATCACCGAATGTGGTGAAGCGGATAGCCGTCACGGCGTATCCCTGGATAGAGGAAAGAAGGACACGGCGAAGCGTATTGCCTACAGTCGTTCCGAATCCCCTCTCGAAAGGATAGGCGACGAACACACCACGGTCTGCGGTTGAGACTGTGTGATCAAGGATGACTCCCGCGGGTCTCTTGAACCCCTTGAGAAGATTTTTCCTAGCCATTATAGCTCCTTAATTTCAGCTGCGGGAAAATACCCGCAGTCAATCAGACACGACGAGTCTTGCGAGGACGGCAACCGTTATGCGGAATAGGGGTGACGTCTCTGATAGTGCGGACCTTGAGTCCAAGCACACCAAGGGTCCTGATAGCGCTCTCGCGGCCTACGCCTGGTCCCTTTACATAGACATTCACTTCCCTGAGGCCGAAATCCATAGCCTTCTTCGCAGCTGTCTCACAGGTTGTCTGTGCAGCATAAGGAGTGGATTTCTTAGCGCCGCGGAATCCGAGTCCGCCAGCAGAGGCCCATGCAATCGCATTTCCAGCGATATCGGTAATCGTGATGATCGTATTGTTGAAGGTCGCCTGGATGTAGACGTTTCCCTCTACTACGGTCTTCTTTGTCTTTTTCTTTACGTTAGCCATTTCTCACCTGCCCATTACTTCTTCTTATTGGCGACAGTCTTCTTCCTGCCCTTCCTGGTCCTGGCGTTGGTCTTTGTCCTCTGCCCTCTGACCGGCAGGCCCTTCCTGTGCCTGAGTCCTCTGTAGCAGCCGATGTCCATAAGCCTCTTGATGTTGAGGGCGACCTCGGTGCGGAGATGACCTTCGATCTTGTACTCGTCTTCGATGACCTTCCTCAGGAGGGCAAGCTCATCGCTGGACAGGGTATTGATCCTGACGTCCGGATCGATATTCGTCTTCTTGCAGATATCGTCAGCGGACTTCCTTCCGATACCATAGATATATGTCA
>CALXLT010000053.1 GCA_944389275.1 uncultured Spirochaetaceae bacterium
GGAGTAATCTGTCTTCTCCGCTATGTAGAGCCCCTTGAAGAGCTCCTTCCTACCATCGAATAGGGCGTGGAGGGTTGAGCAGAATAGGCTCTTGCCGTAGCGCCTCGGGCGGGAGAGGAAGTAGAAGCTCCTTGCCATGCTCTTCACGAGGCTGTGGATATACCTCGTCTTATCGACATAGAGGATGTCGTTCTTCCTGATCGACTCGAAGCTGAAGATGTCGGTGGTTATCTCTCTCATCTCATCGATAGTATAGTCCGGGCCGTATGGCTGCTCTTTCTCTCCAAGGAGAACCGATCCGCATTCAAATGTTGGTACTAAAATTCGTTTCATACCATATATACGCCAAAAGCCGCTGTTCTGACCAACTTCGGGGAAAAGGAATCAAGGAAAGGCTTTCCTTCTGTATGCGATGAAGCAGATTCCGAAGTATAAGACCCATCCGATAGGGACCACGTACCAGACGACGTCAACACCGAAGCGAGGCGCGAGTATCATTGAGCCTATTACCCTGAAGGAGAGATTCGCGATGCTTGCTGCTGTGAATAGCTTCATGTCCCCGGATCCTCTCAGGACTCCGCCTGTCACCATCGCGAAGCCAAGGATCGGATAGAACCATCCGAGGAATGATAGATAGCGCTCTCCCGTCGAATATGCCGTGGCGGTGCCTTCTTCTCCCAGGAACAGTCCTGTAATCCCGGTATTGAAGAGCTGGAGAACGATGCAGGCAATCGCTCCTGATAGGATTATGAGGCCCATTGATATGCGGTAGCCAGGGCGTATCCTCTCATCTTTTCCCGCTCCTATGTTCTGCGCGGTGTATGGGCTCATCGCGTTCCCGATAGCGCTGAATGGCACTGTGACTATATTGTCGATCCTGATCGACGCGGAGTAGCCCGCAAGGACCTCCGAGCCGAATGTGTTGACGACGCTCTGGACAAGCATCATGCCGATAGAGATCGTGGATTGCTGGAGAATGGAAGGAAGGGCTATACGCGCCATCTGCATGGATATGTCCCTGGAAAAGAGCGTCATGGCCTTGCCGTCCATCCTTGAGAGGATGCGCATCAGCATGATCGATGAGATTATGGCGGAGATCGCCTGCGCGAGCAACGTGGCCCATGCCGCTCCTGCAACACCCATGCCCATATATGCTACCGCCATGATATCCAACGCAATATTGAGCAGAGAGGAGAAGACCAAGAGGCATAGCGGGATCCTGGATCTTCCCAGCGAGTTGAATACCGAGGAGAGTATGTTGTACATGAAGAGGAACGGAAGCCCCAGGAAGTATATCCTCAGGTAGCTGCAGGCATCACCCATTATGTTCTCAGGAGTATTCAGCACAGCAAGTATCGAAGGCGAGAGGGCGAATCCCATAACCCCGAGCAGCAGGGATAGCAGGAGGAATGCGATGAGGGCTGTCGAGATGCTTTCCTTCATCTTCCTGAAGGCCTTCGCGCCGAATTCGCGGCTTGTGATCACAGTGGCGCCGGCCCCTCCCCCTATGGCGATGGCGATGAAGACTGCTGTCAGCGCATACGAGACTCCTACCGCCGCAAGCGCGTCCTCTCCCAGAAAGCGTCCAACGATCACGGAATCAGCCATCGTATAGAACTGCTGGAACAGGTTCCCGAGCATCATGGGAAAGGAGAAGGCAAGGATGGCCTTCAGCGGCCTCTCTGTTATGAGATAATCTTCCCTTCTTCCCATTCCGCGCTCCCTCTGTCTTTCTCCATCTTTTGGCTTCCGCAGTCAATAGCGGATGGGGAAATAAGCCATGGTGTCTAATTTTCATAGTTGTGATAAACTGCATCTGATGGACGCGAGGAAAGCGGAGATCGCCGCATTCATGAAAAGGACATATGACAGGGGGCTCACCACCGCGACCGGAGGGAATATAAGCATGCGGATAGGAAATGTGATGCTCATAACCCCGTCTGGCAAGGACAAGGCATCCCTTGCCGCCGAGGATATCGCGGAAGTCTCGATCCTTGACGGTGCGAACCTGACTCCGGATAAGAGGCTTAGCATAGAGACAGGGATGCACAGGGCCATCTATCTCGCTCGCCCCGATGTCTCTGCCATCGTCCATTCGCACCCTGTGTATTCATCCCTTTTCTCTGCTTCCGATGAGGCTATAGATACATGCATAATCGCTGAAAGCTATTATCTATTAGGGGATGTGGTGAAGGTCCCGTATGCCTTGATGGGCACGGAGAAGCTTGCAGCAAACGCGGCAAGGTGCGCAGCGGGCGGAGCTGATGCCATGCTGCTGGAGAACCATGGGGCCATCGCGCTGGGACGTGACCTGATGAGCGCCTTCGATAGGCTTGAGTGCCTTGAGCAGGCTGCAAGGCTCACTTTCCTGTCGAAGATGATCAGGATCAATGATATAAAAGAGGAAGATAGGGCAGATATAGCCCGGATGAGGAGTTGAAGTATGAATAGTGAGCTTCTGAAGAGCTTGAAGGATGCGGCTTTCGAGATTCGTTGCCGCACGATCCGGGAGATTGCCTCCTTCGGATCCGGGCACATCGGCGGCAGCATGTCGATCGTTGAGCTTCTTTCCTATCTCTATTTCCATGAGATGGATGTGGATCCCTCGGATCCCGGGAAGGCCGATAGGGATAGGCTGGTTGTATCCAAGGGGCATTCCGGACCTGCCGTATACGCGGCGCTCTCGCTCAAGGGCTTCTTCCCCGAGTCCTGGCTCTCGACGCTCAACCAGGGCGGCACGAGGCTTCCTTCCCATTGCGATATGACCAAGACCCCCGGCATAGACTTCACCGGCGGCTCCCTTGGCCAGGGGCTTTCGGCTGCCATCGGGATAGCCCTGGGGCAGAGGCTCAGGAAGATGGAGGCCCGCACCTTCGCCATAATAGGCGACGGGGAGGCTCAGGAAGGGCAGGTCTATGAGGCTGCCGAGGCTGCCGGGGCGTGGGGTGTTGATAACCTCTTCGCGTTCCTGGACCAGAATGGCCAGCAGCTTGATGGCTACACGTCCGACATCATCCCTTCCGTATCCACGGTCGAGCGCTGGAGAAGCTTCGGCTGGGATGTCTATGAGATAAGCGGGCATGACTACGCGCAGATAGAGGATGCGATCGAGAAGGCCAAGGCCGTGAAGGGCAAGCCTCATATGATCGTCATGAACACGATAAAGAGCTATGGATATATCCCGGGCGAAGGCGTCAAGGCCAATCATTCCATGGCCATAACCAAGGAAGGCGCCAAGGAAGCCATCGAGGCGCTTAGGGAAAGGGAGGGAAGGTGATGAAGGATGCCCATGTTTATTCCCATTACAAGGAAGCTGTGATCGGGTCCATCGTGGACCTGGCTGCCGAGCATGATGATGTGGTCTTCCTGGACGCGGATCTCTCCTCATGCATAGGCTCGACGACATTCCAGAAGGCTTATCCTGAGAGGTTCTTCAACTGCGGCATAGCTGAGGCGAACATGGCGGGCATCGCCGCGGGGCTCTCTTCCATGGGCTTCGTGCCGTTCATCCATTCATTCGGATGCTTTGCCTCCCGCCGCGCATATGACCAGCTCTTCATCTCCGTTGGCTATACCCACCAGCGCGTCATCATCATAGGCTCAGACCCTGGCATAGTCGCCCAGTACAATGGCGGCACGCATATGCCTTTCGAGGATATAGCGCTGATGAGGCAGATACCGGGCCTTTCGATAGTGGAGCCTTCAGATGCCCAGTCTCTGTATTCGCTCACGCGGCAGGTCTATGAAAGCGGTGCTTCCGCGTATATCAGGACGCCTAGGAAGGGCATCTGCTTCAGGTATTCGCCTGAGGATGAGATCGTGCTCGGGAAGGGCGTGGAGCTTGCCGATGGAAAGGATGTTGCCATCGTGGCTACAGGAGTCCTGATGGTCGATGCGGCGCTCTCTGCCCGTGATATCCTCCTGAAGAAGGGCATCGATGCCACGGTGATCGATCTCCATACGATCCGTCCTCTCGACACAGAGCTCATAGAGAAGGCCGCGAGGCGCTGCGGCTGCATGCTTGTCATGGAGAATGGCCGCTACCCAGGAGGTACCGGGGAGATGATCGCGGCCCATCTTGCCAGAACCGTTCCCGTGAGGATGGATTTCATGAATGTAGGCGAGAGATTCGGCGAGGTCGGCAACCTGCAGTATCTTGCCCAGTCATTCGGCTTCACGGCGGAGGCCGCGGCCGAGAAAGCGGAGAGCGTTGCGAGGTGAAGATACAGCTTGAGACGATTCCCGTATGGGATGGGGTCAGGGAAGGAAGCGAGTGCTTCATATGCTCGCTGATGAAGAAGGCTGAGGAGGACGCGGTGAGGTATTACCTCTCCTCCGCTGTCATGACTCCGGAAGTGAGGGTTGAGACCAACCGCGATGGCTTCTGCTCCCATCATTTCTCCCTTCTCGCGGAGGGCGGGAAGCCGCAGTCGCTCGCGTTGGTCATGGATACGTACTATGAGGAGAGCAAGGGGATATACGCCAAAGGCTTTGAGCGGATACAGGACGCCTCTAGCCCGAGAAAGCTGGAGAAGGCTGTCTCCTCGTTCTTCTCAAGCGTGCACGAAAGGGAGAAGGGCTGCCTCATATGCTCGCGCATGGAGGAGCGCCTTGTCCGCTATTGCTACACCGTGGCGGCCCTATGGAAGGAGGACTCGGAGTTCAGGAAGGCTTTAGAGGAGTCGAAGGGATTCTGCATGCATCACACGGAGGAGCTTTACCGTGTGGCGAAGGAGGCTCTGTCCGGAGATGATCTCGTGCAGTACGGCAAGTTCCTTTTCTCCCTTCTTGAGCGCAGCCTCGACCGCGTCCAGCACGATGATTGGTGGATGACGCAGAAATATAAGAGCGAGAATAAGGACAAGCCCTGGAATGGATGCGAGGATGCGCAGAAGAGGGCGGTCTATAAGCTGATCGGCGAGGGCAGGGTGATAGATCCGGTCAGCCGGTGACCTTCCTGTCCCTCTTCTTCCTCAGCGACAGCCTCAGCTGTCCTTCGTCCTTGTCTTCAAGGAAGCGCTGGCGCAGCACCTCATCGGCAAAGCTTTCCTTGTCGATGTGCAGATACTCCACGTACTCGGATTCGAACCTGTAGACAAGGAGCCATGGCCTGTCGGGAAGCATCGTGAAGCCAAGGGTGAGGCCGGGATCCTTTGCCTTGTGGAAATCCAGCGCCTTTCCCTTCTCCTTCTCCGTCATATACTGCTCGCTCCAGAATAGCGCGAGCTTTATATCATCCTCTCCATCCCAGACGATTATGTCGGCGCCATTTGTGTCTATATCGACGAAATACGAGGGGAACTCCGCAGACAGGCAGAACGCGAGGCGATGCGCGATGGATGATTTCCTGTGCTTCGTGCCCTCCGGCAGCTGATAGGACGAGAGGAAGTAGTGCATCCCCTTCCTGAAGCCTTCGAAGATATCCATTCTTTCTTCCTGTGTCGTCATGATTCGAACTTCACCGTGATTTCCATGCGGCTTACCTTGCAGAGGGTCTGGAATATCGAGCACTCCTCAGCCGCCCTGAGCACAAGGCTCCGGACCTCGCTTTCATTCCCGGCCCCGTGCACCGTGATATCCAGCATAGTGTGCTCAAGCGTTGTCGGGATATCCTCCCTCTTGCGGCCGGTGACCTTTATGTCCATGCTGTTCCAGCTGGATGAGGCGGGGAAGGAGGCCATCGTGCTGTAGAAGCATCCTGAAAGGGCCCCTAGAAGGTATTCATAAGGACCGGTGGACTGGGTGAAGTCGAACTCGGTTCCCAGCGTGTTCTCGAAGTATCTCCTTGACGGTGAGAAATGCCCTGTTATCGTACGCTCTTTAGCCATGCCCTGATTATAGCATGAATGGAAAGGACGGCACTATAGGCAAATGCTTTCCAGCGCTTTGTGGATTATGTAGGCTGACGCGAAGGCGAATGAGAGGCTGTAGCCTCCTGTCGGGCCATCAACGTCTATGATATCCCCCGCGAAATAGAGGCCTTCCACGAGCTTCGATCCCATCGTGCGCGGATCGATCTCGGACGCGCTCACTCCGCCTTTTGTGTTCATCGCCCCGGCCCTGATCGCCTTCGCCTTGGCTTTGAAGCGCGAGAGCTGGCTCTCGATCCTGTCAAGCTCCTGCCTCGACAGGGATGCGCATCTCTTGTCGGCAAGAGATCCCAATAGGGCCTCTGAAAGGCGCGGTGGCATTGCAAGCGCGTTCTTCACCGTCTTCCCTCCAGATGACATCCTCAGCGTCTCCTTGCTGATCCTCATGAAGCAGATCTCGATCTCATCGTCAGGAGAAAGGTGGCGTGAGATATCCAGCGCGGCGGGCCCTGATATCCCTAGCCTCGTTATGATGATGTCCCCCTCTGTCCTTGCCTTGCCGGCCTTGATGGACACTGATGCCGATACGCCCTCTGCCGCGGAAAGCGAAGGGGTCAATGCAATCGGAGCGAGCGCAGGATATGGCTGTGAGATCGTATGGCCAAGCTGCCGGCAGAGCCTGTAGCCGCTGCCGTCCGAACCTGTCTGGGGAAAGCTGTCGCCGCCCGTGGCGATCACGACGCGCCTTGCCTCGATCCTTCCTCTTCCTGTCTCGATGATGAAGACATCGCCATCCTTCCTGATGCTCTCCGCCTTACCGTGGATTATCCTGGGATTGCCTTTTAAGAGCGCGTCGCGAATGGCCTTCGCATCCCCTCCCTTGGGGAATATCCTGCCACGGTCCTCCTCCACGGGCGTTATGCCCAGCGTCCTGAAATGGGCGATTATATCCTTGGATGTGTGCGCGTAGAGGACCTTGCGGATGAAGGCCTTGTTCCCATTGAAGAGGAGGGCCATCTCCTCCGGCCCCGCTGCATTGGTGTAGTTGCAGCGGCCTCCGCCTGTAAGGAGAAGCTTCCTGCCGCATTCATCACCGCGTTCAAGGATCACGCATCGGGGATGGAAAGAGGCGAGGTACAGACCTGCAGCCCCGCCTCCTATTATGAGGGTATCTATCACTCCGGCTTCTTTATGATGAGGTGGAGCTCATCAAGCTGCTTCTCCTCCACAGGAGACGGTGAGTCGTCCATAGGCGAGAGAGCTGCCGTGTTCTTCGGGAACGCGATGACTTCCTTTATCGACTGCTCGTTCGCGACTATCATGCAGAGCCTGTCGATGCCGGGAGCGATTCCCCCGTGCGGAGGAGGAGAGAAGCGGAACGCGTCGAGAAGGAAGCCGAACCTCTCCTTCGAGACCTCATCCGGGATATTGCAGATGCGGAATATCCTCTTCTGCAGCTCGACATCGTGGATCCTTATCGAGCCTGAGGCAAGCTCATAGCCATTGAGTACCAGATCATACAGGTCTCCCTTCACAGAGCCCGGATCGGATTCAAGCGTATCAAGATACTCTGCCTGAGGCATTGAGAACATATGGTGCGCCGCCTCCCAGTGCCCCTCGTCCTCGTTGTACTCGAAGAGCGGGAAGTCGATGATCCAGCAGAACTCGTATCCTTCCTTTATGAGGCCAAGATCCGCGCCGAGGCGTGAGCGGACGGCTCCAAGCGATGTGCAGCACTTCTTCCAGTCCTGATGCGCGACAAGCAGGATGACATCGCCATCCTTCGCTCCTGTTGCGGAGAGCACCTCGCTTTCCATGCCGGCAAAGAACTTCGAAACTCCTCCGCTTATCGTGCCGTTCTCCGCCTTCATCCACGCCAGGCCATGCGCGCCGTAGATCTTCGCGGCTGTCTCGAGCTCGCCAAGATACTTCCTCGTGTAGTCATGACCCTCTGTCTTCGGGGCGACTATGTACTTCACGCTTCCGCCGTTCTGGAGGGTTTCCGTGAATGCGTTGAACGTGGACTTGGCGGCAAATGACGCGGCGTCGTGCATCTCGAGGCCGAACCTGAGATCAGGCTTGTCGGAGCCATAGGTGTTCATCGCGTCATGGTAGCTCAGGCGCCTGAAATGGGCCGGAAGCGTGACGTTCAGCACCTTCTTGAAGACATCCCCGAAGAGATCCTCCATCAGGCTCAGCACATCGTCGCGTTTGACATAGCTCATCTCGATATCGAGCTGGGTGAACTCAAGCTGCCTGTCTCCGCGCGGATCCTCGTCCCTGTAGCATCTCGCTATCTGGAAGTACTTGTCGAAGCCTGAGACCATGAGAAGCTGCTTGTAAAGCTGCGGGGACTGCGGCAGCGCGAAGAACTTCCCTGGATATATCCTTGAGGGGACAAGGAAGTCCCTGGCCCCTTCCGGGGTGCTCCTTATGAGCGTCGGTGTCTCGATCTCCAGGAAGTCTGTCTTATAGAAATACTCCCTGATGGCCTTCACGATCTCGTGGCGGAGGGCAATGCGCTTCTGCATGCCTGAGCATCTGAGGTCAAGATACCTGTACTTGAGCCTGAGGTCTTCCCTGGCGTTGTTCTCCTCATCGATCATGAAAGGCAGCACATCGCACTTTGAAAGCACGTCGATCCTTTCGGCCTTGACCTCTATCTCTCCTGTCGCCATGTCCGGATTGATCATGTCATCCGGGCGGCGCCTCACTATGCCCTTTACCGCGATGCAGTATTCAAGCTTCAGCTCTCCGGCCGCTTTCTGGAGCTCCTCGGACGCGTCGTCATCGACGACCACCTGCGTCATTCCATAGCGGTCGCGCAGGTTGATGAAATGCAGGGCTCCATGGTTCCTGTCCCTATGTACCCAGCCATTGAGTACTACCGTCTTGCCTTCATCGGCCGCCCGGAGGCTGCCGCAGGTCGCTGTACGCTGCATGAATGCTTCTTCCATTGCATTCCTCCGCTTTGGATTCTATCACTGGGAGCGGAATTAGAAAAGCAAGGTATCGCCCTAAGCGCTGAAACAAAAGGCGGCCCCTCATCCAGGGGCCGCATTGATCGGGATTGCCTTATCTTCTTGATGGCAGCTCCCTCACTATGAATCTGTTCTCCTGAAGATATCTTATGGCCTCGACGGCGGCCTTCGCGGCGCTTGTCGTCGTTGTGTACGGGATATGCGCCCGTACCGCCTCGGTGCGGATGTCATCATCGCTCTTCCTGGAGTGGAAGCCCATCGGGGTGTTGATCACCAGGTCCGCCTTATGCTCCCTGATGTAATCCACGATGTTCGGATGCCCATCCTGCGTCTTCAGCACCACGTCGCAGAGTATGCCCTCACTATAGAGGTCACGCGCCGTGCCCTTCGTCGCCAGCACATGGAAGCCCATCTCCTGCAGCGCCTTGGCTATAGGGGCTATGGTCTTCCTGTCCTTATTGTTCACGCTTATGATCACGCGTCCGGATGTCGGGAGCTTGTTCGATGCCGCGGCCTGGCTCTTCGCGTACGCCTCGCCGAAAGTGCGTCCGTATCCCACGACCTCTCCGGTGCTCCTCATCTCAGGCCCGAGCGCCGGGTCTACATGCTGGAAGCGGTCGAATGAGAACACGGCTTCCTTGATCGCCCATCCCATTATGCAGCGGCCTTCGCCCATGCCTTTCCCCGCGTCCACCAGTCCCTGCTTCACGAGATCCTCTCCCAGCCAGATCCTGACCGCGGCCTCCACAAGGTCCACGCCGCTGGACTTGGAGATGAACGGGACTGTCCTGCTCCCGCGAGGGTTCACCTCGATTATATAGAGCTTGCCGTCCTTCTCCGCGAACTGGATGTTCATCAGGCCCTGCACGTTAAGATGCCTTGCGAGCTTGAGCGTCCACGAGCGCATCTCATCAAGGATCTCCGGCTTGCTCTTGTATGGAGGGAATACGGCCGCGCTATCGCCGGAGTGTATGCCTGCCGCCTCTATGTGCTGGAGTATGCCTCCTATGTATACGTTCTGCCCATCAGAGACTGCGTCCAGGTCATATTCGAACGCATCCTCAAGGAACTGGTCCACGAGGACCGGCGCATCCTTGGAGATCGTGACCTCTGGCTTCTGGAGGAACTCCTCAAGCCCCGCGTCGTCGTATGCTATGAACATGGCGCGTCCGCCAAGCACGAATGATGGCCTGAGGAGCACGGGATAGCCGATTTCATGGGCCTTATCCCTGATCTCGGATACCGATGCCGCGCTTCTGTTCTCAGGCTGCCTTAGCCCGAGCTCCTTCACGACCTGTGCAAATAGCCCCCTGTCCTCCGTCCTGTCTATGCTCTCGAGGGATGTCCCTATGATATGGGCACCGTTCCTCTCCAGCTCCGCCGCCATGTTCAGCGGGGTCTGCCCGCCGAGCTGCACGACAACATCCTTCGTTCCTTCCTTCTCCATTATGCCCAGCACCGATTCCGCGGTAAGCGGCTCGATGTAAAGCCTGTCGGACGTGTTGTAGTCGGTGGATACGGTCTCAGGGTTGCTGTTGACCATCACCGTCTTCCTGCCGTGCTTGCGGAACGCGCGCGATGAAAGCGTGCAGCAGGTGTCGAACTCAAGGCCCTGCCCGATGCGGTTCGGGCCTGAGGCGAGGATTATGACGGCATCCTTGCCAAGTCCCTTTCCCTCATCTTCCTCTCCATACGATGTGTAGCAGTATGGGGTGAGCGCCTCGAACTCTCCCGCGCATGTATCCACATAGTGGCGCGATGGCACGAGCCTTGCGGGCGCCTTGGAACCGGAAAGCCTCTCGATATGCTTGTCTGACATTCCAGCTCTCTTCGCCCTCAGGTACAGCTCTTCCGTGAGCTTTCCTGATTCAAGCTCATTCTCGAGGTTCCTCTGCTCGGCAAGGAGCGAGAGGAAGTATATATCGAAGCCAGTGATCCTGGAGAGCTTCCCGAGATCCGTCTCTCCTTCCTTTATCACGGTGTAGGCCGCGAGGTATCTGAGCGGATGGGCAGAGCGCAGAAGCAGATCGACATCGTACTTGCTCCTGTCCAGCGCTGTTATGCCCTCGATCTTCTGCTCGGAGGACCTGAACGCCTTGTTCAGCGACTCAAGCGCCGTGCGTCCAAGCGCCAGCGCCTCTCCGACCGATCTCATCTGCGTGCCTAGAGCCGCGGCCTCAAGCGGGAACTTCTCGAGCTCGAAGCGCGGGACTTTTACCGCGACGTAGTCGAGAGCGGGCTCGAAGCATGATACCGACGCTCCCGTTATCTCGTTCTGGACCTCGTCAAGGGTATAGCCGACGGCAAGCTTCGCGCTTATCCTCGCGATCGGGAATCCTGTCGCCTTGCTCGCAAGGGCCGATGACCTTGAGACCCTTGGGTTCATTTCGATGACGACCATCCTCTTATGATCAGGGGAAAGGGCGAACTGCACGTTCGAGCCGCCGCAGTCTACGCCGACGGCGCGGAGTATCTCGATGGATGCTGTCCTCATCCTCTGGTACTCCTCGTCATTGAGCGTCTGGATCGGCGCGATCGTGATGCTGTCTCCGGTATGTACGCCCATCGGGTCCACGTTCTCTATCGAGCATACGATGATCGCGTTGTCCTTCCTGTCGCGCATGACCTCCATCTCGAACTCCCTCCATCCTATGAGGGATTCCTCGATCAGTATCTCATGCACAGGGCTCACGCTGAGGGCGTTCTCGACAAGGGGTATGAAATCCTCCTCCTTCTCCGCAATCGATCCTCCCATTCCCCCAAGCGTGAACGAAGGGCGGATGATGAGCGGAAGGGGGATCTCCTCCTTTATCCTCAGCGCGTCCTCGACGGAGTGGGCTATGCCGCTTCTCGCGCTCTCATAGCCAAGCGAGGTCATTATGTCCTTGAACTTGCCCCTGTCCTCAGCCTTCTCGATAGCCTCCGCGGACGCTCCTATGACCTTGACCCCGTACTTCTCGAGTATCCCGGACTTCTCGAGCTCCATCGTCAGGTTGAGCGCAGTCTGCCCTCCCATCGTGGAGAGGATGGCGTCCGGACCCACCTGGTCGAATATGCGCTCGATATACTCCTTCTTGAGAGGCTCGAGGAAGATGTGGTCAGCCAGGCCCGGGGTCGTCATCACCGTCGCTGGGTTAGGGTTTATCAGCGATACCTCGTATCCTTCCTCCTTAAGCGCCCTTACGGCCTGGTTACCGGAGTAGTCGAATTCACATGCCTGGCCGATGACGATCGGACCTGAGCCGATAACTAGTATATGGTGTATATCTGTCCTTTTCACTTTGCCATCTCCATGAAGATATCGAAGATTGCCTCAGCTTCCTCCGGGCCTGGGGCGGCCTCTGGGTGGAACTGCACGCACCGCACCTTCTCCTCTGTCGAGTAGATGCCCTCGACCGAGCTGTCGTTCGCGTTCTCAAGCCATACCCTCACCGAGGATGGAAGGGAGGAGCGGTCAGACATGAATCCATGGTTCTGCGCTGTCACGAACGTACGCCCCGTGTCATTGTCCCGCACGGGATGATTGGAGCCATGATGGCCGAACTTCATCTTCACGGTCCTTCCGCCAAGGGCCATTGTGATTATCTGATGTCCAAGGCATATTCCCTCCACGGGGATCTTCCCGATGCATGAGCGGGCAAGCTCGACCGCGCCAGAGAGAAGGGCGGGGTCTCCTGGCCCGTTAGAGAGGAAGAGCGCGTCAGGGTTAAGCTTCAGCACATCCTCTGCTGTCGATGAGGGGGGCAGGAGCGATATCGATGCGCCTCGCGCGTATAGGCAGGATATTATCGAGCGCTTCACGCCGTAATCCACAAGGGCTATGTGCCTTACAGGGTGCGAGGGGGCTTTCTCGAAGCCTTCGCCAAGATCTGGATCGTGGATCATCTTCTTCACGCTTACGCCGTCTATCAGATCGCGCTCCGTGATAAGAGGGAACTCCTGAAGCTTCTTCTCGGCCTCTTTTCTATTTTCTTCACGGAATATTATTCCGTTCTGAGAGCCATTATTGCGCAAGTGCAGCGTAAGCGCCCTTGTGTCCAGATCCTCGATCCCTGTTATGCCTTCTTCCTTCAGGAACTCGTCCAGAGTGACCCTGCCAGGCATTATCGGGCCACGGTAGAGCTTGCGCACTATCAGGGCTGTGGCCTTGATGCCTCCGCTCTCGTTCCTGTCTCGGGATATGCCGTAGTTGCCGATCATCGGGCTTGTAAGGGTGACTATCTGTCCATTGTACGATGGATCGGTGAGTATTTCCTGATAACCAGGGATTCCCGTGTTGAAGACGACCTCTCCGGTCTGAAGCTGCGCGTCAGCGCCGAAGGAGATGCCTGTGAATTCCTTTCCGTCTCTGAGCTTGAGTATTGCCTTTCTCATCATAAACCGCCAAACTGCGGCGATTATAACTGCCAAACACCTTTGTTGCAACGACTTCGGCCGTATGCAACAAAAATGCAACAAATCAGCTGTCCTGAAAGCATATATTCCCCGCTTTCATGGAAATGCGCATCCGGAGTTGGGCGTTTGCATTCCTTGATATCCCCAGCAGCTGCCATGTAGAATCATGATATGGACCTATACATGGTGGCGACTCCCATAGGGAATCTTGAGGATATAACATACAGGGCTGTCCGGATACTCGGCGAGGTTGATGTGATAGCCTGCGAGGATACAAGGCATACCTCCTTTCTTCTCTCACGCTATTCGATACATAAGCGCCTTATCGCGTGCCACGCGCATAACGAGGAGGAGAGCGCGAAGGGCATACTCGGCCTATTGGATTCGGGGCTGAACGTGGCTTACTGCTCCGATGCCGGGACGCCTGGGGTTTCCGATCCGGGAGCGAGGCTTGTTGAGTATATAAGGCAGGATGGAAGGCACCGTGTCGTGCCGATCCCAGGAGCGAGCGCTGGCGTATCGCTGGTGTCCGCGGCGGGGAATATAGGCAAGTCTTTCACGTTCGAGGGTTTTCTCTCCCCGAAGCAGGGAAGGCGCAGGGAGAGGCTTTCGGAGCTTTTCTCAAGAGGCGAGGCCTTCATAGTCTATGAGTCCCCGTTCCGAGTGGTGAAGACGCTTAGGGATATCGCGGAGGCAGGGGAGGCGAGGCTTGTCATCGGGCGCGAGCTTACAAAGGCCCATGAGGAGATAATCTCCGGCTCTGCAGAGGAAATGCTTCAGGAGTTCTCGAGAAGGGAGCAGATCAAGGGGGAGTTCGCCATCCTCGTTGTGCCGGAGGCCTTATGATAAGCGCGAGGAAGATCCGCACGCTCAAGCCGCGCGTGCAGCTGAGAAGGGCCGCTGACGCGTTCCATGAGGCCGCCGCCTCGGATCCTGGAAGGGAGTATCTTGATGAGGTCATGGATATAATCAGGGCCTCCGATGTGCTTGACGCCGAGGACAAGGAGAAGATCGGCTTCTTCTATTCAAAAGGGGACAGCCTTTCCTATGAGGATATCTATTACAGGATACTCACGGCGCTTGGGGACGTGCCTGCTGATTGGGACACTGTGGATGAGGAAGGGAATATCGACTGGTCAAGCCGCAGCATCCTGCCGCACTATCTTTTCCTTGACCATCTGCGTTCCCCATACAATGTCGGCTCTATATTCCGCAGCGCCGAGGCCTTCCAGGTCGCTGGCATATACATAGCACCGGGAAGCGCCTCCCCTGAGCATCCCCGCGCGAGGCGCACGAGCCGCGGCACGGTCGATGGCGTGGACTGGAGGGAGGCGGAGCTTTCCGCGATTCCTTCAGGAATCCCGGTCTTCGCCCTGGAGACAGGAGGGGAGGATATCGCGGGATTCCGTTTCCCCGAGAGCGGCATATGCATAATAGGATCCGAGGAGGATGGGATATCCCCGGAGGCCAGGAAGATGGCAGAGTCCTCGTATGGCATAGTGTCCATCCCCCAGCATGGCGCCAAGGGATCGCTGAATGTATCCTCCGCGGTGGCTATCCTTCTCTATAAGTGGCAGGAAGCGCTCACTGCGCTATGACGGCAGCTTCCTCCGCCACGGCGGGGACCGCGTATTCCATCCAGCTTGAGTCGACGCAGAACACGATGTCCGTGTCGCTCCATGCCCATGATGAGCGTATCGCCTTGAGCATGTCCTTCCTGATTCCGTCGACCTTGTGAAGCGGCAGCTCATCGCTGAGCACGATGTGTATCGTCGAATATATCATGCGGCCGCGGCGGGATGAGTATATCTTCCAGTCCTTGAAGCTATAATCCTTGCTGAAAGCCCTCACGATGCTCTCAAGCCTTTCGATCTCCTCTGCCGGCGGCGCCGCGTCAAGAAGGTCCTTCACTGCCTGCCATAGCTGCTTCGAAACCCCTGGGATAAGGAATATGGCGAAGAGCACCGTGACAACCGGATCTATATAGTACATCGCCTTCTCGATGCCGAGGCGGTCCAGTATCGCTATTACGGAGAACGAGACGAGCACCGCAACGCTTAAGAGGGTATCGTTGAGCCAGCTGCGCGCCTCTGTCGCGAGCATCGGGGAGTCCAGCTCCCTTGCCTTCCTGTATAGAAATGCGCATATGAACGAGCAGACGACGGCGGAGAGCGCGGTGAAGAAGAGCACTATCCCAGCGTCGACAAGATAGCCTCCTGTGATTATGCTGCGGAATGCCTTTATCCCGAGAGAGGCATTCATCGAGAAGAGCACTATCGTGCGGATCATGATATAGAATGGCTCGAATGCAGAGTATCCGAAGTGGAATCGCTCATCGTCCTGACGCCCTATCAGGCGGACGACGAAGCCAGAGATGAGGATGAATATGCTCTGTATGAGCGAGTACATCCCATCGAAGAGCATCGATGAGGAATCCGCGATGAGCGCGAGCGACACGCCCAGCACACCGAATGCGAAGCAGACAGCATTGACTGCCTTGATGTACGTTAGTTCCTTTGTCTTCATAGTAAGATCTTCGAACGGCCTAAGCCGTAGCCTCCGTGGGTTGTCCTCTCAAGAGGCTATGCCCATATTTAGTGTAACAGAGGCAAATAAGACCTTCAAGTGGGCATATCTAGTACCGCAGAAAACAGGGGGACACGATTAGTGGGGCCTCAGCCCTTCTCCTGGCTGTATTTCCAAAGCTCCCTCAGCCCATCCTCGACCTTGCGGTTGAAGGAGCCGGGAGGGAACGGCGACCTTCTGTCCCTCGTGCCTTTCTTCATCCCTGAAAGGAGCTCCATGCCCTCATCAAGCTCGCTTATGGCGTAGATATGGAAGCTGCCGTCCTTGACCGCGTTCTCCACATCCTCGCTGAGGATCAGCGATGATATATTCTGCTCCGGGATTATGACGCCTTGGTATCCTGTCAGCCCGATCGTGCGGCAGGCCTCGAAGAAGCCCTCGATCTTCTCGTTTATGCCGCCGACAGGCTGCAGCGCTCCCATCTGGCTTACCGATCCCGTCACCGCTATGTCCTGCCTTATGGGTATCTCCCCGATAGCCGAGAGAAGCGCATAGAGCTCTGCAAGCGACGCGCTATCCCCATCCACCTCCGCGTAGCTCTGCTCGAAGCATATGCCTGCATAGATCGATAGCGGGAATGTCTTGGCGTAGCGGTGCCTGAGATAGCCCTCGAGTATCAGGAGGCCCTTATCGTGGATGCCTCCGGAGAGCCCCGCCTCATGCTCTATGTTGACAATCCCCTCATTCCCTGGCGCGACGGCGACTGAGATCACCGCGGGTGTCCCGAAGGAGGATGTGCCCCTGTCCATCACGGCAAGGCCATTGACTA
The DNA here is from genome assembly GCA_944389275.1 of uncultured Spirochaetaceae bacterium. Taxonomy (GTDB): domain Bacteria; phylum Spirochaetota; class Spirochaetia; order Sphaerochaetales; family Sphaerochaetaceae; genus Ornithospirochaeta. The sequence continues at coordinate 16,542 of CALXLT010000053.1, forward strand.
TGCCCACCTTCATGCCATCGAGGGCGATCACCATGTCACCGCGCTTTATGTCGCTGTTGATCTTCTCCTCGGAGAGAGCCGCGTAGAAATCCCTGTCTGAAAGGGCCTTCCTCACATCGCTGCCTTCTATCATGTCCTTGCCCGAGAGGATGGCCTCATCATTGGCTTCTTCTAAAAGGTCTCCCAGGAGCGAGAGCTCGGTCGAGAGCTTCGTCCTGTCCTCCGCGATCCATGAGGAGTGGCGGAGGATCTCCGAGAAGGCGGAGTCGGCTATAGGCAGGAATGACGCGCCTACCGCCTTGAGGTAGCTTACGGTGCCCTCTATGTTCTCCCTGCACGCGTCCATCGTCGTGTCGAACTCAGGCGCTATCCTGAAATACCTGATGAACTTCCCGTCCTTCTCCATCAGCTTGTCGTATGTAGCCTCGTTGCCGATGAGGATGACCTTCGTGTTAAGAGGGATAGGAAGGGGGCGTACCGCTCCCATCATCTCGCCCCTGACGCCTGAGGATGTGAGCGCCCTGTGCGTCATCTCTATATAGCGCTTGAGCGTCTTCCATAGCTCCTCATCCTCCGCGACCTCCTCCGCGTTGAGGATCAGGAATCCCCCGGCTGCGGCCTGATATGATCCGATCCTTATCGATAGATGCGGCGCCTTGTCCTTCTCCGCGAAGCCGAATAGGGACTTGTGCGTCGGATGCGTCTCGATTATGGCCGGGCGCCTTGCCGCGGCTCCCCTGTCTATGACTATGTTCAGCTTATATGCATCGGCGTTGCTTTCAGCGGGGGGAAGGGAAGAGAGGAATGAGCCTATCCTCTCATCAGGCCATCTTGCCCTGATCTCATCCATGCTCACCTGGCCTCGCTCTAGAAGCGAGAGATCTTCCTGGAACTTCCTCGCCATGCCCTTCGGGAAGAGGAGGACAGTGGGCTCCGCCTCATCGGGGGAGTAGGCGTAGGCGGTATCCCTGAGATCCGAGGTATCCCCGCTTATCCTCCCGATCTCCTCCAGCACGGCCGTGAGGCGTCCCGATCCATCCTCCCCGGAAAGGAAGATGTTGTAGCCTATGCGGTCGGTCCTGAGCCCGAGAGCCAGAAGGCCTATGGCCCTTTCCTGTCCGATTATCCTGGTGCCGGGATCCACCGAGCCGAAAGCATATGAGGAATATGAGAGCGCAATCTCTCCCGGGCTGAGTTCTCTGATCACATGAGGAAGTTTAGAGAGTGGAATATTTCATGTCAACGAATTATACTCTGCTCATGTTCATAAGCGAGTATGGCAAGGAGCTCTGGACGAGGCTCGATATATCATCATTCCCGTTCGATAAGTCGCTCAATGGATTCCAGATAGAGTGTCCTGATAGGGAGATAAGCAAGGTCGCTTTCGCCGTCGACGCGGCGGAGGAGACTATAGACAGGGCAGCCGCGGAAGGCGCTGATGTCCTTGTGGTCCACCATGGCCTGTTCTGGGGCGAGCCTATAGCTATAAGGGGACCTCATTATAGAAGGGTCAAGCGTGCCCTGGACGCTGGGCTCTCGCTCTTCGCTGCCCATCTCCCTCTCGATGCCCATCCGCTTTATGGCAACAACGCGCAGATGGCGCTGCGCCTCGGGATGACGGCCTTCGATCCGTTTGCCTCGTTCCATGGGGTGCCGATAGGATTTTGCGGCGCATTGCCGTTCCCGATGACGATCCCTGAGATCGCGAGGCTTCTTGGCTTCGATAGGGATGGTGGCATGGATGTGCTGAAGTTCGGGCCTGACATGATCGGGACGGTCGCCATCGTGAGCGGGGATGGCGGCGATGATATCGTGGAGGCCATAGAGGATGGGGTGGATCTCTTCATCACAGGAGTCGCGCCCCATGAGATATACCACACGGCAAAGGAGAACGCGATGAACGTGCTTTCAGGCGGGCATTATCGCAGCGAGGTGTTCGGAGTGAAGGCCCTGGAGCGCCTCACGAGGGGAGAGTGGAAGCTTGATACGCTCTTCATTGACGCGGAGACAGGGCTTTGAGAAGATTTAGGCCATTCCTGCTTACGATTGCCGTGATCATCCTCGACCAGGTCTCAAAGGCGCTGGTCGTGCGTTTCATACCGGAGGGGACTGTCGCAGCCTCCCTCTTCTCTGATTTCCTGTGGATATGCCACGTGAGGAATGATGCCGTGGCATTCTCGTTCGGCGCATCGCTTCCCATCGCTATGAAGTATGCCGCGTTCGTCATCCTTCCGCTTATCGTGCTTGCCCTCATAGCGTACGCCATCGTCGGGCGTCGGGCGGAGAAGGAGACGACCGTGTTCCAGAAGTGGTGCCTTGCCGGCATCCTCGGAGGAGGGATCGGCAATCTCATAGACCGCCTCTTCCGCTCTCTCCGGGTCGTTGACTGGATATCCACGGATAACTACGGATGGTTCGGGATGGATAGGTTCCCGACGTATAATATCGCGGATGCAGCCATAGTGCTGTCCGTAATAGCCCTCATGATCTCGCTTTTCGCGGAGGGTAGGAGGAAAGATGTCAAAGAAGACTAATTCTGTTGTTTTCATGCTTCTGGCTACGGTGGTCAATCTCGTGCTGCTGCTTGCCTTGTTCATCATCGGCTTTGTCGTTATCGGTATACTCGGAGCTAAGTTCCCGGGACTTCAGGACGCGCTTCCCGTGCTCATACTCCTTGTCTTCGCCGTCGCGATATTCGGATCGTTCTTCATCTACTCGCGCCTCGTGAAATGGGTCTCCGCGAAGTATGACCTCGAGTCGAAGCTCGATCCTATCTTCACGCCTAAGAGGAACAGGCGCAACAAGGAAGACTGAGTGCGTCCTGTCACGCTGCAGCAGCTCAGGCTCTCATACTGGTATTCGTTCAATGATGAGCCGATAGCCACGGTGAGCGCCTATCCTTATCCGAAGCTCTCATACCCGTCATTCCTCCTTCCTGAGGAGTCCCCGGATTCGCTTTGGCATCTTTTCGTCGAGACCGCGTTCGGCATAGAGCATTTCACATCCACCTCGGGGCTGGAGTGGAAGAGGGAGAGCCTCGTGTTCCTTTTCGGCCATGCTCCCTCGATATACCGCGAGGGCGGCGTGTTTTATCTTGTCTATGAGACAAGGAGGAGCCGTAGGAAGCTCAAGGCCATACCTTCATCGATCATGCTCTCAAGCTCCACGGATCTCGCATCATGGTCAGAGCCGGCATTGATCCTTGATTCCTCGTCCGTCCCGTTCTCCTCATACAGGGATGGCAGGGATAGGCTCTCGTCGCCGCAGATCGTGGCGTGTGACGGGCGCTACAGGCTTTATGCCGGGGGCGGAGTGTCCAGGCTCGTGCCCGGAGAGGAGGATATGGCCGCGTATCTCCTGACCTTCGAGGCAAGGGACATAACAGGGCCATATGAGGCTGTCGGATCTCCTGTGATACGTTCAGCGCAGCCTGATTCGGATTATGAGAACATGGCGTCGGGAAGCGTGAGGATAATCCCCTGCTCAGATGGCTTCGCCGCTGTCGAGTGCTCCCGGTTCTACGATAGCAAGGAGCGTAGGATGCGTTCGGCGATGCTGCTTCTTGAAAGCCGTGATGGCCTTAGCTGGAGCGTGGCTGACGTGATGCAGCTATCCGCGGATAGCGGATGGGCTGAGACGCTGACATCCTGCGACGCGAGATACAAGGAGAACGAGGATACCTGGTATTGCTACTACTCGGCATCGAACGGCGGCTTTCCAAGACGCTCCTCGCTGGGCCTGCTGCTGGGGAAGAGGAAATGATAGATCTCCATTCTGATACGATATACCGCCTCGCGGGAAGCAAGGAGCCATATACCCTCCTTGATAACCCCTTCTCGATAACCAAGGAACATCTGGGAAAAGGCCATGTCGGAGCTCAGTGCTTCGCCCTTTTCGTCCATATGGGTGAGATAAGCCATTCTCCATGGGAAGAGCTCAATCTGCTCCATGACCGGTTTACGGAGGAGATAGATAAGGCAGGCATACCGCAGCTTAGGGATATCTCAGAGTATGACGGGAGCGTCAAGGCCATCCTCACGACGGAGGAGGGGGCGTCCATCGAGGGGGATATCGAGAGGCTGGAGGAGCTGAAGAGGTGGGGCGTGATGGCGTTCGGCCTTACCTGGAACTTCGAGAACGAGCTTGGCTATCCTAACTCGAAGGACAAGGCGGTGATGTCTTCCGGCCTGAAGAGGAAGGGTTTCGAGGCGATCGAGGCCTGTGAGGCCCTAGGCATTGCCGTGGACGTGTCGCATCTGAGCGACGGAGGCTTCTGGGATGTTGTCGAAGCCGCCCATAAGCCCTTCATCGCCACGCATTCCAACGCGCGCGCGGTCACTGATGTATCGAGGAACCTCTCCGATGAGATGATAAAGACCCTTGCCGATAAGGGCGGGGTGATGGGGCTCAATCTCTGCCCGGCATTCCTTTCCTCTATTGATCCAGGTCTTCCATCCTCTGATTTCGCCGAGAGCCGCGTTTCTGATATGGTCAGGCATATCGAGCACATATACAGGGCAGGAGGGGAGGACGTGCTTGCGATCGGCTCTGATTTCGATGGAATAGAGGGCAGGCTCGAGATCGCGCACCCTGATTCCTTCCACCTCCTCTTTGATGCCCTTAAGGCCGATGGCATGAGTGAGCGCCAGATAGAGAAGCTGCGCTTTCGCAATGCCCTCAGGGTCTTCTCGGATATCGGATAAATCGGTTGAAAATCGGGCGAATCGGGCGAGAATCGGTTGAGCTAAAATGCTATTTTCTTGCAATGCAAGGAATATAATCGGTTGAATTTTTCGCTAATCAGTTGAAAATCGGGTGAATTATGCTAGAATCCATATCAGGAGAGCCTCTCGATGACAGCTGAAGCTAAGTACAACGCTATTGAGAATCTGTTGGATACTCTTGGAAAGGAAGGGGTGGAGGTTGAATTCAAGGAAGCCGCTGATTCCCTTCCTAAGTCGATGTGGGAGACTGTCTCCGCTTTCGCGAATACACGTGGCGGGGTCATAATCCTTGGGATAAAGGAGAACAGCAGGACCTTTTCCGTTACAGGCGTCACAAATGCGGCGAAGATGGAAAGCGATTTCTGGAATACCATCAGGAATCGGAAGAAGATAAGCTCCCTTTCAATAAGCACAGGCGCCTTTGAGATCATCAAGGCAAATGATAAGGAAGTCATCAGGATCACTATCCCGCAGGCTGATTTCACGGAGCTTCCTGTTTATATCAATGGAGAGATGAGCCAGACATATATCAGGAGAGGGGAAGGGGATTATCTAGCGACTGCTGAGGAGCTCAAGGCTCTTATCCGGAATGGAAGCTCCAAGAGCCAGGACCGGCTGCCATTGAAGGATCTGTCGATCGATGCCTTGGACAGAAGCACCCTCGTAAGGTTCAAATCGATCATCGAGGCTCGGTATCCGGAGGGTGGATATGAGGATATGAAGATGCAGGATTTCCTTCTGCATCTTGGCCTGCTTGATGATTCCGATAAGGAAAGCGTATGCCTATACTCTGGGACTCTGCTGCTATTCGGCAAGTATAATATCATCAAGAGATATTTCGATTCCTATCAGATTGATTACTTTGATTATCGCGGATCGACGGAAAGGTGGGCTGATAGGGTCTCTACGGATGATCTTCGTCCGGAGGAGATGAATCTCTTCAATTTCTATGAGATAGCTTATCAGAAGCTTGCCTCAACGACGAAATCAGGATTCAAGCTTGATGGCAACATGGTCAGGATTAATACCGATATGACCCAGGCGCTGAGGGAAGCGCTTGTGAATACGCTTGGGCACGCCGATTATTCGATTCCGAATTCAAGCATAAGGATCGAGGTCTTTGATACCTATTACAGATTCGAGAATCCGGGCAAGATGCTTATTCCGATCGATAAGTTCTTCAGAGGAGGATCAACCAAATCCAGGAATGATGTCATAATGTCTGCCTTCCGCAGGATGGGGCTGTCTGAGAGGCAGGGGTATGGCGGTTATCAGATATTCAAGGCTGTCAGCAACAATATGCTGAGGTCTCCGCAGATAGTTACATCGCTTGAGAAGACAACGCTGACGATATGGCTTGTGGATCTTCCTGGCTCTTATCCGGAATTAGCGTCTGAGGAGAAGGATATACTCTCGATCCTGACTCATTCGGGCTTCGTTTCGAAAGGAACCCTCACAAGCATCCTTGGGGATAAGTACTCGGATTACCAGATCAAGAAAGCCCTGAAGAATCTTGTTGAGAAGGGTATTCTCTCTATATCCGGCAAGGGAAGAGCTGTCAGGTATTCCATAAATCTCACTACCGCAGAGGGGCTGGGACGGATAAGGCTTATGATCGATCAGCTGACTGATCTTCTTTGGAAATAGGGTATAATCGGTTGAAATCGGGCGAGAATCGGTTGAGTGAAGTCATTATCTCTTTGCAATGCAAGGAATATGATCGGTCGAATTAATCCTGCACGATTTCGTAATAGGTGAAACATAAGTTTCTTTGCTATTGCAATCAGGCTTTCTTTGGAGGAGAATCCAATTATCCGGAGGGTTGTATGAGAAAGAAGATCGCAGTATTGGCTGCTATGCTCATTATCGTGTCGACGGCGCTCTTCGCCGTTGATTTCAAGGCTGTCGTCGGACAGCAGACATCAGCTTCGCTTGAGTTCACACAGACTGTTCCTCGTGATGATGTCAGGACTCAGTTCCTTTTCAATATCGACGCCGAGCTCGATATGGACTTCAGCGAGGGCCATGGAATGCTTGTAAGGGTCAATCCATTCAGTGAAGGCGGCTCTGTTGAGTTCGGCCTTGGGGTTGGCTATGCGTACCAGGACTGGATCAGCGACAGCACGAGCCTTATCGTAGGGGTAGGACCTAACTTCATCTTCGGCAACCGCGGAGTAGGCTTTGGCCTCTTTGCTACCGTTGATTTCGATTTCCATATCACATCATCGATGTTCGTCCGTGTCGGAACAGGCGTCCACTTCGATCTTGGCAATTTCGGCGACGATAACTTCGGAAGGTGCCTGAACCTCACGATTCCTCTTCCGCATCTTGGATTCGGTTGGGAGTTCTGATCAAGAGAAGGCTTCATCAAGACGATGGGGCCTTTTCTGAATGATATGGAAGATGATGATTTCACGAAAGCGATGCTTTGGATAATGGCGGCCGCGGCTGCTGTGTCCGCTTTAGTCTTGATTCTGCTTCTTATCCGTGCATGAATGAAGATGCATCCCGCCTATGACAGGATGCATCATTTATCAGCCTTGCTTCCTCAGCTCTGACTTCCTGATCTTGCCGCTTATCGTCTTGGGCATCTCAGGAACGAACTCGATGGTCCTTATCCACTTGTACTCGGCAAGCTTCGCATTGCAGAAGTCGCGGATCTCCTTATCGAGCGCCTTTGAAGGCTCATAGCCCTTTGCCGGGACTATGAAGGCCTTGATCGCCTGTCCTCTGAGAGGATCAGGGATGCCTACTACGGAGCATTCGAAGACCGCGGGGTGCTCTATGAGGATGTTCTCTATCTCATATGGCCCGATCCTGAATCCTCCGCTCTTGATGATATCATCAAAGCGTCCATGGAACCACAGTGCTCCGTTCTCGTCCTGCCACGCGGCGTCTCCTGTATGGTAGACACCGCCTCTCCAGACGTTCTTGTAAAGCTCATCGTTATCAAGATAGGAGGAGAAGACGCCAAGCGGCTTCTTCCCGTCCTTCGGAACGAGCACGATCTCCCCTATCTCACCGACAGGGGTATCCGAGCCATCCTTCTGCACGAGCTTCACGGAATAGAGAGGAGAGGGCCTTCCCATCGAGCCATCGACTGCCTTCTGTCCCTTGAAGTTCGCAGCGATCAGCGCTGTCTCCGTCTGCCCGTATCCCTCGTGGAGCACTAGCCCTGTGCGTTCCGTGAACTTATGGAAGATATCAGGGGAGAGGAACTCTCCAGCCGTTGACGCATGCTTGAGCGACGGGGTCTCGGGCGTGCCCTTTCGCATCAGATAGCGATAGATCGTCGGAGGCGCGCAGAATGAGGTGACGCCGTAGCGGTTTATGATCGTCACAAGCTGCTTGGGGTCGAAGTTGTCGAAGTCGAAGGCCATGACCGCAGATCCGACAAGCCACTGCCCGTACAGCTTTCCCCATGATGCCTTCGCCCATCCTGTCTCCGCGACTGTGAAGTGCAGCCCTCCATCATAGGCGCCCTGCCAGTACTTTGCCGTGACTATGTGGGCAAGCGGGTATGAATAGTCGTGGATGACGCCCTTGGGGTATCCCGTGGTGCCTGATGTGAAGTACAGGAGCATCGGATCGGTCGCCTTGTTCTCGAAGCGTGGGATCTGATCCCCTTCCTTCTCCTTCTCCTCAGAAAGATTCCTCCAGCCATCCTTGCTTCTCTGCACTGTCCAGAGGATAGGGGAGAATGACGCTCCCTGGAGGGCTTTCGAGACATTGTCCGTCACGTCATTGTCCGGAGTCGCGACGATTCCCTTCACCTCAACGCATGAGAAGCGGTACCTGAAGTCATTCTCCGTGAGCATATGGGTGACAGGGATCATCACCGCCCCGATCTTGCAGAGGGCCATCGCCACGAACCAGTACTCATAGTGCTTCTTGAGCACGACCATGACCTTGTCGCCCTTCCTTATGCCTGCCGAGAGGAACACATTGGCTACCTTGTTGCCTTCCCTCCTTATATCCTCGAAGGAGAAGATATGCTCCTCGTTCTCGGTATTGCACCATACAAGGGCTCTCTTGCCGGGAGTCTCCCTGGCTATCCTGTCCAGCACGTCATAGCCGAAGTTGAAGTTGTCGGGATAGCTTATCTCGATATCCACAAGGGAGCCGTTCTCGTCGACGGTCTCCTTAACGTAATCCTTATATATGCTCATCTCTTCTCCGTGTATTTCCTGCCGAATGACCTGAAGCGGTCATAGCGCCTCTGCAGGAGGCCGCTGTCTTCCATGAGTGCCTCGAGCTCCCTGCCGATCCTTTCGCCAAGCCTGTTGTAGAAAGCCTTTCCCCCAAGCCCGTCCTCGCTGATGATCTCCTCCACGATGCCGAACCTGGCAGCGTCCTCTGCCGTGAGCTTAAGCCCTTCCGCGGCTTCCGCGGCCTTTCCCGCATCCTTCCAGAGTATGCTTGCGCAGCCCTCTGGGGAGATGACCGAATAGACGGAGTTCTCAAGCATCCAGACCCTGTCCGCCGCGGCGAGCGCGAGAGCGCCTCCGCTTCCGCCTTCGCCGATGAGGATGGAGAGGATAGGGGTATCGAGATCCATCATCTCCCATAGGTTCTCGGCGATTGCCGATCCCTGGCCCCTTTCCTCTGCGTCTATTCCGCAGTATGCCCCTGAGGTATCTACGAACGTGACGATGGGGCGGCGGAACTTCTCCGCCTCCTTCATCAGCCTCAGCGCCTTCCTGTAGCCTTCCGGCTCCGGAGCTCCGAAGTGCCTTTTCGTCCTTTCCGCGGTATCGTGGCCCTTGTCTATCGCGATGGCGGTGACCGGCTGCTTCCCGAGCATGCCGATTCCAGCAAATATAGCGGCGTCGTCGGAGAACCTTCTGTCCCCATGCAGCTCGATGAACGGGGAGAATATGCTCCTGACGTAATCGGCGCCCGTGGGACGGCTTCCGGATCTGGCTATCCGGACTATATCATATGCGCTCACTGTCCTCTCTCCTGTGCATCGATAGGATGAGCCTGATCATCTCCTTCTCATCCTTCCTCTCGACTATGGCATCGATAAAGCCATGCTCAAGCATCGATTCCGCGGTTTGGAATCCCTTTGGAAGCGGCTGCCTTGTCGTCTGCTCAACGACCCTCGCCCCCGCAAAGCCCACAGTCGCGCCTGGCTCGGCGATGATGATATCGCCCTCCATCGCGAAGCTTGCCGTGACGCCTCCTGTCGTCGGATCGGTAAGGACCGTCAGATACAATAGTCCTTTGTTGCTGTGCCTTCGCACCGCCGCGCTTGTCGCGGCCATCTGCATCAGGGAAAGCATCCCCTCCTGCATCCTCGCCCCGCCTGATACCGTGAAGCCCACTACAGGCAGATCGTTGCCCGCGGCATATTCAAAGAGACGCGTTATCTTCTCTCCTGTCGCGGCTCCCATGCTTCCCATCATGAAGAGGGAGTCCATTATGAAGAGAGCGCACTTCTCGCCCTTGATTGTGCAGGTTCCCGTGACTACGGACTCATTGCCTCCGGATACGGCCTCCGCCTTCCTCAGCTTCTCCTGATAGCCAGGGAAGGAGAGGGGATCCGCGCTCCTTATATCAGCGAAGAGCTCGTAGAACGATCCTTCGTCAGCGATGAAGGCGAGGCGCTCCCTCGCGCCCATCCTGAAGTGATAGCCGCATGAGCATACGCCGTATGTCTCCTCAAGGGCCTTCACGGTAAGTGTGCAGTGGCAGTTAGGGCATGTCTTCTCAGGCTCCCCATAGAGCGGGGCAGCCTTCCTTCCCCTCTTCTCAAGCTCGTTCTGTGGCTTGAAGAGGAACTTCAGCCTCGGCATATCACCTTGTCTCCATGAAATCCGTATCGTAGTGGCCGGACGTGAATCTCGGGTCACCTATGATCGATAGCTGTTCCTCGATATTCGTATCCACGCCATCTATGAGAAGCTCGCATAGATACGCCCTCATCTTCCTTATAGCGCCCTCGCGGTTGCGCGAGTATACGATGAGCTTGCCAAGAAGAGAATCGTAGTATGGCGAGATATCCGTGCCGTTCTCAAGGAACGTGTCGAAGCGCACGAACGGGCCGGATGGGATATGCACCATCGATACATGCCCCGTGGAGAGCGCGTTTATCCTGCATTCGATAGCGGAGCCCGAAAGCCTGACATCATCATGCGTGAAGTCGATAGGCACGCCCGCCGCGATCCTGATCTGCCATTTCACGAGATCAATGCCTGTAAGGCTCTCCGTCACTCCATGCTCGACCTGCAGCCTCACGTTCATCTCCATGAACCAGAAGTTGCCGCTGCTGTCCATTAGGAACTCGAGCGTGCCTGCACCTGTGTATCCTATCTTCCTTATAGCTATCTCGACAGTCTCCAGAAGCTTCTTCCTCTGCTTCATCGATACTGCCGGCGATGGCGTCTCTTCCAATAGCTTCTGATGATGGCGCTGTATCGAGCAGTCGCGCTCGCCGAGGGCTATGACATTGCCTGTCTCGTCAGCGAGTATCTGCACCTCGATGTGATGCGCGGGCGTTATGCATTTCTCGATATACACAGCGCCGTCGCCGAACGCGGCCTCAGCCTCCGCCACGGCGTTGGGGAATGCCATCCTAAGCTCCTCGCTGCTCTGCGCGAGCCTGATGCCCCTGCCGCCGCCTCCGGATCTTGCCTTGAGCATCACAGGGTATCCTATCCTGTCAGCTGCCTTGATGGCCTCTGCTACGGACGAGAGGGGAGCTGTTCCCGGTATCGTCTTAAGCCCCGCGTCCTCGGCAAGCCTCTTCATCCCTGTCTTGTCCGAGAGCCTGTCCATCTGCTCCGCGGAGGGGCCTATGAACGCGATGCCGTTATCGCGGCAGAGAGTCGCGAAATGGGCATTCTCCGACAGAAAGCCATAGCCTGGATGTATCGCGTTGGCCTTCGTAGCGAGGGCCGCGCTTATTATCCTCTCCTCATTGAGGTAGCTGTCCTTCGCGGGTGATGGCCCGATGCAGATATTCTCATCGGCAAGTGCCACGTGCAGCGCGTTCCTGTCAGCCTCGGAATAGACCGCGACAGTAGCGATGCCCATCTCCTTGCACGCGCGGATTATCCTGACAGCGATCTCTCCTCTGTTTGCGATAAGGATCTTGGAGAACATCAGCCCTCCTTCTTCTCTGTTATGGCGAAGGAGAACTCCGCTGACACGCAGAGCCTGTCGCCCACATATCCCTTGCCCTCGCCGAAGTAGAACGGGTGACGAGCCTTGGTTATGCGGCACTCCGTCCTGAACTCATCGCCTGGAAGTACTGGGGAGCGGAAGCGCACCTTGTCCAGACCGGCGTAGACGGGTATGGAATTATCATTCATCCTGTCCGTGAGGAGCACGCAGGCAGACTGGGCAAGGATTTCGCAGAGGATGACGCCCGGGACTATCGGGGAGCCTGGAAAATGGCCACGGAGGAAGAACTCGTCTCCCTTCACGCGATAGATCCCATGCGCCGTGTCATCAACCTTCTCGACCTCGTCTAGAAGGAGCATGTCGTCGCGATGCGGCAGGATCTTCTTGATCTCTTCTCTATCCATCATATTCTCCTGATGCGGAAAAGCTCCGTGCCGAAGCCTACGACCTGGCCGTTCTTCGCCGAGACCTTCTCGACGATGCCGTCGAATTCCGCCGCGATCTCATTCATCAGCTTCATGGCCTCGATGATGCAGATCGTGTCGCCTTTCCTGACCTTCGATCCGACAGTGACGAATGGATCGGAGTTCTCGGCGGGGGAGGTGTAGAAGACGCCGACCATCGGGCTGGCGACCGCCTCTCCCTCATCCTCGGCTGCTGCCGCTTCCTTCTTCTCCACGCTCTCCGCGGGAACCGTGTATGACTGCACGAGAGGAGATGTGGCCATGCCTCTCTCGAGGCGGACCTTCGCCCCGTCCATCTCTATCTCAAGACCGGTAAGCTCAAGCTCCTTCATCAGAGAAGCGTATTTCCTGATATCATCTTCCTTCATCAGACCCTCCTGAACGCGAGGCATGCGTTGTGTCCGCCGAATCCAAGCGAGTTGGAGAGAGCGAGCGTGATATCTTCCTTCACAGCCTTGTTCGGGCAGTAGTTGAGGTCGCAGTCCGGATCGCTCTCGACCAGGTTGATCGTCGGCGCGATGATGCCGCTCTCAAGCGTTTTTATGCATGCTATCGCCTCGATTGCCCCCGCAGCCCCGAGCATATGGCCCGTCATGGACTTCGTGCTGCTGATATAAGCTTTCCTCGCCGCATCCTCGCCAAGCGCTGTCTTTATAGCCAGGGTCTCAGCCTTGTCGTTAAGAGGCGTGCCTGTTCCATGCGCGTTGATGTAGACCTTGTCGGAAGGTGTGTATCCAGCTTCTTTCATGGCCTCGGCCATTGCCCTCCTTCCGCCGTCCGCGTCCGGGCGCGGGGCGGTGATGTGGTACGCGTCGCATGTCGAGCCATAGCCGACGATCTCCGCGTAGATATGCGCGCCCCTGGCCTTCGCGTGCTCATACTCCTCGAGGACAAGCGCCGCGGCGCCTTCGCCGATGACGAATCCAGCCCTTCTCTTGTCGAATGGAAGGGATGCAGCAGCCGGATCGGTGGATGTGGAGAGCGCCTGCATGTTCACGAAGCCCGCCACTCCGATCTCGCTGATCGATGCCTCGGTGCCGCCTGTTATGACAGCGTCCGCATAGCCATGCCTGATGACCCTGAGAGCCTCTCCGATGGCGTTTGAGCCTGAAGCGCACGCGGTGACTGCGGGAAGCGCCGGGCCCTGGCAGTTGTAGCGGATAGCGATCATGCCAGCCGCCATATTCGCGATCATCATCGGCACGAAGAACGGGGAGACTCTGCCCGGGCCGCGGTCGATGTACTTCTTCATCTCCGCCTGGAAGGTCTGGATGCCGCCGATGCCTGTGCCGAAGTATACCGCCACGCGGTCAGGATCAAGAGTGCCGATTACTCCGCTTTCCTCCACGGCCTGGGTTGCCGCCGCGATCGCGTACTGCGCGTTTCTGTCAGAGCGGAGTACCTCAGCCTTCTCCATGTAGTCGCGCGGGTTGAAGTCCTTGACCTCCGCGTCGACCTTCGCCTTGAAGTCCGTTGTATCGAAAAGCGTGATAGGGCCGATGCCGCATCTGCCTTCTATAAGGCTGTTCCATGCATCAGCCACGTTATTCCCGACTGGTGTGATGGCACCAAGCCCTGTAACTACGACTCTTCTTATCTCGCCTGTCATCTTCTTTCTCCTTACATAGCGATGCCGCCATCGACCCTCAGCACCTCTCCGGTGATGTAATCGGAGGAGGCGAGGAACGCAACGGCCTCTGCCACATCCTCTGCCTTGCCCATATGCCCTAGCGGTATGGACGAAAGGAGAGGGTTATCATCCTGCGGGATATCCCGCGTCATATCTGTCTCGATGAATCCAGGAGCCACCGCGTTGCAGGTGATTCCCTTGCTGGCAAGCTCCCTCGCCACTGATTTGGTCAGGCCTATGACGCCAGCCTTGGAGGCTGAGTAGTTCGCCTGTCCCGCGTTGCCCATCATGCCCGAGACGCTGCTGATGTTTATGATCCTGCCGCATTTCGAGCGGAGCATCAGGGCCGCTGTATTGCGGATCATGTTGAATGCGCCCTTGAGGTTCACCGCTATGACCCTGTCAAAGTCCTCTTCCTTCATGAACGCGATAAGCCCATCCTTTGTGATGCCCGCGTTGTTCACGAGGATCTCCACGGAACCGAAATCCTTCCTGATCTCCTGTACCGTGGCCTTTGCCTCCTCTCCGGAGGAGACGTCGCATCTGTAGGCTTTCGCCTCGACGCCCTTTGCCCTGCACATCTCCACGGTCTCCGAGGCCGCCGCCTCATTGCCGCTGTAGATGACCGCTATATTCGCCCCGAGGGAAGCAAGGCGGAGCGCTGTCGCCCTGCCTATGCCCCTTGAGGCTCCAGTAACTATGGCGTTCTTCCCCTTGATATCCATCACAGTCCTTCCCTGATGGCTTCGATGCCGTTCCTGTCCGCTGCGTTGAAGGTGCGGACGGAGCTGTCGATCTTGCGAATCAGTCCCGTAAGCGTTGAGCCAGGCCCGATCTCGATGAATGTGCCTATGCCGCTTTCAATCATGGCGCGGACTATCATCTCCCATCTGACAGGGGAGTCTATCTGCCTTGAAAGCGTTGCCTTCATATCGCTGCCGTACACGGCGCCGGTCGCGTTCGAGTAGATAGGAAGGGAAGGTGTGGAGAACTGATGCTTCTCAAGCTCCTTGCCGAAAAGCGCCGCCGCATCCTTCATGAAAGGGGAGTGGAAGCCGCCGCCTACGCTGAGCCTCATCGCCCTTCCTCCGTTCTCCTTCACCAGCGCCTCGAATCCGGGAAGCGCCTCGACCGTTCCTGACACGACGACCTGGCCAGGGCAGTTGTAGTTCACCGGATAGACACCCTCGACCTTTGACGCGAGCGCCTCAACCTGCTCCGCGGAGAGCTTGAGCACCGCGCTCATCGCGGCCTTGTGCTTCTCGGCCTCCGCCTGCATGAGCCTTCCCCTTTCGGATACGAGCTCAAAGCCTTCCTCCAGCGTCACGACGCCGGAGTATACAAGCGCGGCCATCTCCCCGAGGGAGAATCCCGCGACCGCATCGGCCTTGATGCCCATGCTGTCCAGCACGGCTGCCGTCGCGGTCTCTACAGCGAACATCGCAGGCTGGGTATTCCTTGTCTCCATGAGCTCTTCCTTCGTGGAATCGAAGCAGAGCCTCATGAGTCCTGGCCTCTTTGCCTCAAGACGCTCGAATACATCCTTTGCGGCGGGGTAGGATTCCATTATCTCCTTGCCCATGCCTGGGTACTGAGCGCCCTGGCCTGAGAACACGAATGCTATCTTATCCATTTCGTAGCCCCCTTGAGCACAGGCTCGGCTTCCTCGATGACCGAGCGCACGATATCCGCGGCCTTCTCGACCTTGTTGACCGAAGAGGCTACCTGCCCGGCGAGGAAGCAGCCATTCTCGCTGTCCCCGTCCTTGACGGCCTTGCGGAGCGCGCCGATTCCAAGCTGCTCGAGCTGGTCATCGGGCATATCGCTGTATTCAGCCTTGGCGTAGTTCCTTGCAAATGGTGTCCTAAGGCTCCTGACCGGGTGTCCAAGCCTCTTGCCTGTCACCATCGTGCAGAGATCTCCGGCCTTGAGGATCTTCTCGCGGTACGTGTCGCTGATGGAGCATTCCTCTGCGGCAAGGAATCTCGTTCCCATCTGCACGCCTACCGCGCCGAGCATGAAGGCAGCCGCAACGCCTCTGCCGTCGACGATCCCGCCTGCTGCGATAACAGGAAGGTCGGTCGCGTCGCAGATCTGCGGCACGAGCACCATCGTCGTGAGCTCCCCGACATGCCCTCCGCTCTCGCCGCCTTCCGCGATGAGCGCGCTGGCGCCGAGCCTGGTCATCAGCTTCGCCATTGCCGTTGACGCGACTACAGGAATCACGCGGATGCCCGCATCCTTCCATGCGGACATGTACTTCGAAGGATTTCCCGCTCCTGTCGTCACGACGGCGACACGCTCTTCAGCCACCACGGCGGCGACCTCATCAGCGTATGGGCTCATCAGCATGATATTCACTCCGAACGGCTTGTCCGTGAGGGAGCGCGCTGTCCTTATCTCCGCCCTCACGTAGTCCGCAGGGGCGTTTCCTGCCGCGATTATGCCAAGTCCCCCACCGTTAGATACCGCCGCAGCAAGCTTGCCATCGGCTATCCAGGCCATTCCGCCCTGGAAGACGGGGTACTTGATTCCTAGCATCTCTGTGATAGGGGTGACGATCATCGCTGCCTTCCTTACTTCGAAAGGATGAAGGAGACGAGATCCCCGACAGTCTCGATCTTCTGGTCAAGCTCGATTGTCGTGTTGAGCTTGTCCTCAAGTCCCATCATGAGCTCGACCGTGTCGAGGGAATCGATTCCGAGGTCCTTGAATGTGCTCTCCATCTTGATATCTGCAGGGTTGCAGTCCGTGCGATCCGCTACGAGTTCCGCGATTGCGTCAAATACTTCTTTCTCTGTCATTTCATGACTCCTTGTCTTTTTGCTATAAGTTTGACAGTTTTCGTAAAAATGTCAATAAACACTATATCAAAACGATCTGAAGTAACTAAGCCTTCACGCGCGCGTAGTGATGATTAATGGGTATAGTACGAATCTACTATCTGAGTTTATTTCATTGTAATGCAGATAAATAAGATTGAGACAGCGAAAAAGGGAGCCCGGTGCCGGACTCCCTCTTTCAGAATCGTTTCAGGCCTTTCAGATCAGGAGATCCGCATAAGCCTTCAATAGCTCATCGCCCTCGCATCCAGCAAGGACCTTCTTCGCGAGCACCTTCCCGAGCTGCACTCCTTCCTGGTCGAAGGAGTTGAGGTTCCAGATGAAGCCCTGGAACATGACCTTGTTCTCGTAGTGCGCGAGAAGGGCGCCGAGGGCGGCAGGAGTGAGCTTGTCGCCATAGATCAGGGAGGATGGCCTGTTGCCGTCGAACTCCTTGTTCGTGTTCCCGTCCTCCTTGCCTCGCGCGAATGCCGCTATCTGCGCGGAAAGGTTCGCGTTGAGCTTCTTCTGGCTTGTGGAGCCCGCTGTCTCGATATCCATGCCGTACTGGCACTTCCTGAATCCGATGAACTGCAGCGGTATGATATCCGTACCCTGATGCAGCAGCTGGTAGAAGGAATGCTGTCCGTTCGTGCCAGGCTCTCCGAAGATGACAGGTCCTGTAGGATAGCTGACCTTCTCCCCGAATCTATTGACATGTTTTCCGTTCGATTCCATGTCAAGCTGCTGGAGATGGGCCGGGAAGCGTGATAGAGCCTGCGAGTACGGGAGTATGGCCGTGGAAGGATAGCCCATGATGTTCCTCAGGTAGAAGCCGATGAGGGCGTCCATGAGAGCGCCGTTCTTCGTTATGTCCTTCTCCGTGGCCTTCACATCCTCCTCGTGCGCTCCATCAAGCAGGGCGCGGAACGTGTCGAAGCCGAACGCGAGGGAGAGCACCGTGCCGCCGACAGCGGATGTCGAGGAGTAGCGCCCTCCGATGTAGTCATCGATGAAGAAGGAAGCGAGCATGGAGCTGTCCGCCGCGAGCGGGCTTGTCTTTGATGTGACCGCGACCATGTGCTTTGATGGCACGAGACCCGGGATAGGGGAGCTCTTGAGCGTCTCCAGGACAAGATCCCTGTTCGTCAGCGTCTCCTGCGTCGTTCCGCTCTTTGACACGAGGATGAAGAGCGTCGTCTCGAAATCAAGCCTCTTGATCACAGCCGCGGCGTCATCCGGGTCAACGTTGGAGATGAACTCAGCGTTGAGCATCTTCACCCCGGCCCCCTCAGCCCAGCCCTTGAGCGCGAGGTAGAGAGCCCTCGGCCCGAGGTCGGAGCCTCCGATTCCGATCTGGCATACGGTCTTGATCGCCTTGCCCGTGGAGCCCTTGATCTCTCCAGAGCGGACCTTCTCCGAGAAGTCCTTGATGCTATCAAGCACCGATGAGTAGAACTTTCCCTTGTCCTCGCCGTCAGCCGAAACAGCGGCGCCGAGCACATTGCCTCTCGTGAGATGGTGGAGCACGAGGCGCTTCTCGCCTGTGTTCATCATCTCGCCCTTGAGTATCTCCTTGTACTTGCCGACAAGGTCCATCTCATCCGAAAGCCCCTGCAGTGCCTTCACCGCCTCATCGGAGACAGGCATCGCCGCCCAGTTGTACCTGAGGCCGCCTCCGAGCCCGATATCCGCGGCTTGCACGCGGCTTGTTGTCAGGAGATCCTTCACTGTTGCTTTTTTAAGCCCCTGGAGCTTCTTATAGCCTTCTGTCCTGTCCAGATCGATATATTCCATCCTAATCCTCCTTCTATACTGGCTGCGTTGGGTCGCTTACCTCCGGGATGCGCGAGTTGAAGCTATCCAGGAGATCTTCCTTCGTCATCCCTTCCCTGAGTATGACGAAGATCGTGTCATCGCCCGCGACCGTTCCAAGGATCTCCGGAAGAGCGAGCACGTCAAGGGCGAAGCCCACGCTGTTCGCGTGGCCAGGACGCGTCTTTATCACCCCGAAGTTCCCTGAGAACTCAATGGAGATTATACCCCTTCTCACATCCTGTATGTAGCTTTTCTCGGATTCGCTTATCAGATCATTTTCGGGAAGGGTGTAGTAATAGCCTGACCATCCATCGGATATCTTCCCGACCTTCAGCATCTTGAGGTCCCTGGACAGTGTCGCCTGCGTTACGCTGTACCCTTCCTTCTTCAGCAGCTCAAGGAGCATGTCCTGGTTGTCGATCCTGTTGTTCTTGATAAGTTCCTTGACTACGGAAAGCCTGTTGTGCCGTTCTTTCATAAGACTCCTATATTGCATACTTATGCAATCAATATGCAATTCTACATTTAAGAAGAGTACTTTGCAACCATGTTCTGAAAGCCCTCTCTGTGCTATCCTTTGCGTGGAGGCTTATATGATGGCTCTTATCGTCTTGATCGCTATTGTCGTTATCCTCGCTCTCTGGGCGGTTGGGATATATAACTCTCTCGTGAGGCTCCGCAACAAGGCTGACGAGGCGGAGGCCGGAATCGATGCCCACCTGCAGCAGCGCTATGACCTCGTGCCGAACCTCGTGGAGACTGTCAAGGGCTACGCGAAGCACGAGAGCGCAACGCTTGAGCGCGTTATCGAGGCCCGCAACGCCGCGGTGGCCGCGAAGGGCGTCCGGGATAAGGCCAAGGCCGACGATGTCCTGACAGACGCGCTCAGAGGCGTGTTCGCGCTGGCTGAGAGCTATCCGGACCTCAAGGCGAGCCAGGGCTTTGCCGACCTGCAGAGGCAGCTCCAGACGATAGAGGATGATATCCTCTCATCCAGGAAGTACTACAACGCTGTTGCCCGTGAGCTCAATGACAGGATCATGACGTTCCCGTCCTCGCTTGTCGCCTCGGCCTTCCATTTCGATAAGAGGGATTACATAGAGGCCGATGAAGGCGCGAGGGAAAGGGTAGAGGTCAGGTTTTGAGACGCCTTTCAGCCCTCTTCATCGCTATACTCTCGCTCCTTCCGCTCTCCGCGGAGAGCTTCGTCGTGGACCGCTACAGCGTCTCTATCGATGTGGACAGCGCCCGCGATATGCATTTCGAGGAGGTGATGGACCTCGATTTCATATACCCATCGCATGGGATCATCAGGGATATCCAATATGAATTCCCGGGCTATGACGGATACCCGCGGACTATTGCGGAGGTATCCAATATAAGGTCCAGCGTCAAGGCGAGCGTCAGCCGTGAGTCTGGCTTCGTCTCCGTGAGGATGGGAGATCCATCGCGCCTTGTGTCAGGCAAGGAGAGATTCGCGATCTCCTATGACTACGCGATGGGGAAGGACTATTACGATGAGTACGATGAGGTGTATATAAACATAGTATCCGCGGACGGCTGGGACACCGAGATGGGAGAAGTCTCATTCCGCGTTGCTTTTCCCTTCCCGCTAGATCCGGAGAGGATATGGGTGACATATGGCCGCTATGGCTCCCTTGATAGGCTTCCGTTCAACCTTTCAGAGGATGGACGGACGATAACAGGAGTAGCCTATGGCCTGAGGCCTCATGAGGCGATCACGCTGCGCGCCGAGATGGATGAGGGGTATTTCGTGGATGCGGTGGATCCTTACGCCAAGACCTATGCGTTCCTTGCCGTTGGATTGGCTTTCTCTGCCGTGGCGTTGCTTTCGGTTATATTCCTCTATTTCCGCTATGGCCGTGACAGCAAGCCCATAATCGTTCCGCAGTTCCATCCCCCTGTTGGCATCACGCCGATGGACACGGCGTTCATAACAGATGGAAGCGTCGGGGACGACGCGGTCGGGGCCATGCTTCTTTATTGGGCTGACAAAGGCTATGTGCGGATTGATGAGAAGGAGAGGGGAAGCTATGCATTCTCGGTCGTGATGTGGCCGACTGACATGGACGCGAGGGAGGATGCGCTTTTCCGCGCTTTCTTCTCTTCCCCTGTCGTTGATGGCACAGCGCTTCGCATCTCTGGCTTTCCTGAAAAGCTCAGGCGTTCCGTGATACCGGAAGAGGCAAGGTATTTTTCAGGAGAGCGAGCGCTTTACGACGCTGGAAGCGTCAAGGCGCGTAGGAGCGCCACGGTCATTGCCGCCATCCTTGCCATCTGCCATGCGCTCATTGGCGGCATGGTGACAGGCTTCTCGCTCCTTGTCCCATGCCTTATCCTCGCGTTCATGGCCTTCGCGTCATCAAGGACGCTTGCCTCGGCAAAGAGGATCGTTGTCCCTGTCATCGTCTTCATGGCATTCTTCCTCTTCTTCATAGGCTTCGGCTTCTTCACGGTCCTCTCGTCCGAGATCCCTGCGTCCATCGCGCTGTATGAGACCTTGTCTTTCGTCCCGGTTCTTTTCATAGTCTCCATCATCACCCATGCGGTCTATAAGAGAAGCGCGTACGGAGATGAGGTGACAGCGGCCATCGAGGGCTTCAGGGAGTTCATAGACAAGACGGAGAAGGACAGGATCGAGAAACTGAGCGAAGAGGATCCTGAGTATTTCTACCATGTCCTCTCATACGCCATGGTTTTCGGCCTTGCCGATAAGTGGTGCGCTAAGTTCCGTGGGATAACTGTTGCCGATGCCTCTTGGTACAATCCTTATGGAGGTGTGGGGGATTTGATGGCATATGCCTACTTCACACGGGCCTGGAGGGGAATGTACAGGAGCAGCGTGGCCCCGCAGAACGGCGAGCCGCGCGGTGGTGGCGGCCGCCCGACATTCTCCGGCTTCTCAGGCCATGCCGGAGGAGGATTCTCTGGCGGAGGAGGCAGATCCTGGTGAGTGACGCCGTTTCCCTTTCTGTTTCTGCTGTGTATATGGCTTTATCGATAGCGCTCTCGTATGGGCTGTCGCGGCTTGTGCCGGGGGTTATAGCGCGGAAGACGCTGCATATGCTCTCGTCTCTTTGGACGGTCATGATGGTCTATGGCTTCGAGAGCGTGTGGGCGCGTGTAATGGGGCCTGCTGCTTTCATCGTGATAAATGGCGTCTACGCCTGGCGGAAAGATGGCCGCCTCGATAACGGCATTGTCTCATTCCCCGTGTCCCTTCTGATCATCTCGCTTCTCTATAGCTATGGCCGCGTGAGCGGAAGCACCGCTATAGCGTCTATGTTCATACTCGGCTTCGGGGACGGGGCTGCCGCTGTCACAGGCTATCTTCTTGGAAAGACGAAGAAGAGCATGGAAGGCTCTATCTCGATGCTTGCAGTCTCTGTCGTGGCGCTTATGCTCTTTTCCGGGCTATCGTTCCCATTCTGCCTTCTGGTCGCGCTTTTGGCCGCAGCTGCAGAGCGCCTGACGCCATCTGGCCTGGATAACCTCACTGTCCCGCTTACAGCCGCGCTTGCCATGGAGGTCATATGTCTTTTCCGATGATGCTCGATTCACTTCTTCTCTCATTAGGAGTGTGGACGCGATGCGCTATCATCGCCTTGGCCATAGCCTTGATGGCGGCTATAGCGCTATGGAGACGTTTTCTGGATATCCCCGGGACGGCTGCCGCCGCGGCGCTTGGCTTCATCGTCTTCTATATAGGCGGGGTATCGGGATTCGTGCTGCTTCTGTATTTCTTCCTCTCTTCCTCCGTGATCACGAAGCTATGCAGGAAAGGAGAGGGAAGCAGAGGCAGAGGATACCCATCCGTGGTCGCCAACGGCTTTCCCTCTTCTCTCGCGCTTATCCTTTACGCCGTCCTTAAAGACCCTGTGTTCCTCCTCGCGTTCGCAGCGTCCATCGCCGAGGCCGCATCCGACACGTGGGCCGGGGAGATCGGGCAGCTTTCGCACGATGATCCTGTCTCTATAGCCACCTTCACGAAGGTCCCCAAGGGGATATCCGGAGGAGTGACTGTGCTTGGGCTCCTCGCCTCCCTTGCAGCCTCCCTTTCCGTCGCTCTCCTCTTCTGGGGCACGTTCGGCACCGATTTATGGGGACTGCTGCTGATAGCAGCCTCAGGCTTCCTAGGCGCTCTTTTCGATTCCCTTCTTGGCGCTACGCTGCAGGTCCAGTACAGGAGGAAGGACGGATCCCTTACCGAGGACCCAAAAGAGGGGGAGAGGGCGCGAGGAGTGCCATTCATGGACAATGACGCCGTGAATCTCCTCTCCGGCCTCTTCGCTTTCTCCGTCGCCGTCGCCCTATATTCACTCTGAATCCGCCATGCCCCTTGCCGACTTTCCCCTTTGTGTATATCTTACGATTTGGCAGAGATGCCATGATAACAGCAAACAATTAAGGAGAGGATACAGATATGGCAAAGCAGCTTCAGTTCAACGAAGAAGCCAGGAAGTCCCTGGTCAATGGAGTTGAGAAGATCTCTAAGGCAGTCATGACCACGCTTGGTCCTAAGGGACGCCTTGTTCTTCTTGACAAGAAGTATGGTGCTCCTACCGTGACCAAGGATGGTGTATCCGTGGCACGTGAGATCGAGCTTGAGGATCCGTTTGAGAACATGGGCGCGCAGCTTCTGAAGGAAGTCGCGGCTAAGACGAATGACGTGGCCGGAGACGGAACCACTACAGCGACTGTCCTCGCATGGTCAATTACGAAGGAAGGCATGAAGAGCGTAGCGGCTGGCGTCAACCCGATGGGCATCAAGAGGGGTATCGACAAGGCTGTCGCGGACGCTGTTGCCTGCATCAAGAAGGAAGCGAAGATGATCCAGGACAAGGAGGAGATCGCTCAGGTCGCTTCTATCTCCGCCAACAACGACAGGACGATCGGCGATGAGATCGCGAACGCCATGGACAAGGTCGGCAAGGATGGAGTCATCACGGTCGAGGAGTCCAAGACAATCGAGACTACAGTTGATTTCGTGGAGGGCATGCAGTTCGACCGCGGTTACCTCTCCGCTTATTTCTGCAATAACAGGGACACGATGACAGCTGTCCTCGATAACCCATATATCCTCATCTACGACAAGAAGATATCCTCAATGAAGGATCTGCTTCCACTGCTTGAGAGGGTAGCCCAGTCCGGCAAGCCGCTTCTCATCATCGCTGAGGATGTCGATGGAGAGGCTCTCGCGACGCTCGTTCTCAACGCGGTGCGCGGAACTCTCAATGTCGTTGCGGTCAAGGCTCCTGGATTCGGCGACAGGCGCAAGGCGATGCTTGAGGATATCGCGATCCTCACAGGCGGCCAGGTCATCACAGAGGAGCTTGGCATGAAGCTCGAGAACGCTGACATCTCCATGCTCGGAAGGGCTAAGAGCGTCAAGGTCGAGAAGGAGAACACGACGATCATCAACGGAGCCGGCGCTTCTGACGCTATCCGCGACAGGATCGCACAGATCAAGATGCAGATTGAGGACTGCACATCTGACTATGACAGGGAGAAGCTCCAGGAGAGGCTTGCTAAGCTCGCTGGCGGCGTCGCTGTCGTGAACGTGGGCGCGGCTACCGAGGTTGAGCTCAAGGAGAAGAAGCATAGGGTTGAGGATGCTCTTTCCGCAACTCGCGCAGCTATCGAGGAAGGCGTCATCCCTGGTGGCGGTGTCGCTCTCGTGCAGGCTGTCAACGAGCTTTTGAAGTCTGATCTCTCTGCTCTCACGGAGGAGGAGAAGGTCGGCTACCGCATCGTTATCCGCGCGCTCGAGGAGCCTATCAGGCAGATCGCGGAGAACGCTGGCGTCGATGGCTCTATCATCGCTGACAGGTGCAAGAACGAGAAGAGGGGTGTTGGCTATGACGCCAACGCGATGAAGTGGGTCAACATGGTCGAGAGCGGCATCATCGATCCTGTGAAGGTCACGAGATCAGCTCTTCAGAACGCGGCATCGATTGCGTCCCTTATCCTCACTACCGAGTGTGCAGTCACTGACATCCCTGCCCCGGAGCCAGCAGCTCCAGCAGGCGGCCAGATGGGCGGCATGATGTAATCTGATCGGAATATGACGGCATGGCTCAGGCTATGCCGTCTTTTCGTCTCAAGTGGTCTTATGAACGATAAGGATCTGGAAAGGAAGATAAAGGAAGAGATGGACAAGGAGGTCGAGGAGAGGGGCTACGCGGCTCCTGCCGATCTTCTCATGGCCCTTGGCTATCTCGATAAGGGCGGCTACAGGGAATGGAAGGAGGGGCGTGTGCCTTTCCTGGAGAAAGTCCTCCGCATAGGCCCCCAGAAGGTGCTCAGGCTATTAGCAGTGATGAGCGCCCATGCCAAGAAGGAAGGGTATAAGCCAAGCCGTACGGTATATACCAAGAATGGCTCGCCGGCTGTCGTGCTGCGCTTCTCGCGAAGCGGCAACGAGGTCATCGAGGGCCAGTTCTCCACCCACTATGTGGATAAGTTCTGGGGCATGAGGGATTGAGCTTTCCAGCTCCATGATGTTATAAGACCATATATATCTTTGTTTGGAAAGGAACCTTAGAATATGAATTCATTGCTTACGCTTATGGCAGCAGATCCAGCCGCAGGGGCAGGAACAGCAAGCATGATGACGACGATCATCACGTTCGTCCTTATCATCCTGATCTTCTACTTCCTCATCATCAGGCCGCAGAAGAAGAAGGACAAGGAGACGAAGGCGATGCTCGCCGCTATGAAGAAGGGCGACAAGGTCGTCACCATCGGAGGAATCCATGGCACGGTCGTCTCCGTGAAGGACCAGACCGTAATCATCAAGGTCGATGACTCCGCGAGGATCGAGTTCTCCAAGAACGCTATCTCCACGGTCTCCAGCAGGAACGCCGAGAAGACAGCTCCAAAGAAGGAGAAGGCAGAGGCCCTCGAGAACGGCGGTGAGGCCGGCTCCATCCAGGGCGCATCTCCTGCTGCTGAAGAGGACAAGGAAGATAAGTAAGAAGGCTCAGCCTTCATCCCAGCATAGAGGATGTCTATGCCCTATGGCGTTCCGTATCGGGGCGCCAATGCTTTTTCCAGGAGCTTTACGATGAAGATGACAGGACGCGTGCTTCTTGTCCTCCTGGTGCTTGCGGTGGCGGCTCTCCTGCTGTATCCGACGATACGCTGGTACTGCTTCGTTCCCGATAGCGCCAAGGCGATAGCCGCAGGAAGCAATGAGGATATAAGGGAGTATTCGAGGGGGCAGGCCGCGAGGGCCGTCAATGCCCTGACCGCGATGCTCAGGACGGACAGGGACCAGGCGGTGCCTGAGGAATACCGCTATCTGGAGGATGAGGTTGAGAATAAGCCTGATGAATGGACCGTATACTTGCTTCTCTCATCCTTCAGCACGGAAGGCGAGCTCTTCTCCGCTGTCGAGAAGCATTATCGCGAGGAGCTTCTGGACATAAAGAAGCTCTCAGGCAACGTTCTCCAGCTCGGGCTTGACCTCCGCGGAGGCATGTCCGTGGTGCTCGAGGCCGATACCGCCTCATATGCAGAGAGCCATGACGGTCATGTCCCATCCGGCTCCGAGCTTACGGAGCTTTTGTCCGGGGATATCGAGATACTTACCTCCCGCATCGATGAGTTCGGCGTGTCAGAGCCTGACATAAGGCTCCAGGGAAGCGACCAGATAGTCATAGAGGTTCCGGGCGAGACTGATCCGGAGAGGGTAGACTCGTTCCTTATGGGACGCGGTGCCCTTACTTTCTGCCTTGTCGACAGGGGGCTTACTGAGCGCGTGAACGCGGAGTACCTCGCCAATCCCTCAAGGGCCTTCGATGAGCACGGCGCGCTCATCTCACCGTCATACATCCCTTCCGGCTTCACCCTCGCGGGCTATTACACCGAGGATGAGTACGGCATCGAGGAGCTGGTGCAGTTCGTCGTGCTCGATGATGACATAGTCCTGGACGGTTCCCATCTTGTCTCCGCGACGATGGAGCGCGATGGCATGACAGGACGGCCCGCCGTTAACTTCCGCCTGGACAGCGAGGGAGCCTCCATATTCCATCGCTTCACCTCAGCCCACATCGGGGACCAGCTTGCCGTCGTCATGGATGGCCGCGTCAAGAGCGTCGCGGTAATAAACGACGCGATATCAAGCGACGTGCAGCTCACGGGTTCATTCACGGAGGAGGAGGCGCAGTCCCTTGCCGTCGTGCTCCGCACGTCATCCCTTCCGATAGACCTGACGGTCGTCTCGCAGCAGGGCGTCGGCGCGTCGCTTGGAAGCGACTCTGTCAATGTCGCCCTTAAGGCGATCCTCGTGGGTTTCCTGCTCGTCATACTCTGCATGATCGTCTATTATGGACCCGCGGGCATCATCGCGGACGTGGCGCTCATGATGAACTTCCTGATGATGATAGCCGTGCTTTCAGCCATGCATTTCACCCTTACGCTCTCCTCTATAGCAGGCCTTGTCCTCACGCTGGGCATGGCCATAGACGCCAACGTCATAATCTATGAGCGCATCAAGGAGGAGATGGAGGAGGGGCTGAGCGTGTATGAGGCCGTGAAGCTTGGCTTCGGCAGGGCTTTCTGGACGATCATGGACTCCAATGTCACGACGATAATCGCGGCCATCGTGCTCTCCGTCCTTGGCTCAAGCACGGTGAAGGGCTTCGCGAACACGCTCGCTATCGGTGTCGCCTGCTCGCTCTTCACCTCTCTTTTCGTGTCGCATCTCCTCTTTGATTTCTTCATCTCAGAGGAGAAGGGGAACGTGTGGTTCTCATGGAGGAGGAAGAAATGAAGAAGCCTTTTGATATCCTTAGATACAGATACGTGGCGTTGGGAGCCTCCGGGCTTTTCATCCTGGCCGGCATCATCCTCTTCTTCGTTCTCGGGTTCAACACGGGAATAGACTTCGGCGCTGGGTACTCCGAGCGTGTCTCGATAGCGCCAGCGGGCCTTTCTGTCTCATATAGCGGAGAGGGGACCGCTGTCCTCTCCGTGGATAGCCGCGTGCTCTCACTCACGATACGAACCCCTGAGGGCGTTGAGGAGCATGTCCTTGATCCCTCTTTGTATCCGACGACTGATGATATAGCGAGGGAGCTTGAGGCCCTTGGCTGCGACACAGTGCTCATCAGCAGCGAGAAAAGCGGCAACCTGATCTCAGGCTTCGGCTATCCCGCGACGCTTTCCGCATCTCCTTTCATCGTCAATTTCGCCACCGATACGGTGGATGTCACGATCGAGGACGTGAGGGAGGCTCTTTCGGGGATCGGAAGCGTTAACGTGCAGACCGTGGGCTTCGAGAGCGAGGCGATCTACCAGATAAGGATACCGGTAGAGGAGGAGAGTGGCCGCGCTGCCGCCGAGAGCCTTGTGAACTCAGCCCTCGCCGACGCCTTCGGAGCGGAGAACATCGTTGTCATGCAGTCAGATTTCGTCGGCCCCAAGTTCTCATCCTCGCTTTTCCGCGACTCGCTTCTCGCCCTCGCGATAGCGCTCGTCTTGATACTTGGCTACGTGGCGCTCCGCTTCCGCCTTGCCTATTCGATCTCATCGATCCTGGCTTTGGCGCATGATGTTTTTGCCATGCTCTCGTTCGTGCTCATCTTCCGCCTGGAGGTCTCATCGACGACGATAGCCGCGGTCCTGACGATCATAGGCTATTCGATAAACAACACGATTGTCATATTCGACCGCGTGAGGGAGAACATAGTGAAGGCTCAGGGAGGGATAGTCAATGTCGATGGCATCATCTCGCTCTCTGTCAGGCAGTCTGTGACAAGGACGATAATGACAAGCCTCACGACGCTTGTCGCCATCGTGCCGCTTGCTATCTTCAGCACCGGTGACATAAAGCTTTTCGCCATCAACCTCACATGGGGAATCATAGCGGGAGCCTACTCATCCAACTTCCTCGCCCCGGCTTTCCTCCATTATTTCCACCGTCTCTTCCCTGTCGATAAGATCAAGGAGAAGAAGGAGGAAGAGGAGTACTCGCTGGTCTGATGAAAGTCATAGTCCCCTCTGAATATGGATTCTGCGGCGGGGTGCGCTCCGCGCTGCAGAAAGCCGATGATGCGATAGCTGAAGCAGGGCGCCTCGGAGAGCCTTGCTGCCTTTATGGAAGCATCGTCCATAACCGTATAGTCTCCGCCTCATTCGAGAGGAGGGGTGTCCGCATCATAGGCTCTCCGGATGAGGCGGAAAGCGGCTTTGTCGTGATAAGAACCCATGGCATTGCCGATGATAAGAGGAAGGCCCTTGAGGATAAGGGCCTCTCGATCGTGGACGCGACATGCCCGGTGGTGCTCCGCAGCATGGCGCTTTGCAGAAAAGCGGAAGGCCCTGTCCTCATTATCGGGAAAAGAGGGCACAGCGAGATCGAGTCGCTCCAGGGCGCGAGGTCTGATGCTGCCGTGATAGAAAGCCCTGAGGATCTTCGCTCCCTTCCTTCCGGCACGTACAGTGCTGTCGTGCAGACGACTCTCTCTCTGAGCCTTCTGGACAGGATAAGGGAGGAGGCAAGGCGCCTTGGCATAACGCTTACTGAGCTCAATTCGATATGCATGGCCTCGGAAAGGAGGCGCTCCGCGCTCCTCTCGATCCTTCCGGACGTGGATGCCGTGGTCGTCGCGGGAGATGAGGAGAGCGCGAACTCCCGGGAGCTGCGTGATCTTGCCGCTCTGCACGGAAAGCCTTCATACCTCGCGCTCGATGCCTCGGCGCTGCCTGGGAAGGTGTTCTCCTTCCGTACCATCGGCCTGACTGCCGGAGCCTCCACTCCTGATGAGGTGTTCTCCGCTATGAAACGCGCCCTTGAGTCAGCTTAGGCGGGATTTTCCGCTCCGGAGGCTCTGAAAGCATGGGATGATATATCCTCATTCGCGAATAAAAGACTGGATACATCATGTTATTATGACTGCGGTCACATTAACTATTGCGGTGCCGCATATAATTCCCCGTATTTCGCTATTCTTGGCGCTATTTTCAATCAGAGAATCATTTTATTGACTAAGTCCTTTTCATCGTATAGTCTTTTTCCTGACTAGGAGCGGAAATGGCGGAAAAGGAGAAACTCGCAGTGGAGCTCTGCATGGGCTCGAGCTGCTTCGCGCGAGGCAACAGCACCGCGCTTGGATACGTTGAATCATACATCGAGGAGAACGGCCTAGCCGATCGCATCGAGCTGGGCGGCCATCTTTGCATAGGCGAGTGCAACAATGGCCCGCATATCAGGATAGGGGATAAGGAGTATTCCGGCATAACCGATCCTGACTGCGTCATCGATATAATAAAGAAGGCGCTGGAGGAACAGGATGCTTAACCCTATCTATACAGAGACCACCAGCTGCCGTGATTGCTATAAATGCGTCAGGTCCTGTCCCGTGAAGGCCATACAGATCAAGGACGGCAACGCGATGATCGTCAAGGAGCGCTGCATCTACTGCGGCAAATGCGTGGACATCTGCCCGAACAGCGCGAAGAAGATCAGGGATGACGTGGACAGGGTGAAGCTCGCCATAGCCTCAGGCCGTCCTGTGTTCTGCTCGCTGGCCCCTTCCTATTCATCAGAGTTCGCGGGGCGTGAGGCGGAGCTTCTGACAGCGCTTCGCAAGCTTGGCTTCAGGGAGATCTCCGAGACCGCGATAGGAGCGGCCCTCGTGACGCAGGCTCTGGATATCTACGCGTCAGAGCATGACGGGAAGTGCCCGTTCATCGGCACCGCGTGCCCATCGGTCGTGGAGCTTGTGAAGAAGTACCATCCGGAGAAGATAGGGCGCCTTGCCCCTGTCCCATCCCCGCTTCAGGCCCATAGCGCGTATCTCAGGAGCATCTACAACGAGGATCTGGTGATCGTGTTCATCGGACCATGCATCGCGAAGAAGACCGAGGCTGACAGCACCCCGGGCTATCCTGACCTCGCCCTCACGTTCGATGAGCTGAGGTCCTGGTTCTCCGCAGAGGGCATAGATCTCGATTCGATCGAGCCTGAGCATGTCGATTTCGTTCCCGCGAAGGCCGGGATATCATCGATATACCCGATAGAGGGCGGGCAGATAATGTCCTCCTCCATCTGGGGCAAGAGCGCGCTTGAGCCGGATGCGATAGCGCTCTCCGGAACCGACGCGGTCATGTCCGCGCTCTGTGACGAGTGCAGCGAGGACATGGCGTTCCTTGAGCTTCTTGGCTGCGACGGAGGCTGCGTGAACGGACCGGGATCTAGGGAGGATGTCTCTGTCTCCATAAAGAAGAGGCACGCGTCAGAGTGGACTACGAGAAGGCTCGATGAGGCTGAGCTCTTCAAGGGCGATGAGGCCTTCGCGAGGAAGCTTCTGGAGAAAGGCTATTCCCTCCTCCATTCGGAAGGTCCGAAGGATGAGAGCGCTTTCCGCCGCACCCATAGCGAGGATGAGATCAAGCGCGCCCTTGTCTCCCTTGGCAAGATCACCAAGGCCGATGAGCTTAACTGCGGAGGCTGTGGCTACACCACCTGCCGCGATATGGCCAAGGCGTATCTTGACGGCATGGCCGAGATCGAGATGTGCGTGACGAAGATGAGGAAGGAGGCCGAGAGCAAGGTCGATCTTCTGCTCCGCACCGTCCCGATGGGTGTCGTCATCGTCGATTCCGATCTTCAGATCACCGACTGCAATACCGCTTTCCTCGATATCTTCGGGGATATGGAGGATGGATTCGTGGATCAGGGTGTGCTTTCCATGGTCAAGGGATTGCCGCTTGAGAGCTTCGTGCCCTTCGCTGACAAGTTCCGCGACCAGTTCTATCTCTCGCATCCGGGACAGTACAGGGTGCACTTCAAGGACAAGTACATCCGCGTCACCTTCTTTCTTGTCGAGGAGAAGCGCCTCCTTGGCGCAATGTTCGAGGATATAACGAATCCGACGATAAAGCGCGAGACGGTCGTGAAGAAGGCCGAGGATGTCATACAGAAGTCCCTTGAGACTGTCCAGCAGATTGCGTCGCTTCTGGGCGAAAACGCGGCCGAGACAGAGATCATGCTAAATTCCCTTATCGATGCGTTCAGCGTCCATGGAGGCGCCGATGAGGGGAATGTGCTTACAGAGGATGAGGGTGGAGATCTGACATGAACAATATCTTCATAGATGTGGATTATGCGCAGATATTCAAGCACGGCCAGAAGATCGGAGGGGATGTGTTCCTGCTCTCACGCAATCCTGAGAACAACCAGATCGTCTCCACTCTCTCTGACGGGCTTGGCAGCGGGGTCAAGGCGAATGTCCTTGCATCTCTTACCGCGCATATGGCACATCGCCTCTCATTCTCCCCGATAGACCTGAGCCATAGCGCGAAGATAATCATGGACACGCTCCCTGTCTGCAAGGAGAGGAAGATAAGCTATTCCACGTTCACCATCGCGGATATAAGGTACGGGGAGAACATGGAGCATATAGCGGTCAATCTCGTCGAGTACGACAACCCGCTCTCGCTCCGCTTCTCCGGCCCTGACCCGGTCTCCTGGGAAAGAAGCCGCACCGAGCTGCAGAGGGAGGGCGCGTTCAAGAAGGAGATCATCGCCCACTCAGCTTTCAATCTCCAGGTAGGGGAGCGCCTTGTGATGTTCTCGGACGGCGTCACGCAGTCCGGGCTGGGCAAGAGCCTTCCTCTTGGATGGAGGCTGGACGGGGTGAGGAAGTTCATCTCCGAGGAGATTCGGAAGCAGCCTGATATCTCGGCTCGTGACCTTTCCCGCGCGATCGTGCAGAAGGCCTGCTCGCTTGACGGGCTATCTGCCAAGGATGATATCACGTGCGTCGTCATATACATAAGGCGGCCGCGTCGCCTCCTGATCGTGACAGGGCCTCCGTTCACGAAGGAAGCTGACGAGATCCTCGGGGAGAAGATCCGCACTTTCGATGGCAAGAAGATCGTGTCTGGCGGAACCACCGCCCAGATCGTGTCCAGGCTGTTCGGCAAGAAGCTCACGCTCGATCTCTCGTCGTGGTCCAAGGACGTGCCGCCCGCGTCGAAGATGGAGGGCATAGACCTTGTTACGGAAGGGATGCTCACGCTCTCGAAGGTCGCGCTGATCCTCGAGAAGAAGCAGAACCCTGCAGAGCTTCCGAACGATCCCGCGAAGAAGTTCGTGGAGATGCTCCTCAACAGCGACCAGGTGCACTTCATCGTGGGGACGAAGATAAACGAGGCGCATCAGGATCCGAATATCCCTGTCGAGATCGGAATAAGAAGGACTATCATCGGACGCTTGAGAAAAGCGCTCGAGGAGATATATTTGAAAGAAACTTCTCAGGAATATCTATAGGAGGATAACGAAATGAAGAAGCCAAAGGTCAAGGTAAGGATCTGTCTTGGAACAGCATGTTTTGTCCAGGGAGGAGCTGATCTCCTTCTCTACAATGACTTCGTTGATCCGGCAATCCTCGCAGAGTGCGAGATCGAAGGCTGCTCCTGCCTTGACGAGTGCAAGGTCGGAAACGGCAGCGCACCGTACGTATCTATCAATGACAAGGTTTATAGCGGAGTGAACCAGGATATGTTCTGCAAGCTCCTCGCGGAGGCTGTGAAGAATGCTTGAACTGAACAATCAGTATACCCTCATGAAGAGGAAGATCGACACTGAGGTGCTCAAGTGCTTCTTTGACGATACCCTCATAGAGAAGGCTGATAAGCTCCCGTTCGAGATAATCCCGAAGACCAGAACCCCTTTCCGATGCTGCATCTATAAGGAAAGGGCGATGGTCCGTTATCGCATAATGGCCCTGGCCGGCATCAATATCGAAAGGGATGACGACGAGGAGAAGCCTCTCAAGGCGTACATGGAAGAGGTGATGGCCGAGGATAAGCCGCCACTACCGCTCCTGACTACGATCATCACAGGCTGCTCCGGCTGCCCGAAGTCCCAGTACAGGATCTCAGATGGCTGCCGTGGCTGCTTCGCGCGTCCATGCATGTCCAACTGCCCTAAGGACGCGATCATCTTCATCAATGGCCAGGCGCATATCCAGGAGGATAGGTGCATAAGGTGCGGAAAGTGCATGGAGGTCTGCCCGTTCCATGCTGTTGTCCATATCCCGGTACCATGCGAGGAAGCGTGCCCTGTGGACGCGGTCAAGAAGAATGAGGACGGCTTTGTCGAGATCGAGCACGACAAGTGCATCGGATGCGGCAAGTGCGTTCGCTCATGCCCGTTCGGCGCCATCGTCGAGCGCTCAGGCCTCTTCCCGATATTAAAGATGATCAAGGGCGGGGAGAAGGTCGTCGCGATGATCGCTCCTGCTATCGAGGGCCAGTTCCCAGGAACGCTCGCGCAGGTCAAGGCCGCTATCAAGAAGGCAGGATTTTATGATGTCATCGAGGTCGCCGAAGGCGCTGAGATCACGGCCCACAATGAGGCGGAGGAGCTGCATGAGAAGATCACCAAGGGTGAGGGTTTCATGACCACATCCTGCTGTGCCGCCTATATGGAGCTTATCTACAAGCACATACCGTATCTCAAGGACAGGCACTCCACCTCGCTCTCGCCTATGGGCTATACCATCAAGGTCATACAGGAGAAGTATCCTGACGCCAAGATGATCTTCATCGGGCCATGCCTCGCGAAGAAGGTCGAGGCCGCAAGGCGCTTCAAGGAGATCAGCGGCGTCATGACATTCGCTGAGCTTGCTTCTATATTCATCGCCAAGGGCATCGATGTCCGTGAGATGGAGGCTGATGATCTTGGTGATACAGAGAGCTTCAAGGATTGCCGTGAGTTCGCTGTCACAGGCGGTGTCGCGGGCTGCGTCATGAACCGCTTCGAGAAGGACGGCGTCACAGCGCGCATCCTTCCGATCAACGGACTGGACAAGAAGACCGTAAGGCTTATGAAGACCTGGGAGAAGAGGGCCCCTGAGGCTGATCTTGTCGAGGTCATGGCCTGTGAAGGCGGATGCCTTGCCGGTCCTGGCACCATCGTAAAGCCAGCGCTTGCGATGAAGCTCAGGGCAGCAGGCGCGAAGCCACAGCCTAAGCCAGCTGCAAAATAATGGCTGCAAAAGGACTGGTCAAAAGCCAGTCCTTTTCCTTTCCCAAATCAACGTGTTGCGTCAAAATCTAAGAAAATTGACACGACGCGTGTCTTTTCACTTAGCGTCTATGACTAATCTATGCACAGTCCAATCCGTCATGGCCTCCGCCCCGATTCTCCTGTAGAACTCAATAGAGGGAGTATTGGAATCAAGGCACCACCATTCAACACGACCGCAGCCCCTCTCCTCAGCTAACTTGTAGATCATATCGATGGTGGCCTTGCCATAGCCATTTCCCCTATATTCCTTCCTGATATACAGATCCTCGATATAAATCCCAGGCTTTCCTAAGAATGTTGAGAAGTTGTGGAAGAAAAGCACAAAGCCGATCTCCTTGCCATCAACGGTAGGGAAGAGCACCTCAGCCATCTTCCTCTCGAAGAGATTGTACCTGAGAGTATCCTCATCAGCCTTAACCTCATCCAACAATCCCTCATACTCCGCAAGCTCCTTGATGAAGGTAAGGATAAGAGTCACATCTTCCTTTCTAGCTTTCCTGAATGTTAGTCCTGCACTCATAAGTCAATCATACGAAAACGAGCCATGCCTCGAAAGACATGGCCCGGAGATTAACAAGCTAAAGGATCAATTATCCAGCTCGATTTCGATACTTGTGATTCCTCCATCTGCAGTGAGGACGAACTCATTAGTATCATCGTTGTATTTGCTTTCGTCTGCCTGATAATTCGTGATACCAGTAACAACTGATTCTCCATCTTCCGTCCCTGTCTTTAGTGTAAAGGTAATGTAGCCTTCTTTTCCTTCACCAAAGTTGCCGGAGATTTCTTCCGAAATTGTTGCAGTAGCATTTGGGCGCTTGCTAACCTTGCTGTTAGTAGAAGAATCAGAAAGGTTTAAAGTGGAATCCGATTTGACCTTGAACCCTGTTGCCTTGAATTCATTCTTGTCATTTTCTACTGTTCCAGTGAATATGAAAGTAACTTTACCTGATACTGTCTGATAGCTGTCACTGCCTCTGTAGTATCTGTAGCCATCACCGAAATCAATGTTAAGAGTAAGGACCTTGGCTTCGCTTGTCCCCTCAGTAAGTGTTATTCCGGTTTCTTTGCTGTATCCTGTAATTTGCAGATTGTTGTATGTTTCACCAGCATCACCATTATCGTTATTGAATGCGGCATAAAGGGCATTGAGGAATCTCAGAGAGCCAAAGTGCTGATAGAAATACTCTGCATCAAGCTGTTCGGCGGTCTTTTCAGAGAAATTTGAATCTGCTTCGATTTTGTTTTTGTCAGTAAGATCAGTCTTCCAGTTCAGTGATACAGGAGTTCCGCTTCCCTTAGCTATCGAGATATTAATGCTATCATCATCCTTGTTTGGAATCCAGAGCTCTGCTCCCTTTGATTCCTCTGTTAAATCGAGTTTGAATGAGCCTGCGAAGTCCTCAAGTGATATCTTGTAGATATTATTGTCCTTTGTCAGAACAACGATAGGATCAGTAGAGGATGTGCTTACCTTATACGTTCCTTCAAGCCCTGTAACTGCATTTAATTCCTCATCTATACTTCCTCTGCCAAGACAGATAGTAATAGTTGCTTTACCTGTTGTGATTAGGCTTGCATGCTCAGCATCCTTTTGATCATGTTCTTGATCTTTGAAAGCATCATAGTTCTCAAACTCAACAGTCATCTCGATGGTCGCATCATAGATGTTGGCAAGAATATTCTTAATGTTTGTTTCAGTTTCTTCTGCAAGAAGGCTAGTCTGAGTCTTGCCTGTAAGAGCTGCAAAAAGATAGTTCTTCAGCGCCGTACTTTCTTTTCCGCCGTATTTTACTGAGATATCTCCAACGAGCGTAACTCCCTCAACAGCATCTGTATTGCCGCCACTTATTTTGTTCTTGAATCCGTTGATGAAATCCTCTTTGAGCTTTGCCCTGGAGATATCATTGAAGATGTCAGAGATAGCAGTGGCTGCATCGTCTTTAGTGAAGCTTGTATCTCCACCAGCCTCTCCGCCTTCGCCTTCCTCTCCAGCTGCTGGAACTGTTGCCTCAACGCCAAAGCCAGTCGTCACGTCCTTTTCGATATCAGCGAAATCAACAGGGACATTGCCGATTGAGAGTGTTACGTCCTTTGCTTCAGGCTTGCTGAGAGAGACTTTTGAATCTGCTGTAAGGCCCGCGAATGAACCATATATTACCTCATAAGCGATAGTTGCCTTGCCGGTGATTGCGAAAGAGAGATTCACGCCATCATCAGCACCATCGAACACGATAGGTGTAACAGTTTCGGCTGAATAAGTATTTGCTGTAACCTTAGCTGCTGGTGTTGTGAACTCGAACTTGATTGAACCAGATTTGATGCTGGAAATCTTTGCCTCTGTATTCTTTGTCAGGGCATCGCCTTTGTAATCCTTGAATTCTACAGTGAAGCCGTTTTTTGCAGGTTCTTTTATTGTAAGTCCAGTAGCTTCTCTTGAAGCCTCGACTACCAGCTTGCTGAAATCAATTGAGTTCAGGTAGGTTGTAGCGAGCTCATTTGCCTTTTCTGGCTCTACTACCGGCTTCCCAGATGGCCCTGAGTTGTCGTTTGAGCAGGCTACGAAAGATGCCACGAGCAAGATGCTCAGAAGCATGATCATGATTTTCTTCATAGTTCTATTATCCTCCGAGAAATAGTTTCTCAAGATAATACACTACCCCCACCCCGTACAGGACTGTCAAGGGAGGGTTCGGAATTTGCAGCAGTGGTTCGTGTTGCCGCTTTTCCGGCACTTGAAAGGAATACGGCTTTTCATTATTCTCTGACTAACGGCTATGACGGAGACGAGTAGCTTCTGATTCCGCCTCAGAGAGGGTGTCCGCGAGAGCGGGTGAGAGACGCCTGGGGATAGGATGCGAAAACCACTCCCGAGCTGCATGGCGGAAAGGAGACGAGTATGCTGTGCCGTTGCCCGCGTAAATGGGTAGAGAGCGTCCCCTTATGGGGAAAGCAAGGTGGGACCGCGGAACTGTAAAGGCCTTTGCAGCTTCGTCCTTGCAGGTTGCGAGGATGAGACTGGAAAGGCTTTTTCTTTTTAAGGAGAAAAGTATGGCAAAGGAAGTAAATCTAGAGACAATCAGGCACTCGATGGCGCATGTCATGGCCGAGGCCGTCCTGGAAATCATGCCGGAGGCTAAGATCGCTATAGGACCCGCGATCGAGAACGGCTTCTATTATGACTTCGATCTCCCACGTCCGCTCACGGACGCGGATCTTGAGACGATCACGGAGCATATGAAGGCCATCATCAAGTCCGGCGTTCCTTTCGAGAGGAAGGAAGTGACACGCGAGGAGGCCAAGGCGCTTTTCGCCGGCCAGCCTTACAAGCTTGAGCTGATCGACGCGATCCCGGAAGGGGAGACGGTGTCAATCTATACACAGGGTAAGTTCACGGACCTGTGCCGCGGACCGCACGTGGAGACGACAAAGGACCTCAGCGCGGAGGGCTTCAAGCTCCTCTCCATCGCGGGCGCTTACTGGCGTGGCAATGAGAAGAACCCTATGCTCACCCGTATCTATGGAACAGCATGGAAGAACGGCAAGGAGCTGAGGGTCTACCTTGATCATCTTGCTGATATCGAGAAGAGGGACCACAGGAAGCTTGGCAAGGAGCTCGATCTCTTCTCCCTGCACGAGGAGGCTGGCCCTGGCCTTGTGTACTGGCACCCAAGGGGAGCCAGGATCCGCCAGGCCATCGAGGAGTTCTGGAGAGGCGAGCACTACAAGAACGGCTATGAGCTTGTCTACACGCCGCATGTCGGAAAGAGCTGGCTCTGGGAGACTTCCGGCCATCTTGATTTCTACAAGGACTCGATGTACCCGAAGATGGAGATGGACAAGGCTGACTACTACACCAAGCCTATGAACTGCCCGTTCCATATCATGATCTACAAGAACAGCAAGCACAGCTACCGCGAGCTTCCGTTCCGCTGGGCTGAGCTTGGCACTGTATACAGGTATGAGAAGGCCGGCGCTCTCCATGGCCTGATGAGGGTACGGGGATTCACTCAGGATGATGCCCATCTCTTCGTCACCCCTGACCAGATGGATGATGAGATCATCGAGGTGCTGCGCTTCTCGCTCTACATGCTCCATTCTTTCGGCTTCAATGATGTGCACGCGTACATCTCTACAAAGCCTGAGAAGTCCGTCGGAAGGCAGGAGGACTGGGATGCCGCTACCGCGGCTTTGACGAAGGCTGTCGAGAAGGAAGGCCTCAGCTATGACATAGATGAGGGCGGCGGAGCGTTCTACGGCCCGAAGATCGACCTCAAGGTCAAGGACGCTATCGGGCGTGAGTGGCAGCTCTCGACTGTCCAGTTCGATTTCAACCTCCCTGAGCGCTTCGATCTCACATTCGTCGACAAGGACGGGCAGGAGAAGAGGCCATTCATGATCCACCGCGCTCTCCTGGGATCGATAGAGAGGTTCTTCGGTGTCCTCATCGAGCACTATGCCGGGGCTTTCCCGCCATGGCTCTCTCCTGACCAGATCGCGATCATCCCTGTAGGCGAGAACGCGTTCGACTATGCCAAAGCTCTCGAGAAGAGGCTCAGGGGCGAAGGCTTCCGCGTCACCACGGATCTCTCGGATGACAGGCTGAACGCGAAAATCAGGAACGCGCAGAAGATGAAGACTCCTTATATGCTCATCATCGGCGAGAAGGAGATGTCTGGCGATCTCGTTTCCGTAAGGTACAGGAATGGCAAGCAGGTCAATGGCGTGCCGACCGCTGACTTTATCAGCGAGGTCCATGGCGTCATCGACAGGAAGGAGCAGATCTGACAAAGGGGGCCTCGGCCCCCTCTAAGGAGGGTGTATGAATCTACCTAACAAGCTTACGGTCCTCAGGCTGATCATGGTGCCTGTGTTCTTCATATCGTATCTGATCTCGCTCTCGGGCCTTGCCTCCGCTCCGGTAGTATCTGCGGTGATGATGTTCATCTGCTACGCCGTCGCGGAGCTTTCCGACCTGATGGATGGGAAGATCGCGAGGAAGTACAACCTTGTCACGGATCTGGGGAAGGTGATGGATCCATTCGCAGACACGCTTTCCCATCTGACATTCTTCGTGTGCTTCATGCATAGCGGGCTTATGCCTGTATGGGCCTTCATAATCATCATGTGGAGGGAGTTCTCCATACTCTTCCTGAGGATGCTGATGATGCGCACCGGAAAGGCGATGCCTGCGAATATCTGGGGAAAGAGCAAGACCGTGCTCTATGCCGTCGCCTCCGTCTTCTCGATCGTGTACATCGTGGCCGCGGCCTTCGTGGCTCCGGGAAGCTGGAATGGCGTGTATGAGACGGTGCTTTATGTCCTCTTCTCGCTTTCAGCGATCGCCTCGCTCCTGAGCTTCGTGACATATCTGTCCGCGATACTGAAGTCGAAGGCCCTGTCCGGAATGACGAGATGAGTGGGGAAAGGGGCATACCGTTCACTTCATTCACCCCTGAGGAGAAAGCTGCCGTGAAGATCGTGGTATCGGACGTGGACGATACCATAACCAAGCGCGGCAAGCTTTATCCTGACGCTCTCCGCGCGCTCTGGCTTCTAAAGCGCTCTGGCGCGATGGTTGTCCTCCTCACGGGAGGCTCCGCGGGATGGGCCGACGCGTATATCAGGCAATGGCCCGTCGACGCGGTCATCGCCGAGAGCGGGGCCTTGATCCTGGCACATGGCAAGGGCGGCAAGATCCTCTATTCGAAGAATCCTGCCCTTGATCCTGACGCCAAGGAGAAGAAGGATAAGCTGATAAGATACACGGCGGGCCTTGCCTTCTCCTCTGACCAATACGCCAGGCAGTATGACATAGCGTACGAGAAGAGCGCGCTCCAGGACTATGAGCGCAGGACGCTCGCCAACTACGTGAAGGCGATGGGCGGCGTCTGGCGCGAGAGCTCTATACATATAAACGTCGGCTTCGGCCATTTCGATAAGCACACCTCGCTTTCATATTTCATGGATTCCCTATACTCAATAGATTCGGAAAGGCTGAAGCATGAAGGCATCTATTTCGGCGACAGCCTTAACGATAGCGATATGTTCGCTTATATGCCGCTATCTGTAGGGATGCACTCCGTTGAGGACATGCGGTCAAGCTTTCCCGTCCTCCCCAGATATATAACCAATGGATACGGCGGAGATGGCTTTGTCGAGGCCGCGAAAGCGCTTGTCGAAGAGTAATTCATTGCACTGCAACGCAATAAAAATTTTTAGCAAAAAATGATTTTTTCTGTTGACAAATCAATGGGAACTGGAGTACTTTAATTGGGCACGCCGGATAACACGGAATGTGCTGGTCTTTGACAGATATATCAGCGAAGGGAAGAGAAGAGAGAAATAGAGGCAAGGGAGCCTCTGTCAATTCGGAACGAACGGCAGAAAGAAGCCGGATTCGTTGGCGAGCGGCAGGAAAGACTTTTAAGTCAATAGCCGTGAGCTTCGTGCTCACGGAGTCCATGACGGAGAGTTCGATCCTGGCTCAGAACGAACGCTGGCGGCGCGTCTTA
>CALXLT010000054.1 GCA_944389275.1 uncultured Spirochaetaceae bacterium
GCCAGGGATATTCCTTCTTGAGATCCAGGATATAGCTGTTTAGCTCATACTCGGAGACGAAGCGCCTTTCCTTCTCGTATACGCTCTTCTCCCAGCTCAGGAGAGCATTGTACAGGAAGCGGCATGAACCGCCGGAGCGCCTGATCTGGCCCTCCTGTTCCTCTGTCGGGTATATCCTGACAACGTATCCTGTGAGCATGGTTCATCATAACATGGCTGCCGATTCATCTCCACCTTAATCTTCCTTTGAAGGTGGAGTCCTCTCGGCTGATTGTGATAGACGGAGAACGGCAGCGAGACATTGTGCCGTCCATCGATCTCCATCGAGAGCGGATCGAGGACAAGGCCTGTCTGGAAGGAGCTTGAGGTATAATCCTGAAGCCCATCGACCTTATACTCAGCCTCAACCGCGACTTATGGTGACCATTCAAGCTCCGCAGCTGCCAGCAAGGATGGCAGGAGCAGGGCGAAAATCAATACAGCATGCTTTCTCATAAGGGAATTGTAGCATATGGCTACGCCCTTATCTCATTATTTCTCCCTGTCTCTGAGAAGAAATATGGAAATGCACGCGACAGCTATGCCGAGCATGCCAAGTCCCGCCTCGGTCTCAAGCTCATCCAGTACTGAGAGAACCGTGACAGCTATGCCCATCGCGAGGGCAACTCCCCTCACGGCTGTCCATACTATGGACTCCACATCCTTCTTCCTGCCGCTGGATGATGTGGAGGCCATCAGCTCATCCACCGACACTCCAAGCGCCTGGGCAAGGCGCGGGAACGAAGCGACGTCAGGATACGAGAGATCCCTCTCCCATTTGGAGACCGCCTTGTCCGTGACGCCCATGAGATTGGCAAGATCCGCCTGCGTCATGCCCTTCTCCTTCCTCTTTTCCGAAATCGTTACGCCTAATGTCTTCTTTTCCATGGCATCCATGATACACGGAAAGCCTTTGGGAATCACTCGACAGCTGGTTTACCCGGCTCTACCGGCAGTTTACCTTCCCTTCTCTTGATACTAGAATATGCCCATGGCAGCCTACGACGCGATTGGAAGGACACTGACTGTATCAGAGGCTAATACGATCATCCGCGATACAGTCTCGGAGCTTTTCTCCGAGCTCACGATCGAGGGTGAGATATCGGGATTCAGGCCATCCTCGTCAGGGCATTGGTATTTCACGCTCAAGGATAGCCATGCTGCTATAGACGCGGCTGTGTTCCGCAGCGCCCAGTACTCCATGCAGCTTCCGAAGAACGGGGACCTCGTGATCGCCAAAGGCTCGGTCTCCTACTACACCAAGACAGGAAAGCTCTCCTTCGTCATAAGGGCCATGAAGGTAAAGGGAGAGG
Source organism: uncultured Spirochaetaceae bacterium (assembly GCA_944389275.1). Taxonomy (GTDB): domain Bacteria; phylum Spirochaetota; class Spirochaetia; order Sphaerochaetales; family Sphaerochaetaceae; genus Ornithospirochaeta. The sequence goes on from CALXLT010000054.1 coordinate 1,353, forward strand.
GAGGGCTTCTTGAGATAATCGAGAAGAGGAAGGACTACTACCGGAGCCTCGGATACTTCGACGAGGACAGGAAGCGGCCGATTCCAGAGACGATAAGGCGCATAGGCGTCGTGACAAGCCCGACGGGAGCTGCCATCCGCGACATACTGAACATAACGCGGCGGCGCGCTCCTGGCATCGATATACTGATCTTCCCCACAGCTGTACAGGGAGAAGGGGCAAAGGAAGAGATAGCCATGCGCATCAGGCAGGCAAGCATGTTCAGCGCGGCGGATGTCCTTATCGTCGGACGCGGAGGCGGAAGCACGGAGGATCTTATGGCATTCTCCGAGCCTGAGGTCATAGAGGCGATACATGAGTGCTCCATCCCCGTGATATCCGCAGTCGGGCATGAGATAGACTGGCCGATCTCCGACTTCGCGGCAGATAGGCGTGCCCCTACCCCGTCAGCAGCCGCTGAGCTTGTGACGGAGACGGCATACAGAAGGAGCGAAAGGCTCACGTCAGATCTCATGCTCCTCAATTCGCTGATGCGCTCAAAGGTGCTGAAGGCAGAGAGCCGATGCCGCGGCATGGAAAGCCTTCGTCCGCTTCTTGAAAGGAAGCTTGAACGGGCAAAGGGGATGATACCATCTGTTCAGGAGCTTACCCACACGCTCAGGATGCGCCTTGCCCTCAGGCGCTCTGAGCTTGGATGGACTGAGGAGGAGGCGCATAGGGCCATGGCAGGACGGCTGGAAGGCCCCCGGTCCCTGATCGCGTCCACACTCGATAGGATGAACGCATCCATCAGGGCGAAGGCAGCGGCGGCTGCCGCAAGGCTTGACGCGGCTGCAAGGGAGACGGAGGCGCTCTCACCGCTCTCGATACTTTCCCGTGGATACTCTGTCACGACAGACAGCAGCGGCCGCGTGATACATGATGCAATGGACGTCAGTCCTGGCGATATGATAACCACAAGGCTTGGCAAAGGCCTTCTGGTTTCCAGAGTGGAGGATAAGGATGAGCTTTGAAAGCGATCTGAAGAGGATGGAGGAGATAACCGATCTCCTCAAGAAGGATGACACGGGGCTTGAGGATGCGATCAAGCTCTATGAGGAGGCAACGGCTCTCGGCAAGAAGCTCAGCAAGACGCTCTCGGAGATCGAGAGGAAGATAGAGATCGTCACATCGGAGGAAGAGGACGTGCTGACGGCAGAGGAGCTGGAGGACGAGGATGACTAAGGCCATATTCCTCATACAGGCGGATGACAAGAAGGGGCTTCTCGCATCGACCGTGGATTTCTTCTACGGCAAGGGCTTCAATATCTTGCACTGCCAGCAGCATACGGATAGCTACGAGAAGCGCTATTTCATGCGCATCGAGCTCGATGCCTCGGACATGAAGATGACGAGAAAGGCCCTGGAGGATGAGTTCGGGGCGCTTGCAAAGGAGCTTGGGCTGGATTGGTCGCTTCACTGGACAGACTACAGGATGCGCGTGGCGATCCTCGTGTCGAAGACAAGCCATTGCCTCTATGATCTTATATCGAGGCAGCTGGAGGGCGAGCTTGACTGCGAGATCCCGCTCATAATCTCCAACCATCCTGACATGGAGCGCGTCGCGAACCAGTTCCGCATCCCCTACTATTACTTCCCTGTCGGAGATGACAAGGCTAGGCAGGAGGGGAAGATACGCGAGCTTCTCAAGCGCTTTGACATAGATCTTGTCGTGCTTGCCCGCTACATGCAGATACTCTCTCCGGAGTTCACGGACGAGTGGAAAGGCAGAATCATAAACATCCACCACGCGTTCCTGCCGGCGTTCCAGGGCGCAAATCCATACCTCAGGGCATACAACAGGGGCGTGAAGATGATCGGGGCGACGGCGCACTACGCATCGGAGGACCTGGATCAGGGGCCTATCATCGAGCAGGATGTGGTGAGGGTGAACCATGAGCTCACCCCATCAGGGCTGAAGGAAGTCGGCAAGGACTGCGAGAGGCGCGTGCTCGCATCAGCGGTCAAGGCCCATCTCGAGCATAGGATAATCGTATACAAGAACAGGACGATAGTGTTCGCCGTCGAACGCTAGATCGATATCGTGAGCTTGCGGCCAGAGCATGGCTCTATGTAGCTTATGCTTATGGCCTCGAGCCCGAATGACGGGGACTCCATGCCGCCATACTGCGTGTCGCCTATTATCGGATGGCCAGCCCACGCAAGGTGGGATCTTATCTGATGCCGGAAGCCCTTGGTTATCGTGCAGCGGAAGACTCCATCCTCCTCAGGCACCGCCTCCGTGGTATAGACCTTCCCCTTAACATGCCTCTGGTTGGCCCACACGGGGCGCACGCTCCTGTTTCCGGGCCCAAACGCGCGGAAATATGATGTTATAGCTGAAGGCCCATCCTCTATCGGGAAGAACGGGAAGGGCTCGAAACCCTCATCAAGAGTCCTTCCGGACGATGTCTCCGCGATATATTCCTTGACGATCATATCCTTCTTCTGCTGCTGCATCAGGGCATCATATGCCTTCTGGCTGCGAGCGATAAGGACAAGCCCCTTTGTCGGGTTGTCAAGGCGATGCACTACCCCGCCCTCCCACTCATTGGGGCCATGGCAGCATCTTATCTCAGGGTATGAGGCTGAAGCTATTGAAAGGAGAGTACGCCCGTCTATCGTGCTCTTAAGAGGCACTGTGGGGATGCCGCTCTCCTTCCAGTATACAAGCGTATCCGGTCCCTCGAAGACCAGATGGGTCTTATCAGTTGTCACTTGACCTTCCGAAGATCCTCAGGAGATACAGGAAGATATTGAGGAAATCAAGATAGAGATCCAACGCTCCGAGTATGCCGATCTTCGTAAGCTCCTCGTTCGTCATCATCGATCCATATGACCTGTTCATATCAGCGATCTTCTGGCTGTCCCATGCCGTGAGGCCTGTGAAGAGGAGCACTCCAACCGCGGAGATGAGTAGATCGAGGGCGGATGACCCGAGGAACATATTGATCAGAAGCGCCACGAGCATGCCGATCAGAGCCATCGAGAGATAGCCGCCGATGCCCCTGAGGTCCTTCTTCGTCACCGCTCCGTAGATAGCGCCGGCAGCGAATACGGAGGCTGCGGAGATGAACGCAAGGACAAGCGTCGTCTGGGCATAGATGATGAATATGGATGTAAGCGTCATGCCCGTCACGGCAGAGTATGCGATGAATAGCGCGATAGCCGATCCCGTGCGGAGCCTCTCGATCCTTCCTGAGAGGGCCATGACAAGCACAAGCTGTGCGATAAACGCGCCGATCATCACCATCGGGTTGCTGTAGAAGAACTGGATGAATGAAAGCGAGCGGGAGAGCGCAAACGAGACAGCCGTCGTGACCAGAAGCCCTGCGATCATCCAAAGGTATACATTGCGGAGAAGGACATTCTCCCTTATTTTCACATCATGAAGAATGACGTCTTTGCTGTTGTTCATATAAAAACTCCTAATAAAATGATATATTAATCTTGGCCAGAGGGCAAATGCTTCATCAACAATACACAAGGAGAACGCTATGCTTGAAGAAGGAACAAAGGCACCTCTTTTCACGCTGCAGGACAGAAATGGCAGCGACGTATCGCTTGAAAGCTTCCGCGGAGGCTATGTACTGGTATACTTCTATCCCCGCGACAACACGCCAGGATGCACGGCGGAGGCCTGCTCCATCAGGGACAATATGCCGGACTTCGGGTCGCTTGGGCTGAGTGTCATCGGCATAAGCCCGGACAAGGCAGAGTCCCACAGGCGCTTTGGGGAGAAATACGGCCTCAGCTTCACCCTTCTCTCGGATCCTGAGCATAAGGCGATGGAGGCATATGGGGCATACGGAGAGAAGATGATGTACGGCAAGAAGACAATGGGAGTCATCCGCTCATCATTCCTCATTGATCCCGAGGGGACCATCGTGAAGGTCTGGAAGAAGGTGAACACAAAGACCCATGGCGATGATGTCAAGAAAGCATTTCTAGAGATAACAAGCAGATAAAAGCATGATGCCCTCGTGAGCGAGGGCATCATCGTCAGTTCCTGAAGCTATGCACAGGGGCTGGTATCCTTCCCCCGCGGCTTATGAAGCGCTCGGAGGAGAAGCGGCTCACAGGCATTATAGGCGCGTAGCCCAGAAGGCCTCCGAAATGGGCAGTGTCCCCCACGTCCTTGCCTATCACCGGGATCACGCGCACAGCGGTCGTCTTCTGGTTCACCATGCCGATAGCCATCTCATCAGCTATTATCCCGGAGATCGTCGAAGCGGGCGTTGATCCGGGGATCGCGATCATGTCCAGCCCGACTGAGCATATGCAGGTCATGGCCTCAAGCTTCTCGATCGAAAGAGAGCCGCGCTTGACGGCATTGATCATGCCCTGGTCCTCGCTCACTGGGATGAACGCGCCCGAAAGTCCTCCGACATAGCTGGACGCCATTATGCCGCCCTTCTTCACCTGGTCGTTCAGGAGCGCGAGCGCGGCAGTGGTGCCAGGCGCGCCCGTGCTCTCTATGCCCATCGCCTCTATGATATCCGAGATGGAATCGCCTATCGCCGGGGTCGGCGCGAGCGAAAGATCGACGATGCCGAACGGGATGCCCATCCTCCTTGACGCCTCCTGCGCGACAAGCTGGCCAAGCCTCGTGATCTTGAATGCCGTGCGCTTTATCGTCTCGCCAAGCACTCCGAAATCCCCGCTTCCAACGCTCTCGACAGCGTGCTTTATCACGCCCGGGCCGCTGACGCCGACATTGATGACCGCGTCGGCTTCGGTAACGCCATGGAACGCGCCCGCCATGAAGGGGTTGTCATCGGGAGCATTGCAGAATACCACGAGCTTCGAGCAGGCGATGGAATCCTTGTCCGCGGTCAGCTCGGCGCTCTTCCGGATCACACGGCCCATAAGCGCCACCGCATCCATGTTTATGCCGACCTTCGTGGAGCCAAGAGCCACGGATGAGCATACCCTCTCCGTCTCCTTCAGCGCCTCAGGAATCGACTCGATGAGAAGACGCTCCGACTCGGTCATTCCCTTCACGGGAAGCGCCGAATAGCCACCGATGAAGTTGACGCCCACAGCCTCCGAGACCTTATCGAGAGTGCGGGCGATCTTCACGAAATCATCTGTGCTTCTGCAGCATGATGACCCGACAAGCCCGATAGGCGTCACGGATATCCTCTTGTTGACGACCTTTATGGCATAGTCGCGCTCTATCTCATTGCCTGTCTTCACCAGATCCTTGGCTGTATAGGCTATCCTGTCATATATCTTCCTGCAGAGCGTGTCGACGCTGTCTGACATGCATTCAAGGAGCGAGATGCCGAGGGTTATCGTCCTGACATCCAGGTTCTCCTTCTCTATCATCAGGTTCGTTTCTACGACTTCATTGAGATTGATCATCTTCAGATCCTCTGCATGCTCTCGAATATCTCCTCGCGCTGGAGCTTCACGATGCATCCTATGCCGTCCCCGAGAGAGGAAAGCTCTGAGGAGAGCGCGCTGAACTCCTTCGTGGATGCATTGGTATCAACGATCATCATCATGTTGAAATAGCCATCGACGATCGTCTGCGAGATATCGAGTATATTGACGTTGCTGTCCGCAAGGTATGAGCAGACCTTGGCGATGATGCCCACCTGGTCCTTTCCGACTACTGTTAGTATTGACTTATGCATGGGCATAGTATCCTAGATACGGCACTATAGAGACAAGGGGGAAAGGATGGTTCCAGAGCGGGCCTAAGCCATGCTCCAAGGGAAATGACGGATGTTCCTGAAGCCAACCTGGCTTATGATGAAAGCTTGCCCAGAACGGGACTTGAACCCGTACGACCAAAGGTCAAAGGATTTTAAGTCCTTTGTGTCTACCGATTTCACCATCTGGGCTTGAGGATATTATCGCACAGAATGGGGCGTTAGTGAAGCATCAGAGATGCTCCACCATACCCTCGGAGGCCCTGATTCCAGAGGCCCACGCGCCTGTTATGCCACGGCTTGTTCCCGCGCCATCGCCCGCGAAGTAGACGCTGTCCGTGACCTGGAAATGCTCATCCTTGTACTCAGGCTTGTTAGCGTAGAGCTTTATCTCAGGATAATACATGATCGTTGACGGATGGAGTATGCCTGGGATGATCGTGTCAAGCTTCTTCATTCCAGACCAGATGTAGCGCAGTATCTTCGAAGGCATAGCCAGCGAGATATCTGACGGGCAGCAATCCCTGAGCGATGGCTGGAAGTCATAAAGGTCATCATTGAACGTGGCGACCTTGCTCCTCTTTCCCATCCTGAAGTCACCTACCCTCTGCATCAGCGGCTTCCCACCGCCCATCAGCGCAGCCATCACGCCAAGATGCTCAGCGAACTCCTGGCCGGAGGCAAGGGGCTCAGTGAAGCGCACGGTCTTGAGGATCGCGAAGTTGACAAGCCCGTTGTTCCTAGACTCATCGGCGGCATAGGCATGCCCGTTCACGCTGTACCAGACATCGCCGCGCTCTGTCACGTACTTCTCCTTGACGACATGGGCATTGCCGCTGTTGGTGCAGAATGTCCTGACCTTCTCCGGGAAGTAGAACTTCGGATCATAGTAATCCCTGACGATAGGATAATGCTCTATCCTCGTCTCAACCCTTATGCCGACATCCAGGATGTTGTCCATATACCTGACACCGAGCTGCTGCATCACGTCCTGGAGGAAATGGAAGCCATGGCGCCCTGGGGCGATGAGGATCGTCTTGTATCCAATCTCACGCTGGTCGGTCGTGATGAAGCGCTGGTCATTGTTGATGGAGAGCATCTCCTCCCTTAAAGATAGCTCCACGCCCTTCTCCTGGAGTTCAGTAAGGAGCTTCTGGATAAGGCGAAGCCCGCCATCAGTGCCGAGGTGTGTCTGCTGTATCTCAAGAAGCGAGCATCCGAGCTTCTCCGCCCTTGTCTGGTATGTTGAGATATTGGATTTGGGCAGGATATCCGGCTTGAGGAAGGCCTTCACCTCCTCTAGATACCTATCAGCGCTCTCCTTCGTCCAGTACTCGAACGGGAATCCGATAGGGAACGTGAAGTTCATCTTGCAGTCGTTCCTCATCCCGCCCGTGGAGACAGGAGCCTTGTCTATCATCAGGATTGATATGTCCTTCTTCTCAAGCAGCGAGAATGCTGCACCCATACCTGCCGGTCCGGTACCGACGATCACGACGTCGTATCTATCCATGCAATCCTCCCCGTTGATTATGCTGGATTAACGCGATAGATGCAAATGCTTTTTTCAGGCAGCTGCAGAACATGCCTTGATTAACTTTTCATCCCGGCTTTGATATGCTTTGAGCTGGAGAGAAGCATGATCATACGGGATGCTAAGGCAGAGGATATGGGCCAGGTGGCCGCAATCTATGCCTATTACGTGGAGAACACGGCGATATCATTCGAATGCGAGGCTCCGACGGCTGAGGAGATGGAGCGAAGGAGGATATCCTTCAGGCCATATCCCTACATAGTCGCGGAGGAAGAGGGCAGGATACTCGGCTATGCCTACGCCCATCCGTTCTCAAGCCGCGCGGCATACGGCAGAAGCGTTGAGGTCACAATATACCTGGATACGCAAGAGGAAGGGAAAGGCATCGGGCGGATGCTCTACCAAAAGCTTGAGGAGAAGCTTCGGGAAATCGGCATCCACAATCTCTACGCGATAGTCATGTATCCCGGCGAAGGGAGCGTTGAGTTCCATGAGAGTATGGGATACAGGATCGTCGGCACACTCACCGACTGCGGGGAGAAGTTCGGCCGTCTTCTCTCAGTCGTGTACATGGAGAAGAGGATATGATCATAGATAGCCATTTCCATACGCTCTCAATGGCGAAAAGAGGGATAAGCGAGCTTCCGGATGGCCTTGTAGGGATAGATGTCGGGACAGATCCAGGGGACGCAGAGGAGCGCCTTTCTCTCCTTCCCCAATCCCCGTCCGTGTTCTTCTCAATCGGCTCAGGGCCATGGAGGCTGAGCGATTGCGGCTATGGCGGCGCCCAAAGGGAAGAGGAGCTTCTCCGCCGCGACATCTCCAGGCATGGCGCTGACGCCATCGGGGAGTGCGGATTCGACAACCACTGGAAGTACGGTGACAGGAAAAGCGCGATGGAGCTTTTCATGATGCAGGCGGCGCTTGCTGAGGAGTTTGACGTGCCGATCATAATCCACACGCGCGATGCTGACGATGAGATAAGGGAGGCCATCTCCTCCCCCTCATTCCGCTGCCGAGGCATAATGCACTGCTACTCATCAGGGCCTCTTCTGATGAAAGCTGCTCTGGATAAGAGTCTCTTCATCTCATTTTCGGGAAACGTCACATACAAGGGAAGCGATATCATAAGGGAGAGCGCGAAGGCCGTGCCCCGCGACAGGATACTCTACGAGACCGATTCTCCGTACCTCGCGCCTATACCGATGAGGGGAAAGCCATGCCGCCCCGAGTACACGGAATATACTCTCTCGTTCCTTGCAGAGCTCAGGGGAGAGGACAGGGAGGAACTCAAGGGGAATGTCCTGGAGAACCTATACTCAGTCCTTGGACGAAAAGAAAGCGTAAGAAAGAGCATCGGAGCCTGAGAGAAGGCCCTCTATGGTCCTGTCCCAGTCTATGCCGACGGTGCCGGAGACAGCTGTTGTCTCCAAAGCCGCGCCATGGATGAAGTCAACTACAGCGGGGATGCTGCCTGTACGCATGGTGCGGAGCGATGAGAGCGGAGTGAGATATAGCACGGTATCCGCATCCGCGGTCTTCCTTGCTATCTCCTCCTCATTGGCAACCGAGACACGCCCTGAATATGTCACCTCGAACGCGTTTCCATCTGCATCGATGAGCCTTTCCGCGATATCAGAGGCAATGCGGTCCGAGCTTTCATAGAGGATGCATTCGGCGCCCTCTGATAGCGCGCTCTCCCACATAAGCGGAAGATCCGGAATCAGCACGAGGTCAGGGCTCTCCCCCTCCTCTGCGACGCGGCCGAAGAGCACGACGCGTCCATCTGCATCGGATGGCACGGGAACGGAAGGCATGACTATGACAAGATCCGCTTTCGAGGCGTTCCCAGTCAGGCGGAATGACGATGTGAGCCTTGATGGCCCGGCAACATCGAATCCATCAGGCAAGGCTGAGGAAAGGACCGACACGGAAGGCCTTGTGAGATAGAATGAGAGGAATATGGCAGCCGCAGCCGCTATAGCGGCAATGGGAAGGGCTATCAGCAGCTTCCTTCTCTTCCAGGCTTTGCTTTCGATCTGTCCTTCATCATCCGGCATAGGGAGAATATAGCACAAAACGAGGAGAGGGAGAACGGCGCGCGCATTGACTTGCGGAAGGCAAGTCCATACATTCTCCCCTATGAGGGAAGGCAGAGGAAGGATTGTCTCCGGGATGATATGCGCGGCGCTATGCGAGACCCTGTTCGGCCTGAGCTACGTCTTCACGAAGGACACAACAGGAAGGGCGACCCCACTCATGCTCCTTGGCTGGCGCTTTACGGTGGCGTTCATAGCGATGACGCTCTGCGTTTTGGCAGGAATCATGAAGATAAACCTTAAGGGAAAGCCAAAGAAGCCCCTTATCCTCATCGCGGCGCTCAATCCGGTCATCTACTTCACGGCAGAGACATGGGGCATCTCGAAGCTGACTGCATCTGAAAGCGGCGCGTTCCTCGCATGCATCCCTATAGCGTCACTCATGACATCCACCGCTATTCTCCGCATCCGTCCGTCAATAAGGCAGACAGCCGGCATCCTCATCACGCTGATAGGCGTCCTGGCAACGGTCTTCGCCTCCGGGATCTCGGCAAGCTTCTCCCCTTCCGGCTATGCGTTCCTTGCCGCAGCTGTCATCTCATACGCGCTCTACAGCGTGGGCGTCAGCAAGGCCTCAGGTTATACAGAAGCCGAGATGACATACGCTATGCTCATGCTGGGCGCCGCGGTATTCTCAGCCGCTGCGGCAGCAGAGGCATTGATGGCAGGGAAGCTTGAAACGCTTCTGCTGCTGCCGCTCAGGGATAAGGCATTCCTATCCGCGGTGCTGTATCAGGGGATATGCTGCTCGATCGTGGCCTTCTTCCTCTCGAACATGGCGATATCTCGGATAGGGGTGAACAGGACAGCGTCATTCATAGGGTTATCAACTGCCGTCTCGATAGCGGCAGGGATCCTTTTCCTAAAAGAGCCATTTACACCGCTGCAGGGCGTGGGAGCCCTGTTGGTGCTTGCGGGAATCTACGTGGCGAACAGGGGATCAGCAAGAAAGGAGGCATAGGCACTCACTGTGGAACGAGGCGGCGTCCATCGTCATGAACCCAGCGGACATGGCAACGCCTTCAGCCTCAGCCAGATCCTCATATACGATGCACTCGCCGCAGCTGAGTCCTAGGAGACCAGAAGCCATGATGAAGACCTTCGGGCTTCTCTTGTCCTCCCCTGCCTCCGCTGTCGTCACGATCCCGTCAAAGAGGCCAAGGATGCCGTTTGAAAGGAGCGCGGCCTCCGCTATTCCCCTATCCAGATCCGTCGCCACGGCAAGCCTTATGCCTCTTCTCCTCATTTCCTCAAGATACTCCCTGCATCCTGGATAGAGGCGCACTGTATTGCCATAGGCATACCGTGACATCTCATTCCACTCAGCCATCAGGGCATCCGGTGCGTCTGGAAGGGAGAAACGGGCTCTCGTGTACTCTGCAGCGGCACGGAAGCTCATCGAGCTGACCGCACCTGGGTAATCAGAAGGCATGGCAATGCCACGCCTTGCGAGGAACGCCCTGTCGATATCCTCCCACAGGCTATCGGTATCAAGAAGGGTGCCATCAAGATCGAATATCGCGCCTTTCACGCCAGCCATGCCGCCTTCAGCTCCCTTGCAGCCCGTTCCGGATCATCTGCTGCCACGACTGCCGACACGACAGCTATCCCATCAACGCCAAGCCCCTTGTAATGGCCTATCGTGCCGAGGTTGATGCCGCCTATTATGACGATTGGGATTGAGACAGCTGCGCGTATCGCCTTCAGCTCATCCACGGTCACCGTATCAGCATCGCTTTTCGTCATTGTAGGATTCATCGCCCCGACGCCAAGGTAATCTGCGCCATCCCTTTCCGCCTGCCTAGCCTCCTCAAGAGAAGAGGCGGAGACGCCGAGGATCATATCAGGCCCGATAATCCGCCGCGCAGCACGCGCCGGGATATCATCCTGCCCCAGATGCACTCCCTCTGCCCCCACCGCAAGGGCGATATCCACCCTATCATTTATTATCAGGGGGATGCCATAGCGCCGCGTTATGGCATGGACGCTCTCCGCTATCTGGAGAAAGGATCTTCCGGATGCATCCTTCTCCCTGAGCTGTATGACACCAGCTCCGCCTTTTATAGCCTTCTCGACGCTCTCCTCTATCGTCGGAGAGCTCATGAGGCATCTGTCCGTGCATACATAGAGGGTGTAATCAATCGAATTCAAGCTGCCCCTTCTCCTTTATCATGGCGTCAGACATCAGGCTCAGCGCATCGATGATGGCCACGCGGAAGCTTCCAGTCCCAAGATGTCCCGCCTTCTCATATGCATCTATGCCAGCGGCCCCCATTGCCGCAATGGCGTTCGCAGTCATGAGGAAAGGATCCTCCCCCGTTCCGACGAATGCTCCTATGATCCCGGATAGCATGCACCCGGTTCCTGTTATCCGCCCCATCTCGAGATGACCGGAATATATCCTCGCGATCCTTCCGTCCTTCGCGACGGTGTCGACACGGCCTGTTATCGCAGCGACCGCGCCGGCCTTACAGGACACGGCGGAAGCGACGGCCACAGGATCCGCATCGGCCTCGCTCATCGATGAATCGACCCCTTTTGTACGGGAAGCCGAGCCGTTTATGTAAGCCATCTCGGAAAGATTACCGCGTATGACTGTGAAGCTGACCTTTGACAGGAGCTCATCGACCGTGCGGTTGCGGTATGAAGAGGCGCCGGCCCCCACAGGATCGAGCACAACAGGGATTCCAAGCTCATTGGCCTTCATCCCTGCCTGGACCATGGACCTGACGGTACGCTCGTTGAGCGTCCCTATATTGATCACCAGCGCCTGGCTTATCGAGACGATGTCCTCAACGTCATTGATATCATCAGACATTATCGGGGACGCGCCGACAGCGAGGATCGCGTTCGCCGTGTCATTGACTGTCACATAATTCGTTATGCAGTGCACAAGAGGGCACCTGCTCCTTACGATGCTTATCATTCCTCACCTCCTGCCATCTTCCAGAACATAAGCTCATGGCGCGCCGCCTCGCGGAATATGGAGGACAGCCTCGCCTTATCAGGATAATCTCCGCAGACCTTGTCGCAGTAAGCCTCCCATTCCCTGCAGCACTCGGAATAGAATGAGGAGGTATAGTCCCGGACAAGGGGACCGTAATACGTATCAAGCACCTCAGGATGACGCTCAAGCGTCCTGCCAAAGACATACTCATAACCTGTCATGCAGGGCATGACCGCCATCAGGATCTCCTCCAGGCTTCCCTTCTCCGCAATCTGGATAAGGAATCCCGTATAGTCGCTGCAGGCCTTCCTCTTCCCCATCCTCTCCACATCGTCATCTGTCAGGCCGCCATCGGCAAGATAGCCAAGCCGTGTCGCGTTCTCGCTGTCATTGACGAAGCCGAGGACTGAATAGAAGAACTGCATGTCCCGAAGCGTGCGTGAGCGGAACATGCCCATCGCGAAGGCCTTCATATAGTCACGGAGATAGATGCTGTCCTGGACTATATAATCGAGGAATCTCGTCCTATCGAGCGTGCCTCTGCCAAGCTCCTCAAGGAAAGGCTCTGCCGCTGCAGCCTCATACAGATCCATGGAATCCGCCGTTATCCTTTCCATCAGCGTCATATCACACCTCCCTATGCATGAAGAAATGGTCCGTGGGCCCATTGCCTTTCCCGAGCTCCAGCGCATGCTCGATCGCGCCCGTGACATACTCCTTCGCCTTATCCACAGCAGCCGCAAGCTCCTCTCCAAGCGCGAGATATGAAGCTATAGCGCTGGAGAGCGTGCAGCCGGTGCCATGGGTATTCTTCGTATCTATCCTGTGGCCAGGGAACACGGTGAAGCCGCGGCCATCGAAGAGAAGGTCATCAGCGTTTCCTACCCTATGCCCGCCCTTCACGAGCACGGCCTTGGCGCCCATCCGCGATATGATCTCAGCGCTCCTCTTCATCCCGTCCAGGTCATGAATCTCAATCCCGGATATCTTCTCGGCCTCCGGGATATTTGGAGTCAGCACCGCAGCAAGCGGAATCACCGTTGAGATAAGGGTATCGATCGAGTCCTCCTGCATAAGCGGTGAACCGTTCTTCGCATACATCACCGGATCGATAACGACATGCCTGGGCCTGTATTCCCTGATCTTCCCAGCCACGGCCTTCATGCATTCCGGGGTGGATAGCATCCCGATCTTCACGGCATCCGGCCATATATCCTCGAAGACCGCGTCGATCTGGTCAGAGATAACGCGGGGAGATACATCCTCGATCGATATAACACGTGACGTGTTCTCCGCGACTACAGAGACTATTACGGACATGGCGAATACGCCAAGGGCTGACATCGTCTTGATATCCGCCTGGATCCCGGCTCCTCCGGAGCAATCAGATCCGGCAATGGACAAAGCTGTCTTCATTCAAACCTCCTGAGACAAAAGACTATGCAGGAGGTGCGGTGCAATGCTCCCTACGCTGGTGCTAACCAACAGGTTCCAAGGGTCAGGTTCTACCTTCTCAGCCTCGCGGCTCCCCTGCATACGCATCAATATATAGCACAGCTCGCGGGCAATTGGAACAGCAGAAGGCTCCAAGCCCTGCAGTTGACCGTGATTCACGCTTTGATTAAAGTGATACGAGACAATCAAGGAGGACGTAGATGACAAGCTACAAGGAACTCGGACTGGTGAACAGCAGGGAGATCTTCGCGAAGGCCATGAAGGGCCAGTATGCGATCCCGGCTTACAACTTCAACAATATGGAGCAGATGCAGGCTATAATCCAGGCCTGCGTGGAGACAAAGAGCCCAGTTATCCTTCAGGTATCGAAGGGCGCAAGGGACTATGCGAACATAAACATACTCCGCAATATGGCACGCGGTGCCACGGAGTACGCGAAGGAGCTCGGATGCGAGATCCCTATCGTTCTCCATCTCGACCATGGCGATTCATTCGAGACATGCAAGGAATGCATCGACAATGGCTTCTCATCCGTCATGATCGATGGCTCGCACTTCCCTTATGAGGAGAACATCGAGATCACGAGGAAGGTCGTTGAGTACGCGCATCAGTTCGACGTGACCGTCGAGGGTGAGCTTGGCGTCCTTGCGGGAATCGAGGATGAGGTATCCTCTGCGGTATCCCACTACACAAGGCCAGAGGAAGTCGAGGACTTCTCCAAGAGGACCGGCGTTGACTCGCTTGCGATCTCAATCGGCACAAGCCACGGCGCATACAAGTTCACTCCGGAGCAGTGCACAAGGAACGCGGACGGCATACTCGTACCGCCACCGCTAAGGTTCGACATCCTCGCTGAGATCGAGAAGAGGATTCCAGGATTCCCAATCGTCCTCCATGGCTCATCATCCGTGCCTCAGGAGTACGTGAAGATGATCAACGAGCATGGCGGAAAGCTCGCTGACAGCGTCGGAATCCCTGAGGAGCAGCTCAGGACAGCGGCTAAGTCAGCAGTCTGCAAGATCAACATCGATTCCGATGGACGCCTTGCGATGACCGCTACTATCAGGAGGATCTTCGACGAGAAGCCAGCTGAGTTCGATCCAAGGAAGTATCTCGGACCGGCACGCGAGGCTCTCAAGGAGATGTACAAGCATAAGAACATCGACGTGCTTGGATCTGCAGGACACGCTCTTGACTGATCAGGCGCTATGAGGCGAAGGCGGCAGGCTGCGGTCTGCCGCTTTTCTATTCTTCCTGCATACTATTGCTCATTATAGCATTTCAACTTATCGGCATTAGCCAGAGGATTATAAGATAACTTCTAACAATATAATATATTAACCAATATACTTTGGTTCTCCTTTTGAGAGACGTATCATCAACAATCCATGCGAATGGGATCTTCTCTTTTCCTTGACGTTTGGCCAGCAAAACAGTAAGCTTTGATTACGGCATCGGAAGATGTTTGTCAGCGGTGGAGCACCAATATAATTCATGTTAAGCGTATGGCAAGTACGTTGGCCGCCGCGAAAGCCTCCTCTCGTGGGAGGTTTTTTCATGAAAAGGGGTTACGATGGACATTTGGATATTCTCAGACGAAAGTGGAACTTTTGATTATGTCCATCATGACTGGTGTATTTATGGAGGCATGATCATCCCTGACAAGCAGGAGCTTGATCTCCTCTCACGTAAATATATTGCGCTGGAAAGAAAACTGAGAAGGAAAACCAAGTACAGAAATCTCAGTGAATTGAAAGCGACTATACTTGATGAACGTGATAGAAAGCTATTCTACGCTATATTCAGGTATACCCTGAAGTTTGCCGCAGTCATTCGTGAGAAAAAGCTCGATATAGGCATATATAAGAATCCCAAAACAAAGCAACGTTATTTGGACTTTGCTTACCGGCGTACTCTGAGGAAGGCTTTTGAAGGGATGATGCTCGAAAGGAAAATAGTGCAGCCATCTGACATTCTCCACCTCCATGTGAATGAAGATGAACATCGTATATCCACAGGTACGGACTTGCGGAGAGATGAATCTATATTCAGAGAATTCACGGATGGCGTATATCGTTCTGATTCAAATCAGTTTTGTCCGCCGGTATTTGGGAATCTTCAGAAGGTCTCTGTACAGCTTCACGATTCTAAGAAGAATACCCTTATCAGAGGCGCTGATATAATTGCCAATACAGTCTATGTCTCCTTAATCCGAAATGAGCTGAATATATTATTGGATGATCCATTATTCCACATTGAATTTCTGCCGTGATAATACGGAAAATACTTTGAAAGAAGTCATTGAAGAATGATCCTCTGCCCAGTCATCCAAGAAGATCAACCGCCCGTGCCTTGTCTATATCAACCTGGGTCTTGACCTTCTCAAGGCTTTCCATCTTCATCGTCGGACGTAGGAAGCACATTATACCAAGCTCGATCTCCTTGCCGTATATATCCTCGTCAAATCCTATGATCGTGGTCTCCACCGTGATCCTGTCATCCGCATCGACAGTCGGACGATGGCCGATGTTAGTGACTCCTATATATCTTTTCCCATCGATATAGACATAGGACGCATAGACCCCTTCCCCGAGAGGAAGGGATCCGATGAGCGATGTGTTGGCCGTGGGCATTCCAACAGTATGCCCAAGCCCCTTTCCATGTACAACGCGGCCCCTGATCGAGGCTATGGGTTCCATCTGCATCAAGAGAAGAGAAGATGGTAGTCCACGGCTATCTCCGTCGACCTCGATTCCTTATGCATTATGTCAAAGAGAGATCGAGGGATAGCTATGGTCTTGCCCACTATGGGCTCTACGATGCTCTCGAACTTGGCTGGGTGTGCCGTCGCGACGACGATTGTCGGGTCATCTCTGAAGTGATCGCGCCTCACCCTCTCCCCGCAAGCCGTGTGCGGGCAGATGATATGGCTGTTCTCCTCCCACTCCTCCTTTATCGTCTCCCTTATCTCATCATCCGATACGGACCATGAGGACACGTTCGCGCTGAACTCATCATAGGTCGGGAAGAGCGCGAAGAGCCTCTCCATATTGGAAGGGGCGCCGACATCCATGGCGTTGGCCAGGGTCTCGACAGATGGCCGCGGGCTGTACTCGCCGCTTTCAAGGTAATCAGGAATCGTCCTGTTCTCATTCACAGCAAGCACTATCATTTCGATAGGAGCTCCTGCGGCCTTCGCCCAGAACGCGCCTGTGGAATTCCCGACATTCCCTGATGGTATGATGATGACAGGCTTCTTCCCATAAAGCTCAAGATAGAGATTCGAGGCCCATACATAGTAGGCGTACTGCGGAAGAAGGCGGCCGAGATTGATCGAGTTCGCGCTTGACAGCCCTTTAAGCTCCGGATCCATGAAGGCATCCTTCACCATCTTCTGGCAGTCATCGAAGCTGCCTTCGACCTCATAGCTCGAGACATTGCCATCCCAGCCTGTAAGCTGCCTTCTCTGCCTCTCCGCGACCCTCCCCTTCGGGAAAAGGACCTTCACCGAGATATGGGAACGGCCATGGAAGGCTGAAGCCACGGCGCCTCCCGTGTCGCCGGAGGTTGCCACGAGGATCGTTATATCCTCATTCCTCCTCTCTAGAAGCGTCTCCATGGAATAAGCGAGGAAGCGTGCCCCGAAGTCCTTGAACGCGGCCGTAGGGCCGTAGAAGAGCTCAAGCGTGTCCTTTCCATCATTGGTATGGAACGCGATCGGGAAATCAAAGGCAGAGCGGCATATCCTCTCAAGCTCCCCCTCCAGCTCATCGCCATCGAAGAAAGGCTTCATAGCCGTATACATGGCGTACCACGCGCCTTTATCGAGAGTGAAATCAGGAAGGGAGGACGGCATCTCCTCAGGGATGAAGAGGCCGCCATCGGCAGCAAGCCCCTTGAGTATCGCCTCAGAGGCGCTGAGCCTCTCACCTTCAATTGATCTTGTGGAAACGAACTTCATATAGACTCCTTAGATCTTCGAGCCGAGATAAGCGCTCAGCCTCAGTATATCAGAGAAGACGCCAGCTGCCGTCACCTCAGGCCCCGCCCCCGGTCCCTTTATGACAAGGGGCTGCTTATGGTAACGCTGCGTCGTGAACGATATGACATTATCCGTGCCCTTGGCCTGCGAGAACGGATGATCAAGAGGATACTCGGCGAGGGACACTGAGCACACGCCATTCTCGACCTTGCCGACATAGCGCAGCTTCATGCCGCGGCTCGAGGCATCGTCATAAAGCCTCTTCATCCTGTCATCCATCTCGGAAAGCCTGGATAGGAACTCCTCCTTAGAGGCATCCTTGAGGCTATCAGGGACAAGGGACTCGACAGCTATGTCCGAGACTTCGGTATCGTAGCCAAGCTCACGGGCGAGGATGACGGTCTTCCTCGCTACATCCATGCCCGAAAGGTCATCACGAGGATCTGGCTCCGTATATCCAAGCTCCTTCGCCTTGAGCACAAGGGAGGAGAACGGCACAGTGCCATCATACTCTGAAAGCAGCCAGCATAGCGTTCCGGAGACCATGCCCTCCACCTTCTCCACGCTGTCTCCGGTCTCCCTGAGGTCCTTAAGCGTGCAGATAACCGGAAGGCCCGCGCCTACAGTCGTCTCATATAGGAACTTGCGCCCGGTGCTGCTGGAGGCCTCCATCAGCCTCTCGTACTCATCATAAGGCCCAGAGCCCGCCTTCTTGTTCGGCGTGACGATATGGAAGCCCTGCTCGATAAGCTTCGTGTACTGCCTTGCCCGCTCCTCGCTTGACGTGCAGTCGACGATGACCGCGTGGGGGTAGTATGAAGCGCTGACATGGTTCAGGAAGACATCATCACGATAGACGACCCCATGCTCCTCAAGCTCCTCCCTCCATCTGGAGAGGTCTACGCCCTCCTCGGAGAGAAGCATCTTCTTCGATGTGGCGATTCCCCTTATGCGGATATCGAGATCGAATTCGCGGCGGAGCCTGTCTCCTTCAGCGGCGATCTGGTCAAGAAGCGTGCCGCCTATGTTCCCAGGTCCGAAAAGGCCGACAGAGAGTGTCTGGGCGGAGAGGAAGAACGATGAATGGAGGGCACGGAGGGCCTTCCCGCTCTCATCGCTCCTTATGACCGCGCTTATGTTCCTCTCGCTTGAGCCCTGCGCGATCGCCCTGATGTTCACACCGGCCTTGGCAAGGGATGAGAAGAACTTGCCCGCAACGCCTACGCGTCCTGGCATGCTCTCTCCAACCGCGGCGAGGATCGCGAGGTCATTCTCCGTCTCGACGCTTGAGATATCCCCGGAGGAAAGCTCTGCCTGGAACTCCTTCTTCACCGTCTTGGAAGCCGCCGCAGCCTCGCTCTGAGGCACTGCAAAGCAGATCGAATACTCCGAGGATGCCTGGGATATGAGTATCACGGATATCCCTTCCCGTCTCAAGGCGGAGAAGAGACGTGACGAGACGCCAGGGACTCCGGACATTCCGGATCCTTCCATGTTTATAAGCGATACGCGGCGCACAACGGAGAAGGCCTTGACCGCCGTGCGCGGATCCTTCACGACGCTTCGCGCGGTTATCAGCGTGCCCTCATCCTCTATATCTCCCCAGTACCTGAGCGTGATCGGAAGCTCCTGGGCCGCCGCCGGCTGGAACGCATGGGGGTGTATTATCGGGGCGCCGAAGAACGAAAGCTCCGTCGCCTCGTCATATGTCAGGTTCTTTATCACATGGGCAGATGGGACATCGCGCCGGGATGCTGAGCATAGCAGTGACCTGCTGTTCCAGAATGTCAGAGGCGCCTTATGAGCTGATGCTATCAGCGACGCGGTATACTCGCTCTCCCCTTCTGTCCTGACCTTGCCGGACGCGTCTGCGGCATTCTTCACCGAGTAGAGGTTGCCGGAAACGAAGACAACGCCTTCAGGCAGCTGCTTTGCCTTGACAGCCTCCTCGGGGGTCATCATGACGCTCTTCATCCCTTCCTCGCGGAACCTGGCGTCGAGTATGAGGGAGATATAAGAGCTCGTGAGCTCTGCAAGATAGCGCTCCGCGGAATGAGGCGCGTCCTTCATGAGCCATACGGCATGGAGTATCTCCTCGATCCGTGAGAAGGATGAGTTTATCCTGTTCTCTATCATCTCCGCGTCATCGCCTGAAAGCGTGCTATCCGCGGTCTCTATCCAGGCGTTCTGGCTGCGCTCAAGGCGTCCCCAGAGCCTCTCGTCATTCTCCGCGGCCGCCGCGAGAAGCGAGGACATGGAAAGCTCGGGTGAATCAACGGATGAAAGGACGAAGACCTTCGTCGCTTCCTCGCCCTTCCTTGCTATCGTGAGGAGCTTGCTTATCCCTGATCTGGATGAGAGCATCGAGCCCTCAAGCGCATGGATTCGAATTCCGGCCATTGTATCTCCTATTCGATGCCCGAACAGATAGGGGCAATCAGGATGATGATACTAAAAGAAAGGCAAATAATCACCTATCCGGGAAAAGCTATCTAAACAGTTCAGGAAACCGGAATAAGCCATGCTTCTCTGGCTCATATATTTTCGCGGTGGCCAACGTACTTAACATACGCTTAGACGGTTCGACTGGTTCCCACCGCTGACGATATCTGCTGATATCGTAGCTCAAGATTACTGTTTTACTATTCAAACATCAAGGATCAAAGACACAGATATGAACAAAGCTCCCGCAAAGGGGAGCTTCTCTCTGGGATAAGGCCTTGTTATACGACCTTGACGATCTTGCCGCTTCTCAGGCAGCGTGTGCAGACCTTGATGGTCCTCGGCGTGCCGTTGATGAGAGCCTTGACAGATACGATATTCGGCTTGAAAGTGCGCTTCTTCGTCACTCCGATATGCTGACCGACACCGCCCTTCTTCTTAGCCTGTCCTTTGCGCGGTACAATCGAACCTGAAATCGTTCCTTTTCCGCAGATTTCACATCTTCTTGCCATGTTATCATCCACCTTATACTGAATTATCAAAAAGGAGAGGCATCCTGCCAGGAGCATGGCAAATGCCAGTCACAATTCAAAGACTATAATCAAAGCTTTGGTTTTTGTAAATAGCTTTCAGCAAGGCTTGTTTCGTGTCATACTCAGGCCATGGAAAGGATTGCCGCGCTCATGCTCTGCCAGAAGGACAGGCTCATATGGCGCAAGAGGCTCACCGAGTGCTATAGGGCCACGGGGGACTGGACTATCTACGCCCTTCCCCCTTCGATCATACTGCCCGGCCTCGACAGCATCGATGGCTTTATAGATATCGGGGATGGGATATTCCTCCACTCAGGCATTACCGAGGGAGTATCCACAGGATCCGTGCTGAGGATCCGTGATCCTAGGCTTCTCCCCCTTTCCGAGGAAGCGGGCCTCTTCGTATCAAGGGACAGGGGGCTTGATTTCATCTTCGGAGAAGGAAAGGTCAAGGCGGATCAGGCGGTGCTGTTTGAGTTCGATGGGTATATCACCCGGATCATCAAGCGGCGGCCGCTACGCCTTTCCCTCCCTGCAGAGCCCTAGGAGGAAGCATTCGCTGCACCTTGGCTTGGGAGAGCACACCGTGCGGCCATGGAGATTCACCGTCATGCTCATCCTTGCCCATAGGGATGGATCGAAGCGCTCCCGGATCTCACGCGCGCTCCTGAGCCTATCATCCGTATCGGTAAGGCCCAGCCTTCTTGCCACGCGGACGAAGTGGGTATCAGCGATCACGCCGGGCCGGCCTAGCACGGAGACAAGATAGCAGGCGGCGGTCTTCTCACCTACGCCGGGAAGCCTTACAAGCTCCTCCTCGCTTTCCGGAAGGCCATGGTCCCGTATATACGCCGCGCTCCTCTTTATGTTCCGCGCCTTCGAGCGTGACAGCCCCGCGGAATGTATCAGCGCCTCTATATCATCCTCATCGGCATCGGCGATCGCAGCTGCATCAGGATAGGAGGAGAAGAGATTCTCCGCGGCCTTCTCTGCCTGCCTGTCAGTCGTGGATGCGGAGAGCATCACGGTCACGAGGAACCTGAATGGGGATATCACCGGAAGGAACGAGATCTCCTTCTGATAATGCTCGTCGAGAAGCCTTATTATCTTGTTTTCCCTTTCATATGCCATGCCCTATATTGTAACAGCAGACAATAATCGGGAAATAGTATTGACAAGTCTTTTCCTTTCTCCTATCCTCTCTCCTGTTGCAACGGGACGTCGCCTAGCGGCTATGGCGCCTGCTTTGGGAGCAGGATATCGATGGTTCGAGTCCATTCGTCCCGATCAAAGCCTCGATGGAAGTCGGGGCTTTCTTTTTTCCTTGACCGCTTCCCATACGCATGAGAGACTATATATGCCGCTGTAGGCATAGGTGGTATGCGTGTAAAGCCCCTGGGTATCGGAAGCAGGGGCTTGTCTTTTTACCCTCCCCTGCCTTCTATGCTATCCTAGATGTGGATATGGCAAGGAAGATCATGGCCATCGCATTCCTGCTTCTTTCAGCATCGCTTCCCGCGGAACCGATGTTCCCTGGCTATGACATCACGTTCTTCCGCACCATAACCGATTCCCTGATGGTCAATGATGACAAACGATTCGGCATAGACTATACCGGATACGGATTCGTCGGAGAGGAGATGACGACAGGAGTATACATGCGCATAGGGCTGCAGGCGCCGTACTCCTCGCTCTCGGCTCTCTTCGAGGATGAGGAGGAGAGCGAGATCGAAGCCGGGGAGCCAAGCCCGGAATCCGTCAAGACGATGCTTGAGACCTCGTTCTCCGCCTCCGTCTCGATAGGGCCGGCTTTCAGGCACATCATCGGAGATGACATGATCTGGTATATGGGCGCGGGCTTTCTCATAAGCGCTGACTACAGCAACATCGAGCAGAAAGGAAGCAGCGTCTCGACATATCTTGAGATGGATCTCGGAATGGATCTGGACATGGGATTCAGGATAAACCTCGCCAAGCACACGACGCTGCGCATCGGCATCCATTCGATAGCTCCCCTCTTCATACTCCAGTTCGATTCAATGAGCTATATAGGAGAGGATGAAAGGCAGAGCAGCCTCTCGGCGAACCTCATCCCGAACATGTTCCTGCCCGCTGACAAGAGGGAAGGCTTTGCCACGGAAGGCTATATAAGCCTCGGACACACCTACCGGTCAAGAAGCTCAGAGAGGACATATAGATACAGGGTATCTGACAGGACGCTTGAGCTTATCCGCTGATATCCTCATCCCCTTCCCTCGCATCCACGAGCTGGGCCTCGCTCCTGCCGGAGATATGGCGCTTGATGAACGGGACGATGCCTGAGTACATCTTCTGGAACTCCTCCTCGCTATCGTGCATCGCGACCTGCCAGGCCGTGGCGAAACCTGGGCTGTTGAGCATGAGCCTATCAACGGCCTTCTGCATTATCTGCAGCTTCTGCGCCTCCTTGCGTCCAGGCTTCTCGCGCATCGCCATCAGGGACACGCGGAGGTTCTCGTTGGCCTTCTTCAGCTCCTCGTTCTCCTCGCGAACCTTCTTCAGCCCCTCCGATTCAAGCTCCATCCTCGCAGAGAGCATATCCTTGAACCTGGCGATCTCCTCTTCCTTCTCCTTCTTCACCCGTCCGATGCGGGTTGAGAGATAAAGCGAAGCGATAGCCGCGACAACAAGACCAATACCTAGACCGATTAAGAATTCCTGCATGAGAAAAGGATAATATGAGAGAGGGCCGCGGACAAGCGGAAAGGGGCTGAAACCGCAGTCCTCCTAGCGGGAGGAAGCTGCCGATATGGCAAAACCTGAAGGCATCTTGGGATCTGAACAAGATTCCGGATATGGCAGGAGCAGAAGCAATCCCTGCCCCTAGATTATGCCGATCACTTCAAAAAGCCCTGGATTATCTTCTCCTCCGCCTCTTCCTCGGTCAGGCCGAATGAGCACAGCTTGAGAAGCTGCTCGCCTGCGATCTTGCCGATTGCCGCCTCATGTATAAGCGATGCCTCTATATTGTTCGCGTCAAGCTGAGGGGTCGCGCTTACGGTACCGCGCTCGGTGATGATCGCATCGCACTCGCTGTGGCCGGTGCATCTCGCGTTGCCTCTTATCACGGAATGCAGCGCCTGATGGGACTCATCGCGGGCAACGGAGCGGGAGACAAGGTCAACAGAGCTGCCATCCCCATCCATATCGATTGAGAAGTCGGTGATGGCCCTCTCATCGCCAGCTGTCATTATGCGCTCATGGACGATGAAGGAGCTTCCTTCCCCTACCTTCGCCCGTGTCATGCGATGGGTATCCGAAACGCCTTTTATCTGGGTGGAATCCATCTCCATCACGGAATCCCTGCCAAGGGTTACATCGGTAACGGGATCGATGCTTCTCCGTCCCCTTCCCTTGCCTGTGCCCACGTGCTTCTCCACATACCGCACATGGCAGCCATCGCCGATGAAGAAGCGATGTATTCCGTTATGCCTCGCCATCTCGCCATTGTCCGTATGCACGCCGCAGCCTGCGACTATCGTGACATCAGCATCATCCTCGATGTAGAAGTCATTATATACTAGGTCATCCACGCCGCCATGGGTGACGCAGGCGGGGATGTACATCGTCTCGCCTTTCGTTCCCTTGTCCACGGTTATATCAAGCCCGGGCTTGTCCTTCTTCGGCTCTATATGTATATGGTCAGTGCTCAGCATCTCCACGCTCATGCCGTTCTCACGGATCGAGTGGGCACCCTGCAATGATCCCTTCCAATCAGATACTATCCTCAGCAGCTCTTCTGCGTTCTTATCCATGATCAGCTCCTTTTGGGACAGGCCGGGCAGGAAGCGGAACGGAGGAGGCTATCAAGTATATTCCTCTTGCCGTCTTCCTTGACCCTTCCGTTCTCGATGACTATGACGCGGTCCGCGATATCAAGGATACGCTCCTGATGGGAGATGATGACCTCGATGCCGCCACTTTCCTTCCTCAGGTCCTCGAACGCCCCGATAAGACGCGGAAATGACCATAGGTCTATGCCGGCCTCTGGCTCGTCGAATACCGAGAACCGGGTCTTGCGGGCAAAGACGGTAGCGATCTCGATGCGCTTGATCTCGCCGCCTGAAAGCGACGCGTCCACATCCCTCTCCACATAATCCTTGGCGCATAGCCCTACCTTGGAAAGAAGCGAGCAGATCTCCTTCTCATCGAGCTTCCGTCCCGAGGCCATATCCAGAAGATCGCGCACGGTAAGGCCTTTGAAGCGTACAGGCTGCTGGAAAGCATAGCTTATGCCCTTCCTTGCCCTCTCTGTCACCCCGAGATCCGTTATGTCCTCGCCATTGAAGAGTATCGAGCCGCTATCAGGCTTCTCTATTCCCGCGATTATCTTCGCGATCGTCGTCTTGCCACCCCCGTTCGGACCTGTGATCACGACGATGCCGCTCCCATCTATGCTGAGGGAGATATCGTGCAGCACCTCATGGCCCGAGGGCGTGCTCCAATATATATTCCTGAGTTCAAGCACTGCTGTTCTCCTTGTTAGCTGAAGTTAACCACAAACGAGCGGAAAGGGAAGCTACCTGCCCAGCCTGGCCCTGAGCTCCGCGCGGGCCATGACCGAGAGATACGGAGACGCGAAAGGCAGGAACTCCTTGTACGCCGGGCAGAGATAAGACAGCCCGAGTTCCCCTGTCTGGAAATTCTCGCGGTCACGCCGGCAGCCGCCACGGCAAAGGGAGAAGGATGGACAGGATGAGCATTCATCCTCTATCATCAGCGATTTCTCCGTGAAGCCTATCTCCTTGCGCTTTTCATCGAAATCCTCGAATGACTCCGTGTTTATATTCCCGAGCCTATAGTCATCGAGCACATAGAAGTCGCAGGGGAAGATGCTGCCATCCGCCTCTGCGACATAGTTGCTCGGGCAGAAGCCGAGAAGGCCGCAGGACTCCGGGCGCAGTCCCATCATCATCGTGACGAGGTTGTCAAAGTAGCGCACCGACACATAATCCCCTTTCTCCCAGTCGCTGTAATACTGCAGGAAAACATCCTTGAGGAACTTCAGGAAAGCCTCCGGAGTCAGGGAGAAATCCTCGCCACCGCGCTCCTTGGCCATTGGATCTAGGCATGGTATGTACTGCTGGTACCTCGCGCCGTTGCGCTTAAGGAACTGATAGATCTCCTTTCCCCTCAGCGCGGCATCCTTGGTGAGCGTTATGAGCACATTGAACTCGACGCCTGTGGATGAGAGGAGCTGGAAGGAGGAGAATACGCGGCGGAATGTCCCCTTGTCTCCTCCATCGACGCGGTACTTGTCATGAAGCGCCTTGTCCCCATCCATAGAGAGCCCCACAAGATACCTATGCTCACGGAGGAAGTCACACCACTCGCGGTCAACCAAGAATCCATTGGTCTGGATAGCGAAATGGACACGCTTGCCCTTTGACTCGGCATAGCCGGTGAAGAAGCGGAAGAAGCCAAGCCCCCTGACCGTAGGCTCACCGCCCTGGAACGCGAATGTGATATCATCAAATTCCTCGGACGCCTTGTCTATCAGAGCGCGGGCGGTATCCTCGCTCATCATCCCATAGTCCTTGTATTCCCTGTTCTCAGCCTCATCCTGGTAGAAGCAGTAGCGGCATCGCATATTGCACTTACCGGATGCGGGCTTGATGAGGATCGTGACAGCTTTCATACACAATCTGAGATAGCAGAGAAGCTCATTAAAAGCAAGAAGGACACCCCTATCAGATAGGACATTGCAAACGTCTCAGAATTGCGGTACAGCACAGCTGATCATGAAGAGGAACCTGCCAGGAAGGATAGCCGTGCTTGTCATCGGGCTATGGATAATGTCGCTCGGGATCGCGTTCTCGATTGCAGCTGGGCTTGGGACATCCTCGATCTCCAGCCTGCCATACACGCTGAGCATGCTCACCCCTCTTACCGTCGGTACGGCCACGATAATGCTGCATGTCATCCTGATCACCCTCCAGACCCTGATACTCAGCCATCGCTATAGGCCTATCCAGCTGCTGCAGCTTCCGCTTGCCGTGCTCTTCGGCCTTCTTACAGACGCATCGAATGCGATGCTCGGCTTCCTCTCCCCTTCAAGCTACCTTGGATCCTGGCTTTTCTGCCTCATCGGGATAATCCTTGTCGCGGCGGGAGTCAGCGCGGAGGTTCTGTCCGGGACGATACCGCTTGCGGCAGAAGGGCTGTCTCTCGCGCTCAGCGAGGCGACAGGAAGGAAGTTCGGGACGATGAAGGCATCTGTAGACTGCACCCTTGTCGCCTCTTCCCTTATCCTTTCATCCATCTTCCTCAGAAGCTGGGGAGGAGTCCGGAAGGGACGATCGCGGCAGCCCTTCTCGTGGGTACGATAGCAAGGATATTCAACAAGTTTCTTTTGCCTATTAAAACAAAGTATTTTGAATAATTAATGATATGGATTATATTATTTATAAATAATTAACTATAGAATTATGCTATGTAAGATACAGAGAACAGCTGAATAATCAAAGCAATATACAATAATATTATCTCACTGTGATATAGTTCTCCCATTTCCGTCTATGCTTTACATATAGAAGACATTCCGCTAGATGACAGCGAAGCTTACGGATCAGATAATCCGAAAAAAGCTAAGAAATTCAAAAGCAATTCCAGCTAAATGCAGATTTTTGGACTATGTATTTCTCATTTTTGCATGTTTTCTGACAATCATTTTCTGAAAAATGCATGTTTTTGGACTATTTGCTTCAAAACAGGATATTCCCAGTTCCACCCCATCAATAGCAAATCCGGATCGCGCCTATATTATTATCAGGAGGAATTGAGGAGTCCATGCTGACAAATCCACGGATCGCTGGCAGATTAATAATCGATAGTGTCACCCAGGGCTATGATCTCATGATGATTATCCCCAAATGTGGTGGCCTGTTTTTTTTAAGGGAGATGCTATGAAAGAAGCTATCCCCTTCACCAAGGCAGCGACGTCCATAGACGAACAGGTCAATATCCTTAGAAGCAGGGGCCTTGCTTTTCCGTCAGCTGAAGCGAAGCTGCGCAACATGCTTCTGCACAACAATTATTACAGACTGGAAGGCTATTGGTTCAGATATTACGACCCTGCCTCTTATACTTACCATGAGTTCCAGCCGGGTACATCATTTGAAAGGATATTGGCGGACTACCAAGGAGATGCAGAATTACGGCATTGCACATTCCGGCTGCTTGAGGTGATCGAAATATCATTCAGATCTATATTCGCATATACTCTGGCAAAGAAGTATGGACCGTTTCCATTTTCCATGGACAATCTCGCATGCACATATGATTCATTCGTATCCGCATACTCCCGATTGCTTGAAGATACAAAGCATTCAAAAGACGAGTTCATGAAATCGTTCGCTGCACGATATACCGATCCAATTCCCCCTGTCTGGATGATGGTTGAGCTGATGACGATGGGAGAGATATCAAGATGGTACGGTGACTATCTCACTAAATCAGACAGGAAAAAGATCTCCGGACATTATGGACTTCAGGCCCCTGTCCTGGAATCATGGCTTAGGTCAATGTCGATGCAGAGGAATCGATGCGCCCACCATAATCGCCTTTATGGAATAACAGTATCGGGAGGTTTCATGATTCCAAAGCATATCGGAAATGAAGGCTACCTACCTCTATTCAATACAATAGATCGCCATGGCTTATACAACCTTTTCATGGCGATGTGCTATTTGGCTGATGTAATCGAACGCTCTGTCGAGAAGGAGAAATTCATACGCAATCTGATCTCAATAAAGGGAAAATATGGAATAAGCGAAGGAATGCTTGGCCTCCCTGAGGGAATATCAATACAATCCCTAACTGATTATATGGATATATAATTCATATATTAGATTCCGATTTAAGAATATCAAGCGCCGGAAGCTTTCTTATTCTCACTCCTACTGCATTGTAGATCGCGTTGGTTATCGCGGTGGTCATGGGAATCGTCCCTATCTCGGATATCCCCTTTGCACCGTACGGTCCAGATGGTTCGGGATCCTCGATGAACACGATATGATATATAGGAGTCGAGCCGATGCGAGGGATTCCAAGATGCCCATAATCAAGCGCAGCCATATCAACATGCTCAGAAAGCGCATAGCCAATGCCCATCGAGCAGCTTCCCTCCATCTGCCCGGAAAGGATAAGGGGGTTGATCACACGCCCTGCATCATTTACAGTTATTACTTCCAGGACTTTGACAGCTCCCGTGGACTTATCTACCTCAACTATCGCAGCCTGCGTCCCGTATGTATACGCTGGGTAGTTCTTATACTTCTCAGGAGGGACAGAGCGCCGTCCCTCCTCATCGCCAAGGCTGAAGGTCTTGGGAGCCTCATGGAAATACGAGACATCAAGCTCCTCCCCAAGAGATGAGGATGCCATCCTTTCCCTCATCATATCCGCGGCGATCTTCACAGCCATGCCCGATACAAGCGTCTGCCTCTCGCCCACGGCACTGCCATGGATCATCGTGAGGGATGTATCGCCATTTATGACCTCGATGTTTTCAGGAGTTGTCCCAATGCCTTCTGCCGCTATGGCCCTCATGGCCGTACGGAAGCCCTGGCCCATATCGACACCGGAGACATAAAGGGCAAAAGAACCATCATTCCTGCGTATTATACGCGCGCCAGCATTATCCACACGGCCTTTACCTGCGCCTACGTTCTTGAAGCATGATGCCATGCCATATCCAAGATGCTTATCGCCATCAGGATACTTTCCCTCGTATTTCCTCAGGCTCTCCTGAAGCTTGCTGCGGCATATCCTCACGCTCTCAAGCGCTCCGACGCTGTCAAAGAGGCGCTCTCCTGTGAATGTCTCGTCGCCTTTCACGAAGATATTGCGCTCCCTAAGCTCGAAAGGATCAATTGAAAGCATCTCGGCAGCTTCATCCAATATGCTCTCCATGGCGAAGGATACCTGGTTGATGCCGAATCCTCTCATCGCGCTTGATACAAGGTTATTGGTCCTTGCAGCGCGCCCTCGAACACGACCGGCTCCGATACGATATGGACCTACCGCGAATATGCAGCTCTGGTCTATCACGCGCGGGCTCAGGGCCGAATAGGCCCCACCGTCCGAGATTATATCAGCATCTACATATCTTATAAGGCCTTGCAGGGAGATCCCCACCTCATAATCCATATGATAAGGATGCTTCTTGGTGCTTATCAGGAGTGATTCATGGCGTGAAAGCGTTATCTTGACAGGGCGATGGAGATCAAGGGCCGCTATTGCCGCCATAGGCTGTATCGTAACGTCCCCCTTTCCTCCGAATCCCCCTCCAAGGGGCGTCACGATATAGCGTACATCGGATATATCAAGGCCAAGGACCGCCGCAACCTGCTTCCTGTGCTCGAAAGGCGCCTGCGTTGGGGTGCAGACTGCAACCCCATTCCCATCCGGATACGAGACGACGCATTCAGGCTCCAGGTAGCCATGCTCAACAAGGGATGTCTCATAGTGCCGCCTGAGCACAAGAAGCCCAGGCTCATTCCTTACGCTCTCTATATCCTTGTAGCTGTAGTTGATCTCCCTGAGGATCTCCCCTTTGCCGACAGCCTCCTCCATGGAAAGAAGAGGCTCCAGCGGCTGGATATCAACCTTTATCAGGGAAATGGCTTTAGAGGCTATCTCAGGACGCTCGGCAACAGCAAGCGCGATGACATCCCCGAGGAAATTGACAGTGCCTGATGCGAACACAGGCCAATCAGGTACAGCCATCCCGAATCCGTTGGTACCTTTCACGTCCTTTGCCGTATAGATCCCGAGAACGCCAGGCAAGGCCTCTGCATCGGACGTATCGATGGAAATGATCCTGCCATGCGGAACAGGAGAGAGAAAAGGACGGCCATATGCCATGCCCTCCATATCTATATCATCGGCAAAGACGAGGGTGCCGCTGACCTTCTTCCAGCCATCGGCATCAGCCTCAGCCTTTCCCACATAGCGATAGGAATCCCTTGCTTCTGTCCCGTCCTGATTTACAATCTCGATCTCTTCGATCTCATCTCTGGAATCATCTTTCCATTCCTCAGGATAAAGCCTTCGCGCAGCCAGTTCCACAGCCTTTATTATCTTAGCATATCCTGTACAGCGGCAGTAATTGGCTGAAAGCGCTCTCTTTATCTCATCGCGTGCTGGATGATGATTACGGTCCAGAAGGGCCTTTGCGGAAAGGATCATGCCAGGAGTGCAGAATCCGCACTGGACAGCCCCGGCCTCCAGGAATGAACACTGTATGGTATCGTCAGAAATCCCTTCTATTGTGATCACGCTTTTCCCGACAACCTCGGAAAGCCTTGTCCTGCATGATCTACGCGGTACGCCATCGATGAGCACGGTGCATGCGCCACAGTGTCCTGTAGAGCATCCTTCCTTGGTGCCTTTGAGGCATTCTGTATCCCTGATGAAGCGCAGAAGCGATGAATCAGGATAATCTGAACTTACGTTGCAGCCATTGAGGATGAATTCTACAGCCATACGTTACCCCTTATACTACAATAAGATAACCTTTAATAAGTAGTCATCACGAAAGCTCTTGGAAGATAATTAGCACGCCTGACAAGCCCACGAAGATGTAGATAAGCTTCTTCATAAGCTCCATCGGCAGCCTGTTCATCACCTTATCCCCGATCAATGAGCCGACAACCATCGCGACGATGCTCACAGCCAGGAATGGAACATGCTCCGAGGCAAAGCTCCCGTTCGTGAAGCGAAGCGCGAGATTGAAGACCTTGAAGAGGAAGAAGTAGGCATTCGCTGTCGCTATATACGGTATCTTCTCGTTTGTAGCAGGCAGCAGGTAGAGGGCAACGGGAGGGCCGCCGATGGCGAAGAAGCCATTGAGCACTCCCGATATCCCTCCAAGCACTATGCCTGAAAGGGTATTCGCCTTCATATGCACCTTCTTATCAAAGAAGAGGAAGAAGAGCGCGATGAGCACCAGCACGACCCCTAGGTATATCTTGAGAAGTGACACATCAAGCTTGTCGGAGACAAGCGTGCAGAGCATGCCTACAGGGATTGCGGAAAGTATGAACGGGGCAAGCACGCGCCAGCGGACCTGCCTTATGTACCTGAAGAAGAAGTACCCTACTCCGAGTATGCCAGCGGCCTGCGTGATCGTGGTAGCAGTCTGGAACGGAAACAGCATCGATATGAAGATCATGGCGAATATCGGGAAGCCGAATCCGATAGAAGACTGCAGCACTGCGCCTACTATGCATACGACAATCAGTGCTGCATATGTCATGGTTATCTCCCGAGCATTTCCCTCACCCAGCCAGGTGCGAGGTCTGGAAGCTCACGGCCTTCTTCGCGGGCCTTCGCGTATTCCGCGATCCTGATCCGCCTGTTCTTCTCGTACTCGAGCTTCTCCTCGGCCTTCGCAAGCACAGCCTCGATAAGCTCCTTTGGCACGACAGTGACGCCATCGGCATCGCCAAGCACAAGGTCTCCGGGATGGACCTCGACGCCTCCGCAGGTTATCGGGGTATTGATCTTTCCCGGTCCCTTCTTTGACGGGGTGCGCTGCATGAAGCCTCTGGAGAAGATCGGCATGCCAAGCTCCTCAAGCCCAAGGCGGTCACGCACGAAGCCATCGCATACGATGCCATTGAAGCCAATGGCCTTTGCAGCGGCTCCCATGAGATCTCCAAGGTATGTCCTTTCCTGACAGGCCTTGCCATCGATCATGAGGACATAGCCAGGCTTGCCCTGGTATATGGCGACATGGATCGGGAAGTTATCCCCATCCTTCGTCTCCACGGTGCAGGCGGTTCCCACCATCCTCATGTTCTTGTCGATCGGAAGGATCGCTGCAGCGAGGCAGCCGTCATTGAGCACGCCCATTCCCTTCATCCCGTCACAGAGCTCTGCAGAGCCGAAGCGGGATGCACGTCTGATAATCTCCTCGTCAAGAAGAGGAGGAAGCTCAAAGTAGTTGTTTTCCATTTCGTTCCGTCAGCTGAATAGCAGCTTGAATTTCTCGATGGTCCCCAGGACGTTGCAGATATGCTCTGAGATAGCAATGCCAGCTGTCTCCGGATCATGCGCCTTGAGCGCCTCCAGAAGCTTCTTATGCTCCCTCAGGGAATTATCGGAACGGCCAGGAACCATCATCGTCCTTATCTGGAAGCGACGGAGCTGGTTCTTGATCTCCAGGATCATATCCACGGCGACATTCTTTGCGGATGCGCCGTAGATTATCTTGTGGAACTCACGGTTCATGGCGCTGTACTCATCGTATTTCCTCTCGCGGCTCATCTCTTCCATCGTGCTGTACATAGCCTCCAGCTTCGATATAGCCTCGTCGGAAATCCTCTCCGCAGCGTCCTTGACTACCATGACCTCAAGCATGAGGCGGATCTCGTAGTACTGCTGGATCTCTGACATATCCAGGGCGACGACTGACGCGCCCTTGTTCTCCTCGATGACTATGAGCTTCTCGCTCTCAAGCTTCTGCAGAGCCTTGCGGACAGTATTGCGGCTCACGCCTATCTTGGAAGCGAGCGTTGACTCGACAAGCCTCTCCGCGGGATGGAACTCCCCGGAAAGGATACGGGATTTCACATACTCATAGGCTTTCTCATTAGGTCGTTCCATATATCAGATCCAGATTCCTTAACCAGCTTTTACCCTATCACATCACAGAAAACTTAAACAAGGTACTCCCCTACGTATGGGAAGCGCCTGGTGAACGCCTCTGCGAACTTGTAGTCCTGGCATCCCGAGATACGGCGTGCGTGGTTGCCCCTCATGAAGGCCTTCATGCCGTAGTACTCAATCAGATGGGACTGGGCCTTGAAGCAGTTCATGGCAGCCTTCTTCATCTCCATCGTCTCCGTGATATCGATGATGACCTCAGGCTTGAAGTCGCAGATCTCGCTCTGATGAGGCTCGAAGCCGAAGATCCTCGTCTGCTTTGACGTCGGATAGCCTTCGTACTTGACGCCGTTCGAGATGGCGAGGACGCTGGCCTTGAACACGAACCTGTTCACAGCATCATGATCGGGATTGAGCAGATCGATCGGGCCGTGCGTGATGATATGATAAGGCTTGAACTCCCTTATCGTCTTCGCCATGCGGTCTATAAGCTCATCATCCTCGAGATGCATGTAGTAATCCTGGAGCCCCCAGAACTCTATATCCTCGATCCCAAGGCACTTCGCGGCAGCCATGGACTCCGCGCGCCTGATCTCCTCGACCTTCTCCGCAGTCTGCCCAGGCTGCTTCCACAGGTCATTGGACTCGCCCCTGACGCCGCAGCTGAGCACGATGACCTTGACCGGAGCGCCGTGCTTTATGTACTTCGCGATCGTTCCGCCCGCACGCCAGACATAGTCTGCGGCGTGCCCTGAAACCACCAAAAGCCTCTGATCCTTGATATCCATTATCTTACCTCCGCGATATTGTTCTTTTTCTTATGGACCCCATTCTCGATAAGCAGCACGACTGCCGCGATAGCGACACCGAGGAAGTTAAGCCATACCGGGTGCGCGCAGAAAAGCATGACGCCTGCAGGGAATAGGATTATGCGGCCAACGATGGAGAGCTTTGTCTTCATCCAGCCAGTGAGTGAGAACGAGACAACTGCACAGCCGATGACAGCGGTAGCGAACGCCCAGAGGATGGACAGAGCGCTTCCAGACCACAGAAGCTCGTTGTTGTATACGAACACAAACGGGATCACGAATCCTGTGCAAGCAAGCTTCACAGCCTCGACTCCTGTCTTCCATACGCTCGATTCCGCGATTCCTGCTGCAGCGAATGTGCTGAGCGCTACAGGAGGCGTGATCGTCGAAAGAGCTCCGAAATAGAGGATGAACATATGGGCAGCCATCATCGATGAGCCCATGTTCACAAGGGCAGGCGCAACGAGGACCGCGAGGATCATGTACGCGGCGGATGTCGGAAGCCCCATTCCGAGGAAGAGGGATGTGAGCATCGAGAGCACGAGAGCGATCATCAGATGACCATTGGAGATGACCTCGATGATTGAGCTGATCTTGAGCCCAAGTCCGGTGAGGTTGATGACACCCATCACGATTCCGGCAAGGATACAAGCCGCGGCGATAGGAGCGATGCCCTTAACCGATGACAGCAGAGCCTTGTAGAAGTTGTCCCATGTCATGTTGCTGCGGTTCTTGATGAAACCTACGACAAGAGTGAGAAGGATAGCGAAGAACGCGGAGCGCTGCGCGCTGTATCCCATGATGAGCATGGCGATAAGGAGCACGACAGGCGTGAGGTAGAGCCAGCCTTCCTTGAGGATGACGCGGGCCTTTCTCATCTGAGACACATCAGGATCCGGGACTTCGATCTTGTATGCGATGCAGAATACGGAGATCGAGAGAGTGATGTAGTACAGGAGTGCAGGGATGAAAGCAGCAAGGGCGATGCTTCCGTATGGTATACCTGTCATCTCGCTCATGAGGAACGCGACAGCACCCATTACAGGAGGCATTATCTGCCCGCCTGAAGATGCCACGGCCTCGACAGCTCCAGCGAACTCAGGCTTGAATCCGACCTTCTTCATGAGAGGGATCGTGAACGTGCCGGTCGTTACGACGTTGGCGGCACCGCTTCCATTGATCGTGCCCATGAGCATCGAGGAGTAGACCGCGGCCTGGGCAGGGCCTCCCTTGAGCTTATGCGTGAGGGCATATGAGATCTCCACGAAGAACTCTCCAGCTCCCGTGAGCTCGAGAAGGGCTCCGAAGAGGACGAAGAGATAGATATACTGCGCGCTTACGGTAAGCGTCTGTCCGAACATGCCATCGTACGCCGTGAAGAGATAAGGCGCGATGCGCTGCAGCGTGAAGCGCGTGGTACGGAACATTCCCGGCACATAGCGGCCAAGAAGAGCGTACGCGATGAACGCTATCGATATGATCGGAAGGATACGTCCTGTCATGCGTGATGCGATGCAGAGTATGACGACAACCGACGCGATCGACACGAGTATATCGAACTGGGAGTAGATACCCGCGTTCTCAACGAAGAGATCCTGCAGGATTATCTGATAGATGCAGATGAAGACATTCGCTAAAAGCAATACTGCATCTATTATCTTGCCGACAACGCCCTTCAGAGGCTTTGCCACGACGATGAAGCTTCCAACAAGCGCCCAGTGGATGCCGGAAAGCACGTGCGATGGGTAGACGCCGAAAGAGGCCGTCCACATATGGAATACAGGAAGAGCGATAGCGATTATGAATACTATTATCTTCCCGATAGATAGGTCTTTCTTCTTTATATCAGTCATAAAACCTCCTGCCGGACTGCCCGAAGGCAATCCGGCTACGGATAGATTGGTTTGGTTCCCTTGCTATTACTTGAGGCCGACTTCCTCGTAGTACCTAAGCGCGCCCGGATGCACGTCAAGGCTTACCCTTGCGGCATTCTCCGGAGTGATCTCCTGGCAGGACACATGGGCGGATACGTAATCACCCTGATGCTCAAGCGCTGTCTTCACGAACTGGTAGATAGCCTCCTCAGGAGCATCTGCGGACGCGAAGAGCTCCGTGTCCATGATGACGACGTTGATGTCCTTGTCCGTTCCCTTATATGTACCGGCAGGTACGATGCCCGGGCGATAGAACGGATTGTCAGCACATACTTCCTCAAGGATCTCAGGATCGATATCCACAAGCACGACATCCTGGGTGGAGGAAGCGTTGATCATTCCAGCTGTAGGATATGCAGCAGCCCAGAACGTCGCGTCGATCTCGCCGTCGATGAGCTTATTGAAGCCTTCCTCTACGCTCAGGTAATAAGGAGTGATGTCCTTCTCAGGATCGATGCCATAGGCCCGGAGGATCTCCTTGGAGCACTCGATGATCGTCTGTCCGGAAGGCCCGAGGTTGACCTTCTTGCCCTTGAGGTCTGCATATGTCTCGATTCCGGAATTGCCACGCGTAGCCATCTGGCACTGGGATGTATAGAGATACATCACCTGCTGGATGTTAAGCCTTCCGGTCCTCTCATAGGTACCGGTGCCTGTTATCGCCCAATACACACCGTCGGAATTAGAGAATCCGAGCTGGATATCATTGGTGTTCGCGAGATTGAGGTTCTCGACCGAGCCCTTTGTAGGCTGCACGATGACGTTGATGTCCGGGTTCGCGTTATTGACCGCCGCGCCCATTGCAGCTCCTACCACATAATACGTGCCGGATGTCCCGGCAGTTCCCATTATAAGATCATTTCCGGTCTCAGCTCCGCCCATCGCGAAAAGCCCAGGGACGAGCAGTACCAGTGCCAATGCCAAAATAGCTCCTTTCCTCATTCTTGCTATCCTCCTTATGAAATCAACCCAGCTGGATTGTCTCTGACCATCTTCCTTACATCGCCCTCGCTGAAGCCATGCGCGACAAGCTGCTCAGCGTATGCGAGCATGCCCTGATCCGGATAGATCGATGTCGTCTGCCCAAGATCGGTCGCGATGATGACATGATCCGCGCCGATTGCCTTGATCTGAGCGATGGAATCCTCAAGATCGACCTTCTTCGTTGCCCATGTCGTGTAGCAGTGCTCGATATAAGCACCCATGGATACAAGCTTCTGCTGCTCCTCGATCGTGTAGTATGTCGTCGGGAAATCAGCATGGGTGATGATTACCCTCTCGACTCCCCTTTCCTGGGCTCTCTTCACAAGCGCGAAGCACTCCTCGTGGGAGATGTGGCTTGTCGCGAGGACCATGTTATTCTTCTTGATGATATCCAGGACATCATTGACGGCAGGGATAAGCTCGCCGTTGTCATCAAGGATGGAGATCGTAGGAGCCTCGATTCCCTCTTCCTTCATCTGGATGAGGATCTTTGCCCAGTATGGAAGCTTCTTGTTCGGGTCTCCGTTGAATACATGGGACCGCTCATGCCTGCTGTCGCAGGTTGGGAACCATACGAGCTTGGCCCCGGCGCGTCCCGCCATCTCAACAGCTGTGGGATTGATGCCGCCGACCGCGCTGTTGAGCGTTATGGCGCCGATCGCACGGCAATCGCTCTGCATCTTGTTTATGATCGAAGCCCTCTCTGCCGTGCAGAAATAGTGGGACTTGATGACGTATCCGGCCATGCCGGACTCCTTGACGCGTCCTATCATGTCAAGATCGTCCATAAGGCGAGGCATGACATCCGGAGCGGAATGAACGTGAAGATCATATGCGCCAGTGATTAAGCTATCCATACTCTATCTCCTTTTGTGAACATTATTGTTGAACAATTTTATTTAACAATGCGTTTTTGCGGTTGTCAAACAAAAATTCAGGGAATTTCCACAGAAAGCAGAAACAGGGAAAATCATAGCGCTTGGGAAGCTATAATAAAATCAATCCTGAACCATGCTGATGAAAAAAACAGAACGTTCCGGATTTCCGTGAATCATAGCTGACGGGAACGGCGAGTAGGTTGTATCCTTTTGCTTATGAGACGGAAGGCGGCAGCTGGGGCAAGGCTTGGGATCAAGGCCGTGCTCCAGGACGATGGCACGATAGAGCTGATAGAGGGCGGGAAGACTGCATCGCCTGATTACAGGATGGCTGCAGGCGATGAGCGCATCCTCATAAGGGAATACAGCAAGCTCAAGGAGAAGAGCATGTGGACTTTCTCCGAAAGCCTTGGTGCCATTCCTGATTCCCGCTTTCTCCGACAGGCATCTCGCCTTTCCCTGCTTGAAGACAGCCAAGGCAACACGCTCTCCTTCAAGGATGGATTCTACCAGCTGGAGATTCTTGCCCATGAAGAAGATGGCGGCTATGCGTTCACGCTGCACATCCCCGGTATCGAGGGGGACATCAGGACGATAGCGGAGGACATGGTCCTCATAGAGGATGGAATCTATGAGATCATGTGGACAGGAGATGATCTTCCTTCGCTTTTCGCGTTGGTGGATCAAAGGATACGCAGGGAGGACCTGGAGCTGTTCCTCTCCATCCTTCTTTCTCACTATGACCTTCTCAAGGTATCCGTTGATGGCTTCCAGAGCGTGGAACGAAAGCCCTTGGCGGCCTCCCCTGCCCTAATATTCCAGGAAGTAGATGAATACGGCTATCTCCACGTGCTTGCAGACGCGCATATCGAAGGATTACCTACCGGAGCCATAACGGAGAAAGGGCTTACCCGCGTGGCGCGCGTCGATGAGGACGCAAGGACGCTTGAGATACGGGACATAATCCTCACATCAGATCCTGCCGCGGCGCTTCGCAAGCTGCTTGGAAAGGAAGCTAAGGGCAATGTATACGAGGAGAACGGGAACTTCATCATCGAAGGAGGCTTTGCTGAGAAGTTCCTTTCAGAGCGTTTCCAGAAGCTCCTCGATGGCTTCGCGCTCTATCATCCAGAGCTGCTTTCACATTACCGCATACGCTACGCAAGGCCGAAGGTGCATTTCCGCTTCTCTTCAGGCATAGACTTCCTTGAAGGAGAAGGGACTGTGGAGCTTGATGGCGAGACCATGACGCTTGATAGATTCCTCCAGTCGTACAGGCAGAACGATGGCTACGTCCTCCTGAACGACAAGAGTCGCACATACATCGATGAGGAATTCATAAAAAAGCTCCAGCGCATCGTCCGGACAAAGGATGGGAAGGCCATAGTCTCAGCCTATGATATCCCATACATCGAGGGCCTGGAGGATATAAGCGCAACAGGAGAGGCCCTGAAGCACATAAAGGATTTCTACAGAGGCTTCAATTCCATCAAAGATATCCCCTGCGGCACAAGGCTGAAGGTTTCGGAGCTGAGGGATTATCAGAAGGATGGCTACAGGTGGCTCAGATACCTTCATGACAAAGGCATGGGAGGCTGCCTTGCCGATGAGATGGGACTGGGAAAGACAGTGCAGATCATAGCCCTTCTCAACTATGTCTCAGCCTCACGCCGTGACAAGCCTTCTCTTCTCATCGTTCCTAGGAGCATCATCTACAGCTGGCTCTCGGAGATAACGAAGTTCGGCATCGGTCTCAGGCCCTTTGTCTACTACGGCCATGACCGGGACAATGATGGGATAAGAAGGATGCAGGGCGGCCTTGTGATCTCCAGCTATGCGACGGTCCGCAATGATATCGCGATGATAAGGGATATCGAGTTCGATTACGTCATCATCGATGAATCCCAGACGGTGAAGCACTTCGGCACGCAGACAGCGCAGGCT
The DNA here is from genome assembly GCA_944389275.1 of uncultured Spirochaetaceae bacterium. Lineage (GTDB taxonomy): Bacteria > Spirochaetota > Spirochaetia > Sphaerochaetales > Sphaerochaetaceae > Ornithospirochaeta. The sequence continues at coordinate 41,244 of CALXLT010000054.1, forward strand.
GTGCTTTCGCTAAAGGCGGAGCACCGCATAGCCGTATCCGGAACCCCGATAGAGAATGACCTCGGGGAGCTTTATTCCCTATTCCGCTTCCTCAACCCCGCCCTCTTCCCGTCCCTATCGGCATTCGAGCGCGATTACGTCCGCCCCATCATGCAGGATGAGGACAAGGAAGCGGAGAAGGAGCTGAGGATGAGGATATACCCATTCATCCTCAGGAGGATGAAGAAGGATGTCCTGAAGGACCTGCCGGAGAAGACGGAACAGATCGCGTACATAGATATGGAAGATGAGCACTGGAAGCATTATGAGAGGCGGAGGCTTGAGATGAAGGCCCGTATCGAGGAGGAGATGAGCTCTGTGGGTGTCAGGAAGTCCGCATTCATCATCCTCCAGGCGCTCACCGAGCTTCGGCAGATAGCGGCCCTTCCCGAGGGGAAGATGGAGACGGACACGATATCCGCGAAGAGAGAGTACCTAAGAGAGGTCATTCCCGAGATAACGGCAAACGGACACAAGGCGCTCATCTTCACATCATTTTTAGATACTGTGGAGAAGCTCAGCGAGGACCTTGACGAAATGGGCATAAGATTCGTCGCAATGACAGGTGCCACCCGCGACAGGGAGAAGCTTGTATCGCAGTTCCAGAGCGATCCGGACACTAAGGTATTCCTGATGACTCTCAAGACCGGCGGTGTCGGCCTCAATCTCACGGCAGCCGATTACGTCTTCATATTCGATCCCTGGTGGAACGCCGCGGCGGAGGAGCAGGCAATAAACAGGACGCATAGGATCGGGCAGCCAAATCCCGTCTTCTGCTATCGCCTCATATCACGAGGGACGATCGAGGAGAAGATGCTTGAGCTCCAGGCCAAAAAGCAGAAGCTCTCCTCATCGCTCATCTCAAGCGATGGAGATGCCCTCAAGAACCTGACAGAGGATGAGATAAGGGAGCTTCTGGGGTAAGCTATGGAAAAATTAATTACAGGAACATTCCTAGAGCTATCATCGGTCTCAGCAAAGGCATTCCTATCAACGCTGGCAAGAAGCGAGAGAGCCTTGCTTTGGGAGCTTCTCATACATGAAGGCAGCGCGATATCAATAGATCAGGACCTATTCCATTTCTTCCGAGCAACAGAGCCTAAGGAGCTTCTGGAGAGGATACGGAAAGCAGATCCGCAGCTTGAGCGCTTTCTCCGCGCGATCGAGAGCAACAATGGAAAGAGGGCCATAGACCTGCTGCTGCAGACAGGCGTCGCGGCAGGAGAGGACTTCAGGAAGAAAGCCCAGGCCTACCTTCTCTTCACGGACAGGACGGAAAGGATCGCAAGACCCGCCCCAGATCTGAAGGCTGTCCTCAGGTCCCTTTTCAGCCAAAGCGAGACGCTGCTTGAAGCATTTCCAGAGAACCCGGAGCCTACATTCTCCGTCTGGGAGGAGGCTGAGGATATAGCGTGCGCGATCCACATGAAGAAAGACGCGTCATTCTCCTCAAAGCCTATTGCTGAATCAAAAGGCGCGGAGTGCGGCCGAGCCTTCATGGAGGCTGTCGCGCTATCTGGGATGGGACTATGGTCAACGGACCTTCAGCGCATCGCGTCCGGATGGAAGATACAGGACGCATCGGAGGACCACTCCCCCATATACATAGATGGCAGGCTCCTGGAAAGTCCTATACGGATAAACGGCAAGGAAAAGCGATCCGCGATGAAGATCCTCCAGGGATTATCTGCAGGGAAATGGTACAAGGCATCCTCAGTCCTCAAGCTCATGAAAGAGGACTCAGGGCTTTCCGAGGCTAACAAGAATATAGTTGACGATCTCATCCGCCCTTTGGATATAAGCCACGAGGAGAAATCCAAGCTAAGGGCTGAGGCCCGCAGGATCATCCACAGAGCTGTATTCCAGTCGATACTCTATACATCCGCATACCTGGGAATCATAGATCTCTACGAAAAGGAAAAAGATTCCCAAAACGGCTATGACTCGCTTGAGGCGATACGTCTCACTCCTCTCGGGCCATATCTTCTAGGGCTGTCGAGGACAAGGCCGCCGCAGCTTCCCGATAGATATCCAGTGGTGGCAGACAGCAGGATGCTCATCCTCTCGTACTCAGGCTACAGGCCAAGCACCATAAGCTTCCTCACATCTATCGGCACAAGGTTCGGAAGCTACCGCTATATAGTCACGAAGGACAGCTTCAGCCGCGGCGGCTACCGCATAGACGAGAAAATAAAGACACTTACGAAGATGCTCCAGGATCCTATGCCTGATAACTGGCAAGCCTTCCTCAAGGAGATAAAGGATGGTAAAACCAACGCCATCGAGCTTGTCGCCAAGGGCCGGATATTCCGTATAGAGAACGGGAAGGACGCTGCCATCATCATGGGCGATGAGAAGATCAGGACGCTTATAAAGCCTATAGGCAAAGACCTCATCTTCCTCCCCGATGACAAGCTCAGAGCCTTCTCCTCCCGCATAGAGAAGCTTGGCTTCCATCTCGATTCATTCAATCTGTACTGAACAAGCCAGGGAATCTGCAGCTTCGGAAGCGAAACGCCTGCAACTTCGGAAGTCAATTGTCTACAATTTCGGAAGCGAAATGCCTGCAATTTCGGAAGTGAAATGCCTGCAAAATAGGAAGTGGACATATGCTTCTTGTATCCGTCCTTAGACTTACCAGAGCATGATTTCTGATACCAGTTCATTCCAGACATTCATACCTTTAGTTCCTCTCATTGCGAACAATAAGCATCGCTCAATTAGTTTATTGATTTTCGACTGGCACTTCACCTCTAGTAGACTCAATTCAGAAGTGATTGTATTTCATGCCAAAACCACACTATACCCCATCGGGGTATAACTCTATACATTACATACTTTTATTGACGACTTAAAATTATATTGAGATACTATAGAAGGAGGAAAAGTGATGGCGACTATATCTTTTGACACAGTCGGAAAGATAAATCCTGAATGGGGAGTAAAGAACCTTGAGAAAGCCATAGATGAAGGCTCTGAGCTTATGCAAAAGGCAAGGACTCCTGAGGCAAGAGCAAGGTTTATAGAGAAAACAACACTCACTCCTGAGAAAATCGCAAAACTGAAACAAGCCTATGGTGTTAAATGATGGACATATTCACTCTTCCGGAATTTATAGCAATCCTAGGCGAGGATGAAGCACAGAAGGCTTTATCCTCATTTTCTGTCCAGAAAAATCTAGATGTAGAAAAGTTTATCAGGGAAAATGCGATTCCGTATCAGAGACACCACAACGCAAGAACATATCTGTTTGTTGGTGATTCCTTCCACATCTGTGGGTTCTTTTCACTCTCGCTTTCTTGTTTGGAAGTCCCTGACGAAATATCTGCGAACATGAAAAGGAAGATGAGAGGATTCGGACGCTCTTCGGCAAAGACCGTCCCCTGTTATCTATTGGGGCAACTTGCTAGAGAAGACTCTGCCCCACATGATAGTGTAAGCTTGCAATCTGTGTTGGATATCGTCTTGGGCTACCTTGATACAATACAGGAAGCAATAGGTGGCAGGTTCTTACGCATCGACTGTGAAGACAAGTTAATCCACTTATATGAAGCCTATGGCTTCAAAAAAGTCTATAGAGACGATGAGCTTGAGCTAAACCAAATGATAATGTTCATTGGCTAGGATATATAATCAAGCAATGCATCAACACTACAGAAAAATGAAGTAAGCAGATTGATCTTCAGAAGATTGATGTTGATGGATTCAATCTTCACTGAGAAAAATTCTTAAGGTATTAAGCCTATACTTTAAGTGTATGCAGGAAACTATCTCATATTGCGGAACGATATCACGGACCAACAAGCTAGTACGGATAGAAACCATTTTGGGGAGTATGGGATGAATCGGCACTTTCCAAGAATCATTGATGACGTTCTTGCTTTCAAGCTGAGAAGCAAAGGTGCTGTCCTTATAGAAGGCATCAAAGGATGCGGCAAATCCACCTCATGCTACCGTCAGGCAAACTCTGTAATCATGATGCAGGATACGGAGACAAGAGAGCAGAACATTGCCCTTGCATATACTGCTGCATCCATTTTGCTCGACAAACAGCCTCCACTCCTTATAGATGAATGGCAGGAAGCTCCGATTCTATGGGATGCAGTCAGAGCTGAGGTGGATAAAAGAGATAGCTTCGGCCAGTTTTTACTCACAGGCTCTGTTTCCCCTCTTTATGACAAGGCAAAGGAAGAGATCCATCATTCCGGCATTGGACGCATCACGACAATGACAATGAAGCCAATGTCACTGTACGAATCCGAAGATTCAGAAGGCAGCGTATCATTGAAAGATCTATTTGAAGGAAAGCCTGTTGCCTCTGTATCCAGCAAAAGCCTTCATGACTATGCCTATTACCTATGCCGTGGAGGCTGGCCAAAAGCAATAGGTGTCGATAAGGACGTAGCCCTGGAACAGGCCTACGATTACTACGAACAGCTTGTGAAGACAGATTTTGCAAAGGCATTGGACGGGGATTACTCCCAAGAGATCCTGCAGCGCCTCCTTCGCTCCTATGCAAGGCACCTCAGTACTTCCGCGACGAAAGCGCTGATCAGGAAAGATGTTGGAACAGAAGCATTCTCCGATAAAACCTTCGATAGATACTATGAAGCTCTGAAGAAACTATTTGTCATTGATGATATCCCAGCGTGGAATCCGAATATAAGATCAAAGGCAAGGATCCAAAGCTCCCCTATCCGGCAGTTCTGCGATCCTTCGATTGCAACTGCTGCACTAGGCTTAAGCCCAGAGGATCTGATTGATGACCTGAAGACATTCGGCCTTTTCTTTGAATCGATGTGCGATAGGGATCTGAGCATCTATGCCTCCACGATGAATGGCACTCTGTATCATTACAGAGACAGCAATGGCCTTGAAACAGATGCTGTCATTCACCTGAGAAATGGCCGGTATGGCCTTGTTAAGATAAAGCTTGGCCGTCAAAGCGATATCGATTCAGCGGCTGAGCATCTTCAGATGCTGGCTAAGAACATTGACACAGACTATATGAGAGCTCCTTCTTTCCTTATGATAGTCACTGCAAAGAACGCAGCCTACACCAGGCCTGATGGAGTGCATGTAGTCCCGCTTGCCTGCCTAAAGCCTTGATGGAATGGCATGAAGGCTCGCGGCCAAAGAAGAGTAATGATGCGTTATGATAAACAGAACAACCTTCTCAGACGACAGGCTCAATAAGCTTAAGCTCCAGCCGATTGACCTCTTGGACATACCTGAGGTAACAGAAGCGATGTGGAAGTCTGGGCATCTAAGAAATTGTCACCAAGAAAAGAATTCCATTACAATGACGCCTGATACCAAAAAGAGCATTAAGAATGGTTGATACATTTCCCTAAAGACAACCATTAGATGGTTTTGCTGTTGTGTTCATTATGATTCCAAAAATCTCATCCTTTACCGAAAATATAGCCTATCGCAAGCGTTAGGAATGACATTACGAAATCAAGGATGACTGTCGTGTAATCCACACCAGTGAACATCTTAAGTATTACAGATAGAATGAATACCACAATAAGCAAAACGCACAGCAGCACAGCTGAGTTGATAGCTGCGTTTTTCTTATCAGAGCCTATGAGTTTACCCATCAACCCTGCTTTTCGCCTATTATCATCAGAGAGAGCTATGACTTTTGACTGTTGCTCTGGACTCAGCTTCAGGAGTGTCTCATCATCAACAATAAGGGAATTCCTTTCCCCGGATTTCCTAAGCTCAAGATTATCTGCCATACTCAAGCCTCCAGATAAACGCAATAATCTAAGCGTCTATTTGTTCTGCCATCCTTTGAGAAATCATAGCTCCAGAGATCCAGCAAAATGGTCTTATCACGGAAAGTACCTAGATTAATGGGCTCTGGTGTACCAGTGCCAGTCAAAGAGGAGAAATTGTAGCAGATGACATTAACGAGGGAATTACCCTCCGCCTTATAATCCAACCGAGGTTTCCCATCATCAATTAAGAAGCTAATCCGGATGTTAAGCGGTACAGAGGATTTCTCATCACCAAGTCCAATAATAATCTCCGCTTTGCCATCACCGGACAGATAGCAGAATCCGGATTCGACAACATTGTATGACTTTCCAGCCTTTGCAATCTTCAGGCTCATCACATCTCTCCTCTGATAAAAGATAGGGCCGCATCCGCACAGGCTAAGATACGACCCAGCATCAAAAATTGAAATCGGAAGACCTGGAAACCATTACAATTCCCAAATCGAATTCCCTAGTTTTACTAAGGGCCCAGTCTCCTGAGCCCAAAAGCATAAAATATTCCGGAAGAGATTATCTCTTCTTCCCTATTTCATCTGGGAGAGCATCTCGCTCCCCCTGTACGCCCAGGATGTGTCCCCTGAAGCATACTTGCGCCTGTAGTCCCTCACGGTGTAGGTGTTGAGCCCGGTTATCGTAGCCGTCCTCTTGTACCCGTTGCCCTTCTCGAAGAGCTCCAGGCATTCAAGCTTCTTCTCGTTGGGGATCCTGGACCTTCCGATATTGGATCTCTCCTCCATCTTCAGCCTCCCCTTTCGAGATGGGCCCTAGT
>CALXLT010000055.1 GCA_944389275.1 uncultured Spirochaetaceae bacterium
TGGAACAGATCGAGGAGAAGGGATACGGGGACAAGTACTCCTACCTCATGAAGCCAGGCATGGCCTTGCACAAGGTAGGCATAAGCTTCTCCTCCTCTGAGAGGAAGATCGCGGAGTGGAAGTGCCGATAAACGTCATTTGCTAAAGCAGCCGGAGATTTCCGCTCCGGCCGCTATCTGCAATCATGCTTTCCTGACTTTTCCTGAGGAGATAAGGCTGCCATCCGAAGAGAACAGCAGATTCCTATTGCTTCTATCCGCTATGCGAAGCTTGTAGCCGACAGGGAAGTCAACGAGACCGAAATGGACGCTGTTCAGGCTGACGCTGCCGATCTGAAGCTTGAGGGTCGTCTCCATTCCGCTTGGAAGGGAGGAATTGACCTCTGCCTCAAAAGCATCAGCATCCCCTTCATTCGCTTCGGACAGATACTCCGGCCTTATTCCAATGGTGAGCTCTAAGCCATCGGCGACAGAGACATCGCCCTCAGGCATATAGCAGAGCCTGCCCATACCGCTCTCAAGGACAATGCCATCAGGAGCCGTGCCGACACTCCTGCACTTGACCAGGTTGATCTGAGGATTGCCTACGAAATCAGCGACGAACAGATTAGCTGGCTTTGAATATACCTCAAGAGGCGGGGCATATTGCTGCAATAGGCCATTGTTCAGAAGGCAGATTCTCGTTGCGAGCGTCATTGCCTCCAGCTGATCATGCGTGACGTATACGAACGTGGCTCCGGTCTCCCTATGAAGGCGCTTGAGCTCCGTCCTCATTTCCATCCTGAGCTTTGCATCAAGGTTCGAGAGAGGCTCGTCCATAAGCAGCACCCTAGGATTGGTGGCAAGGGTCCTTGCTATCGCAACCCTCTGCTGCTGGCCGCCTGATATCTCCGCGGGATAGCGCTCCGCGAATTCCTCGATCTTCAGAAGAGCAAGAAGCTCCTTGACCCTCTTATCGATATCAGCCTTGTTCCATTTGAGGTTCTCCAGACCGAACGCGATATTCTGATAGACAGTCATATGAGGCCAGAGAGCGTAGTTCTGGAACAGGAATCCTACATCACGCTTCGAAGGAGAGACATCGATCATCTTCTCTGATGAGAATACCGTCTTGCCATCGATTATTATCTCGCCGCTGGTCGGGGTCTCAAGGCCGGCGATCTGCCTGAGTGTCGTCGTCTTGCCGCAGCCGGAAGGGCCGAGCAGCGTCACGAAATCCCCATCCTCTATATCTATGCTCAGATTATCAACGGCAACGAAATTACCGAATTTCTTTGTTATGTTCCTTAATTCAATTTTGGGCATATCAACCTCCGATTCCTTTATCAATGGAAGCGCCTGTGGCTTTATTGACTATCGCGTTTATCGCCAGGACTATGATGACAATCATGAGGTTGATGCCATTCGAGTACTGGTTCCAGCCCTTCTCGTTATAGTAGAAGAGCAATGTCGTAAGGACCCTGTTCGCAGGAGTCACCAGAAGGACGAAGAGAGGAAGCTCTCTCATGCAGCTTGTAAACGGAAGAAGATAACCGGATATGAAGCTGCTCTTCTGGATAGGGATGACGAGCCGCGACATCCTCTTAGGCCATTTGACTCCGATGATCTCTCCCGCCTCCTCTATCTGGTTGGATAGCTGCATCATGGCATTTATGCCTGCGCGCGAGGCGAATGGCATATACTTGACGGTTCCGATCAGGACAAGCAGGAAGAATGTCCCGTATAGCGGAGGGATGACGCCATGCTGCGTGGAGAACATCGAGAGATATATGACGCTGAATGCCATGGATGGAATCAGGTACGGGAAGAACGCGAGGTTATCAACAAGCGTCGCGAGCTTCGTTCCGCGCCCCCTTACTATGCCATAGCCCGCGAGGAATCCGAAGGTTCCCGCAGTCACCGCGCAGACAAGCGAAAGCTTGAGGCTATTGAACAAGGCCTTCCACAGCTCTGGGTTCTTGAGAAGCCCGGGCTCGTTGTTGGCGATGCTGTTCTCCTCAGCAGTCCCGATCCAGAACTGGAGGGTCATATTATCAAACGAGTAATCACCAGGAAGAAGTATTATGGACTCAAGGGCAAAGCTTATCAAAGGCAATACCGATACGATGAGCACCAGGACAAGGACAACCACGGATATGACATTCCTCGCCTTCTTCAGGTTGATGTATGAGATATTGCTGCTCTTTCCCGTAACGGTCGTGTAGTTCTTCCTCGTGCCGATGATCCTCTGGTTGAACGCGAGGATCGCGACGCTGAGGAGGATCATGATCATGGCGATGCAGTATCCCTGCCCCTGGTTGATTCCATTGAGCGTCCTATAAAGCTGGGTGGTCAGCACCTGATAGCGCACCGGCAGCCCGAGGAACGTAGGAACGGCGAAGGAGCTCATCGCGGAAGAGAACACGAGAAGGAATGTCGAGAGGATCGCCGGCATGATCATCGGTATCGTGATCTTCAGCACTATCCTCTTCCTCGGGGTGTTGAGCATCATCGCCGCCTCTTCGAGGTTAGCGTCCATATTGCGGAGTATCCCGCCTATCATGATATATGCAAACGGCGCATAGTGAAGGCCGGTGACAAGCGCGATCGGGAATGCGCCATATGCCAGCCAGTTAGGCGGCTCGAGGCCTGTCAGGGCCTGTATCGTTCCCGGGACTCCGCCTACGACCGAGTTCTTGAATATGTTGTACCATGCAAGCGCCAGCGTCCAGGAAGGCATTATATAAGGGAATACGAAAAGGGATGAAAGCGTTTTCTTCCATTTCATATTCGTTCTCGTGATAAGCCAGGAGAAGACGCCTCCGAAGAGAAGGGCGACAAGGCAGGCTCCAAGGCTCGTGACAAGAGAATTAAGGAAAGGCTTGTAGAAAATCGAAAGGCTGCTTGGATCAAAAAGCACCTTAGCCCAATGGGCAAGAGTAAACTCACCAGGTGCCTGCTTCAGCCGCAGCGACTCCGAGATATGCACGGTGAAGGTATCCTTCACCATCTGCAGAAGCGGGAACAGCGTCAGATAGCCAAGGCATATTACCATCACGAGGAGGATCACATTGCTTGGCTTCTTAACGAAGCGCCTGAATCTATATAAGACTTTTTTCACTATAGACCCCTACATTCAAAGAGAGTTGCGGGCATCGCAGAGGATACCCGCAAGAAATAGACATCGTCTGATCAGACTATGCTTGTAATGAATTCCTCGACATCGGCCCTAGCTTCGGCACACCACTGGTAATCCTCGTAGATAAGCTGTGAGGCCCAGTCGGAAAGCGTGAGCGGATCCTCGCTGTTGTCCTGGAGGTAGGACACTGGTGAGTAGTCACCCATCGTGTTGAACGGCACCCATCCCTCCTCTGTCATCGAGTACTCGATGAAGAGCTTGGCCGCGTTAGGGCTCTTGGCGTTCTTCGTGATGAAGACATATGCAGGATACATGAAGCCGGAGAATGGCTCGACGTTATAAGCAGGAGCCAGGGCAAGGTTCTTCGCCTCAGCTGTCCTGAGCTTGTTGAGGGTGAAGAGTCCCGCGAGCTGCCTAGCCTGCCCCTTTGCTCCTACGTTCTCAGCGATCGTCGTGTCGCTCTTTCCGAGGACAGCGCCATTCGCGTAGAGCATCTTTATCCACTCATAGCCTGCGTTCGGTGTCGTGAGCTCGATATCCTTGCCATAGAGGTTCTTATATGCCGCGGCAAGCTTCTCAGCCCAGTCTTCCCTGGTGACCATCGTGAAGAAGTTCATGTTGACCGCTTCTGAGAACGGATCCTTGAACTGGAGCCTTCCGGACCACTCCGGCTCAGTGAGCTGCCATACGTTCGTGAGAGGCTGATCGCCGCCGTTCTCGTTATTGTAGATGAACACCTTATTGACGACTTCCCATACGAGAGGATCCTCATACTGCGGATCGATGATGTTCCCCTTTACGTTATCAGGGGTATAGGACATCACGTAGCCGGTCATGATAAGCTCTGGATAGACACGGCTTCCATCCTGGCAATAGACGACATCAGCAGCATCGAGATCGGACATGGCCTCCTTGGAGACCTTCTCGATCATCTCGCTATCGGAAAGCTGCGTTACATCAACGTTGATTCCATAGAGCTTCTCGAACGAATCCGCGATCGTCGTCGTCCTGCTGCTATGGCTATAGATCGTAAGAGTCCCTTCCTCTTTTGCCGCCGCAACCAGCTCATCGTGAGTCATCGGCGTATCAAGATCGACTGCAGTCTTGCTTTCAGAGGCACCGCCTGCGAAAACCATGGAGACCGCAATACCCATCACCGCAACAATGGATATGATTCTTTTCAGATTTTTCATCGTGTGTTTCTCCTTTTCCTTTATATCATCGCAATCAAATTCCGAGTTGTCAAACAAATTTCAGAAAACTTGTTAAAAATATGTTAAAACTTCCACAATAAGGCTTGTGTTGGGGAATAAACCAAGGTAGAATTCTAATAGATTCTGAAATTAGTTTCATAAATCAGGAGGCCAGGAGTCCATGCCAGAAGCTCCCCAGATCACGAAGCTCGAGCTCTTGATCAAGGAAAAGAGCGATGAGTTCAGCGCCAACGAGAAGATCATCGCGGATTATTTCATCAGGAACGAAAGCAGGATACTCTCCGTATCCGTCCCGCAAATCTCCAAGGAGTGCGGCGTAAGCAAGGCGACGGTTGTCAGGTTCTGCAAGCGTCTCGGATTCTCCGGGCTGAAGGACTTCAAGATCTTCTACCAGACAGGGAAGATGGATGTGGGGAAATTCACGGGACCCGTATGCTGGACAGACAGTGACCAGGTCGCATTCTATAAGGTCTTCACCTCCGCGATATCCGCGCTGCAGCAGACATTCAGGAGGATCTCATGGGAAGATCTCTCCCAGGCTGCCGGCCTTATCGCAAAAGCCACGAACATCGACGCCTTCGCCATCGGCGGCTCCGCTATAATAGCCAACTATTTCTCCAATGAGTTCATCAGGCTGGGAAAGCGGGTGAATGCCCATACGGATATCTACACGATCAGGCATTTCTCGCAGGAGTTCAAGAAGGATGACCTGGTGATATTCTTCTCCCGCTCGGGGGAGAACCTTACACAGCTTGCCTCCCGGGCGAAGGCCTCGGGCTGCACGGTGATGGCCGTGACATGCGAAGAGGATTCGACGCTGGCGAGGATCGCGGACAAGGCCATCGTCACATCTGAGATCCTGTATATGGAGAATGACAGGAACTCATACTCAAGGATCGCGGAGATCTCCGTTATATCCGTCCTTTTCCTGATGAGCGCATTGAACATGGGAAGGAATTCCAGTGAATTCATCGAGCATTATTCAGATACGACAAATTACGAGAAGCTGTAAGGAGGATATATAGATGTATACTGATATCGGTTCCATTCTCAGGGTCGCGGCCAAGAACGGCTTCGCGGTCCTGGCAACCAGTCCGATCAACATGGAGATCGCCAGGGGCATGATCAGGGCGGCAAGCGAGAAGCAGGCCCCTATCATATTCCTGCTGGGGCAGAACATGATGAGGCAGCACGCCAAGGCCGAGATAGTCATTCCGATGATACGCGCCCTTGCCGATGAATATACCAACGTGCCGATCGCCACCTGCCTCGATCACGGCAATGATCCGGAGAGGATAATGTACGCGTTCCGCAACGGATTCTCATCGATCATGTACGACGGATCCCTTTTCCCTTTCGAGGAGAACATAAGCAAGACGAAGGAGATCGCGGACCTCTGCCATTCATTCGGGCTGGGAATCGAAGGAGAGCTTGGGCATGTAGGCATCGCCGCAAACGGCGACGAGAAGGATGAAAGCATCTACACGGATCCTGATGATGCCCGCCTCTTCGTTGAGAAGACCGGCGTTGACTGCCTGGCAGTAGCGGTCGGGACAGCCCATGGCGAATATCCCCATGGCATGATACCGCATATCAACTTCGACAGGATCAGGATGATAAAGGAAGCCACGAACGGCATGCCGATTGCCCTTCATGGAGGCAGCGGAAGCGGAGATGAGAATATCATCAAGGCCGTGAAGGCCGGGATCAACAAGGTCAACATGGTGACGGATGTCTTCGTACAGTGCACGGCGAAGACCCGTGAGCTGATAGCCGATGACCCGAAGATCCCATACATGGACCTGATGATGAAAATAGAGGATCATGTCTCATCATTCATAAGCCATTGGATCGACCTTACAGGAAGCGAGGGGATGGCCGGGAAGTACAAGGCAATAGACAGGATGGGGCTCCTGACAAGGAAATGCAGGATCGGTGATTCCGAGTAGGAAGCATTGGCGCATGAAGGGCTATCAGGATCTGATGGCCCTTCTCCATTTCAGGGCGCAGCGGCATGCCCTGTCGGTTGCCTCTGCCTGTGCGTAACAATATAATGACCACTGGTTAGGAGATTTAGCTTTATGAGAATGTCCAGGATGTTTTCGAAAACTCTCAGGGAAGCGCCGAACGGTGCGGACACGAAAGGCTATGAGTACCTTCTGAGAGCAGGTTATATAAGGCAGATGGGTGCGGGGATATTCTCCCTTCTTCCTCTCGGATTCAGGGCGACGGAGAAGATCAAGGGGATCATCCGCTCTGAGATGGAGGCTATAGGAGCCGAGGAGATGGAGATGCCCGTGGTCAATCCTGCGGACATCTGGAAGGAAACGGGAAGATACTACTCCATCGATAAGGAGATGAGCCGCTTCAAGGACAGGAACAACAGGGACATGGTCCTTGCGATGACCCACGAGGAGGCTGTCACGGATATAGCGAGGGGCGAGATCGACTCATACAAGAGGCTTCCTCTCCTCGTTTATCAGATGCAGACGAAGTGGAGGGATGACCCAAGGCCGAGAGCCGGCCTGATAAGGGTGCGCGAGTTCACGATGCTCGACTCCTACTCCTTCGACAAGGATGTGGCCGGGCTTGATAAGGTCTACCGCGACCATTACAGGGCCTATTTCAGGATCTTCTCACGCTGCGCTCTCCCATCGATCGCGGTCGGCGCGGACTCAGGCATGATGGGAGGCAAGATCTCCCACGAGTACATGTATCTCTCCCCTATCGGCGAGGACACCATAATCTACTGCCCGGAGTGCGGATACACCGCCAACAGGCAGATAGCCAAGTTCCAGAAGGAGTTCTTCCCCGAGGAGATGAAACCGATCGAGAAGAAGGCGACTCCCGAGGCGAAGACTATCGAGGCTCTTGCCGAATACCTCGGGATAGATCCCCGGAAGACAGCCAAGTGCGTATTCATGGTCGGCTCGTTCATCAACGACAAGAACGGCGAGGAGGAAGACAAGCTCATAGTCGCGCTGGTAAGAGGAGACTTGGAGGTTGAGGAATCAAAGCTCTCGAACGCGGCAAGGGCAAACGCGCTCCGCCCGGCGCACGAGGAGGAGATCATCGCATGCGGCATGGTCCCTGGCTACGCGTCCCCGATCGGGGCAAAGGGAGACTTCATCTGCATCGTCGACGAGACGGTCGCGAAGTCAAACAACCTCGTAGCCGGCGCCAATGAAGCAGGCTTCCACTATCTCAACACGAACTACGGCAGGGACTATGAGGGAATCGTCGCGGACATCGCGTCAGCCCGCGATGGCTTCGCCTGCCCCGTATGCGGTAAGCCGCTCAAGGCCTCGAAGGGCGTCGAGATCGGCAACATCTTCCAGCTCGGGACAAGATACTCGGAGTCGATGAACTGCACATACCAGGACGAGAACGGCAAGCAGGTTCCTGTCGTCATGGGCTCGTACGGCATAGGCGTCGGAAGGCTGCTGGCGTGCATCGCAGAGGAATACAACGACGAGAGCGGCCTCAAGCTTCCGGTCTCAGTCGCTCCGTATCAGGTGCATCTTGTATCGCTTGTGAAGGAGACGGAGGTCGCGGACAAGCTCTATGAGGAGCTACAGAAGGCGGGGATCGAGGTCCTTTACGATGACAGGAAGGAGACAGCAGGCGTGAAGTTCGCCGACGCTGACCTCATCGGCATACCGCTGAGGATAACCCTGGGCAACAGAAGCCTCAAGGAAGGAAAGGTCGAGGTCAAGATCCGCGAGACCGGAGAGACGACATCGTTCCTCCTGGAGGATATCGCGGATGAGATCAAGGCCGAGATCGCAAGGGAGCAGGCCGAGATCGACAGCAGGATAGTCAACAAGGAGCTCAGCTGATACAAGTCAGCCCCGGTCTTCAGGCCGGGGTCTGCATCCGCTATTGGCATGAAGAAAGGCCGCATCAAAGCGGCCATTTCTCATCTTCAGCGAAGATGGGTCATACAGCACCCTTCTCCTTGAGGACGTTGACGAGATATGTCCTCTTTGCAGCCTTCGCATAGTCAAGGACTGAATGTCCCTGGTAATCGCGGGCGTTGATGTCAGCGCCACTTCTGATGAGCTGCGTGGAGATCTTCGTCTCGTCATTGCTGTTCACAGCCATGATGAGAGCGGTCTCGCCAAGATAGTTCCTTGCATCGATGTTCGCGCCTGCGGCAAGAAGAGCCTCGATAACCTTAGGGTTCTTTGAGCTGTTGGCGGCAAGATGAAGGGCATTTGACCTGTACTTCGGCTCAGCCTCATGGATGTCAGCACCAGCGGCGATGAGCGCATTGAGAACAGCCACGGAATGGTTGTACTGAGCAGCGAGCATCACAGGTGTGAGACCCCACTCGTTATGAGCATTGACATCAGCCCCCTTGTCCAGAAGGTCCTTGATATCCCTAGCCTTCGTTGCGCTGATAGCAGCGGCAAGAAGCTTCTTATTAAGAGAATCAGCAGATTTCGCCATATTGTTTTCCTCCATTTCCGATATTGTCCCTAAATAAAAGGAATGTAAAGCGGAAAAGAGTGTAAAACTGCTTTTTTATCAAGCATAAATACAATAAACCCAAAAAGTTATGAAATGTATCTTATACATTTTGTGCAAGAATGGCCCAAATGCCGCCGATCGTTGCCCTTGCCTTATCGCGAAAGAGAGGGCAGAATCTATCTATGTTGGCTTTCAATCAGATACAAAGCCTGCCCAAGGTGGAGCTGCACGAGCATCTCGACGGCTCCGTGAGGCCGGCAACCATAATAGAGCTTGCGGAGAAGCAGGGCCTGGAGCTTCCCGAAAGGGATGAGGATAAGCTTGCAGCGTGGTTTCGAAAGGGATCGGAGAGGAAATCGCTGAGCCTTTACCTCGAAAGCTTCAGCATAACAACGGCCCTGATGCAGGACAGGGAATCGCTTCGGCGCATAGCGCGCGAGGAGATCGAGGACCTGGCCGCCGATGGCGTGGTATACGCGGAGATACGCTTCGCGCCATCGCTGCACACGAGAAAGGGCCTCACGATGGATGAGGTCGTGCGCGCCGTGCTTGATGGCCTACAGGAAGGCAAGAGGGAGACAGGCGTGGAATTCGGCCTCATACTCTGCGCGATGCGCCATGAAAGCCCTGAGACATCGCTTCAGGTAGCGGCCCTGGGGGCGGCATACGCGGACAGGGGCACGGTCGGCTTTGACCTTGCCGGGGATGAGGCCGGGAACCCCGCAAAGAAGCACATAGAGGCATTCGAGTACATAAGGCGCAAGAACTTCAACATCACGATCCACGCGGGCGAGGCATTCGGCACCGAGTCGATATGGCAGGCTATACAGATATGCGGCGCGCATCGCATCGGACACGGCACGAGGCTGATAGATGACATGGTGATCGAGAACGGGAAGATAGCGAAGATGGGAAGTCTCGCCCACTTCGTCCTTGATAAGCGCATCCCGCTTGAGATGTGCCTTACGTCGAACGTGGGGACAGGAGCCGCGGAAAGCTATGAGACGCACCCCTTCCCCCTCTTCTTCCGCGAGAAGTTCCGCGTGTTCCTTTGCACGGACAACAGGCTCATGAGCGGCACATCGCTATCGAAGGAGCTGATGCTGGCCTCCGAGCACTACTCTCTTGATATCCACGACATAGAGAAGATAACGATAAACGCGATGAAGAGCGCCTTCTGCCATCATGGGAAGAAGCTGGAGCTGATCTATGATGTCATCAAGAAAGGGTACGCCGAGAAACGGGAGGCCTGGGGATTATAGCCCCCAAGCCCTCCAGGGCTTGATCCTCATGCGGATCATCACATAAAGGAAGGCGAAGAGAAGCCCGAAAAGATGCGTCGAGTGGCCTATGGAGCCGGACGCGAAGACCGATCCGAAGAACTCGATGCAGAAGTAAAGCAGCACGAGCGTGGATGCCCTCATCGGGATAAATCCGAACAGGAGCACGCCGGCGGACGGGAAGAAGACCGAGAACAGCAGCATCACGCCGTATATCGCGCCAGAGGCACCAAGCAGCATCACGTTCCGCCCGGATAGATAGAACGCGATATAGCTGGCTATCCCGGAGAGCGTCCCGACAAGGAAATAGAACAGCACGAACTCCCGCGTGCCGATCTTCCGCTCCACAGGCATGCCGAACATGAAGAGCGCGAGCATGTTGAAGAGCAGATGCCAGAGCCCGCCATGCATGAACATGTAAGTGAAGAACTGCCAGTACCAGTGGCGGTACAGCACCGCGGAAGGTATAAGCGAGAATATATAAAGGAACCTCGGGAATAGGAATGTCACTACGCCATATGCCACGATATTGATGACCGCTATCACGGCCGCGGCATTGGAGTATGTATATCTGAACTGCCTGTTTATGATGCTGTTGCGCATAGTACAGAAGTTAACTGCAACTGCTGAGGGGGTCAACCTGCAAGAAATTTCACACTGTTACCTTTTTTCACACCAAGAAACGCGCCTAGACGGCAAAATCAGGCAAAATGACCGGAAAAACCAAGTTGGCACGCTTTCTGCAAAGAAATGTATAGAGCAAACAGTTTTTTCAACAAACCTCCTTTTTAGTGTATTCAAAGACAGCTTGACCGCTGTCTTTGTTTTTTCTCTGTAGTTATCGTGAAGCCGCGCGATTTTGGCACGGAGCTTGTAGATAATAAGCAAAGAGCAACAGTTTTCACCTCCTTTGCGTGGAAAACATTCGCCGGACGGACTCTCCCACCCCATTTTTCATCCGTCCGGCGTCTTTTTCTCTTTAGGGAAATCGAATAAACTCAGGCCATGGCAGTTTCCAGAAGAGACAAGGCAGATTTCTTCACGAAGAAGGCGCATAGCGAAGGCTACCCGGCGCGCTCGGTATACAAGCTGGAGGAGATCAACAGCACGCACCGCATAATAAAGCCGGGGGACACCGTGCTTGATGTCGGCGCGGCCCCAGGCTCCTGGACGCTCTTCACGCACCGCGAGCTGATAAAAGGCAGAGGCAAGATCGTCTCGTGCGACCTCAACCCGCTCTCCCTCGATCCGGTGCCCCCTACCGTCATTGAATTCACAGGCGACGCGTTCTCGAAGGAGATAAGGGCCAAGCTCGTCGATGAAGGCCCCTACGACGCGATAATATCCGACGCGGCTCCGATGACAACCGGCAACAGGATCGTAGACACCTCGCGCTCCGAATACCTGGCGGAACAGGTCGTCATGCTAGCCGAGGAGCAGCTCAAGACTCATGGGAATCTTGTCATCAAGATATTCCAGGGAGGCGGAGAGCAGGAGATCCTCAAGCGCATGCGGACGATCTTCAAGAAGGCAAAGGCCTTCAAACCAAAGGCATCAAGGGACGACTCATTCGAGATATTCCTCATAGGATTGGACAAAGTCTAAGGCTATTATCCTCCCGAAGTTGGTCAAAACAGCGGCTTTCGGCGTATATATGGTATGAAACGAATTCTAGTACCAACATTTGAATGCGGATCGGTTCTCCTTGGAGAGAAAGAGCAGCCATACGGCCCGGACTATACTATCGATGAGATGAGAGAGATAACCACCGATATCTTCAGCTTCGAGTCGATCAGGAAGAACGACAT
>CALXLT010000056.1 GCA_944389275.1 uncultured Spirochaetaceae bacterium
ACATCTTCACAGCATTTCCAAAGCTCAAGGAACGCAAGTCCTGAGGCTCTGGCCTGTGGTTCCGTGGATGCTACTATGGCAGTGTGGGCACAATTACTGAGGAAAGTGTAAGGAAATACATCGAGAACCTGAAGTCGAACATCGGAGGTACCGAATGATGGAATGCCCTGCATGCAGCAAAGAGATGATCAAGGGAACAGTCATATCATCAGGGAGCATGCCTTTTGGCGTTAATGTCATATCCAGACCTGCGGAGAAGGCTACGAACCATCCACCGCATATCATCCTTGAGAAGAATGCTGAAGCGTATTACTGCGAATCATGCAATAGGGTCTTTGCAATCTACGATGCGAAGTGATTATGCCGCCTTCATTCTGCAGGACAAGCCTGGCAGGTTTTCTGACGGCATACTTTATAAAAAACTAAAGGCTGCCTTTCGGCAGCCCCATATCCGCATCTTTCCTATCAACCGAGAAGGAGAAGGCAGAAGACGAGAGTGAAGAGAGCGACAGTCTCCGCGATACCGATTACGATGAAGTAGTTGGCTGTACCCTTTCCAGTCTCGCTGAGAGCGTCAGAAGCGCCTGCAGCGATCTTACCCTGCCACCATGCTGAGAAGCCGATGGAAAGGCCGCCGAGAACGCCCGCGCCAAGGCAGAGCATCGGAGACGCGCCGCCCGCGAATGCAGAACGGATGAAGTTCATGAGCAGGAATCCATAGATTGTCTGCGTAAGAGGAGCGCCAGCAAATGCGACCATGATGAACGGTGCAGGCTTTCCTGCAGCATAACACTTCTTCCATCCACCGACAGCGCTCTGTCCCGCGCAGTTTACGCCAAGACCCGATCCAAGTGCAGACAAGCAGAGTGCACAAGCCATGCCAAGATAAGCGAGATTTTCCATTTACCTCTCCTTAGTTATTCTTTTCTTCCACCATCTTCCGAAATGGTTCGTATTTGTATCCGGCCCACTCCATTCCAAGCGCTCCGGAGAATTCCAGTAAATTGAGCCTGACGCCATGAACAACGACAGACAGAATACCCATCACAAGGTTAAGCACATGCCCGATGACGATGACAAGGATGCCGAAGACAGCAGCGAATCCACCCATCAGGCCGCCTCCCATGCTATTGAAGGACTGGGCTATGGCAAGCGATGCCATGCCAACGGCAAAGAGCCTTATATAGCTCATCAGGTTCGAGAAGCACGAGATCGTATCGAGGAACGTCGTGAAGAAACCACCCAGGCTGCTCTTGACGCCCTTGCCGAACGGCACTCCAGGCCCCTGCGCGGAGAAGAGGCAGACAAGGACAAACCCTGTACCGACTCCCATGGCTATGACCTTCATCGGGAACGGCTCCCCGATGACAAGATTAAGGGCCAGGAAGTAGATGAGGATAGCGTCTATCAGCCAGCCTATCTCCGCTACGAGCGAGAGATCCTTTGCCTTAGCCTTCGTTATTATGTTTATGACCCTTCCAAGCGAGAGCTGGAGCGTGCCAAGCATGAAGCAGAACTTCATCAGCATGTTCTGCGTATACGTGGCATCAAGCCCGAAGAGCTCCGGATAGTTGGCAAGCGGTGGTATGACAAGGCGCTGCAGGAACGGTATCTTCTCAAGGATCATGAGAGAGCCGAACCATGTGCCTGTCACCGCGCCCCAAACAACCGTGGCTCCGCCCAGCACATACACCAGGATGTTCAGATCGGTGCACTTCTTCGTCTTCAGCTGCATGATGAGGCTTATGAGTATGAATATAATCCCATAGCCGGCATCGCCTATTATCATGGCGAAGAAGAGCGAGAAGAACACAAGGAAATATGATGAGATATCATACTCATTGTATCCCGGGACAGTGCCGAGGATATCAAAGACCGGCTTGACTATCCTGACAAAGCCCTTATACCTGACCTTCGTCGGAGGATTGTCATCCGGGCCTGGATCCGAAAGCGAATAGGCAAGCTTCTCCTTCTTCGCGTAGGAGACGAACCTATCCATATCGCTTGCGGGGATATACCCGGTAAGGTACACGATATCATCGCCGGAAACCGTTTCCGTGACCTGCTCGAATACGATGCTGTCATCCTCAGCCTTCAGCGCATTCTCATAGAGAGGGATGTACGCGGAAGCTGCCTTGATCTTGCTATCGATTTCCTTGAGCCTCTCACGGCCCGCCAGAAGCTCGCTGTCGATCACGGCAAGTGACTTCTCAGGAAGCTCGAAGCGCGTGAGGGAAAGGCCTGAAGGAACCTCGTTTCCTATCACGGCTGCGGCAAGGCTCTTTCCCGCATAGGAGACTGGGATGTACCTGATATCCGAGGCGCGGAGGGCTTCCATGTCCTTCTTGCTTCCGATCCAGAGCGATATCTCAACGCCATCTGCGACAAGCGCCTTAAGCGAATCAGGATCGAACTCACCGAACGGCGCGATCCTCTCCTTCTCGGTCTGAAGCGCAACAACCTTCTCCTTGAGGCTCTCCTCCTCTGAAAGAAGGGCCATGATCGAGGGATGGATCTCGCTGAAGCTGATGCCCGAAGCTGATGCTGATGTCTTCTTGTCACCGCGCTCCTTCAGCGTCTGGAGCACGGAGGAGTACTCTGCCCTCCTCTTCTCCAGCTCATCGAGAGCGGATGACTTGGTGACCATATCCGTGACATGCATCACGCCAAGATCCCTGAGGGAGGAGAGAAGCTCCGCCTTATGGGACGCTGATGCAAGCACTATGGTTTTCTTCATCCTTTCTATCATATCAGCCTGCCTTCACCAGCTTGCGCTTGGCGATCTTGCCACGTACGACTGCAGCTGTCTGCTGATCCTGCAGGTAGATGGATATCACGCGGATATTCTCCTTCGCCTCAGGGATCTTTACCTTCTCGAAGAGATTTACGCGCTGCACCGTCGTCCTGAGCTCCTTCTGCAGGAGATCTATCCTCTCCTGCAGCGTCTTGACCAGGGCATCGTACTTCGCGATATCCCTGAGAGCCACAAGGGCCTTATCGACCCATAGCGGATAATACCTCAGGTCATAGCTAAGATCCTGGAAGACGAGGCGGCGGAAGACAGGGACAGCCACGCCAGCGATGTTCTCAGTGTCCTTCTCTATGCGCTCTATCCTCAGCAGGTTCCCTATGGACTTGTCCTCAGGGAATGCGGCGTTGCCGCTATAGACAGCGATCCAGCCTGAGAGCGACGCTATCGCCTTCTGCTGCTCTTTCTTCAGCGAGACGATCTCATTCTCAGCTTCGCGTATGACGCTCTGGAGCTGCTGCTGCTTGAGCTGGAGCGTAGGAAGATAGCGCTGGAACTGCTTGAGCTGGTCCTTCTGCTTCTTCTGCTCGTTCTTAGTAAGCTTAACACCCACTATCTCTGCTCCTTCTTCGGCCAGTAATCCTCGATAAGGTCAGACCTAAGGCCTGTCTCGCTTGGCTCGAAGCACTCCGCGAGTATCCTCCATCCTTCATCAAGGGCCTCCTCAAGCGGGATGTTGACAGAGAGATCCATCATCCTCTCCTCGAAGAGCTTCCCGTACTTCAGGAGCTTCTCGTCCCAGTCGGACATCATGAATCCCATCGATCTCTTCTCCTGGGAATCCTTGCATGCCGAATAGAGCTTGATCATGCCATCCATAAGTGACCTGTGGTCGCTTCTTGTGTCCTTGTTGACATTCTGCTTGAGCCTGGAAAGGGATCCGAACGGCTCGATGTGCCCATGCCTGAGGTAATACTGCCCCTCCGTGATATACCCGGTGTTATCCGGAACAGGATGGGTGACATCATCGCCAGGCATCGTGGTTACGCCGAGGATCGTGACAGATCCGGCTCCGACGAAGCTTACGGCCTTCTCATAGCGCGACGCGAGGGCTGAATAGAGATCTCCCGGGTATCCGCGGTTGGACGGAACCTGTTCCATGGTTATGGCTGTCTCCTTCAGCGCGTCGCAGAAGTTCGTCATATCCGTAAGGAGCACCAGCACCTTCTTTCCATCAAGCGCGAAATGCTCCGCTACGGCAAGCGCCATATCAGGAACAAGCGTGCACTCTACAGTCGGGTCCGACGCGGTATGTATGAACATTATCGTCCTAGACATGGCTCCGGACTTCTCCAGTGTGTTGCGGAAGAAGAGGTAATCATCATACTTGAGGCCCATGCCTCCAAGGACGATTACATCAACCTCAGCCTGCATGGCGATGCGGGCAAGAAGCTCGTTATACGGCTCGCCTGAGACGGAGAAGATAGGAAGCTTCTGGGATTCGACAAGCGTATTGAACACATCGATCATCGGGATACCGGTACGGATCATCTTGTTCGGGAGTATCCTCTTCGATGGATTTACCGAAGGACCGCCGATCTCGACCATGTTGTCCGTGAGCTCTGGGCCGTTGTCCCTTGGCTTTCCAGCTCCATCGAACACGCGTCCAAGGAGATTATCAGAGTAGCTTACGCGCATGGGAACGCCCAGGAAGCGGACGCTGTCTCCTGTGGAGACTCCCTGGCCGCCCTTGAACACCTGGAGCGATACCTTATCCCCATCAAGCTTGATGACATTGGCGTAGCCCGTGCCTGATGATGTGGTGATCTCAGCAAGGTCATTGTTCCTCACGCCCTCTGCGCGGACGGTGATGACGTTGCCGACGATCGAATCAATCTTCGTATAGACCTTCTCTATCATCTGATGTTCCCCTTATAGCAATCAACCAAGGCGCTCTTGCGCTCAGCGAACCTCGCATCATCCTCAGCTGTTCCGTTCCAGTCCAGGAAGCGCTGCCTGAGATCATTGAAGAATGTCCTTGCCTCCTTCTTGTCAGAAAGGGCGAAGTCAGAGCGGAGGATATCCAGAAGGATCTCGAACGAGCTTCTCTGCCTGTCAACTGAGACCGTGGCGTCAACAGGATCGAAGGAGTTCTGCTGCATGTAGACAGCATCAAGGAACTCTCCCTTCTGATAGATGACATAGTCCTCGAGGCTCGTGCCTTCCTCGCCTACGACCTTCATCATCTGCCCTATCTCGTTGCTTCTCCTGAGATACGAATAAGCCTCATCAACCTCATCCTGGGCTATGATGCCCCTGTACTTCGACCAGGAATCCATAGGATCGATCGCTGGATACTTCCTGGCATCGGATCTCTCCCTTGATAGGCCATGGAACGCGCCTACGACCTTCAGTGTCGCCTGCGTCACAGGCTCCTCGAAGTTTCCGCCAGCAGGGGAAACGGTGCCTCCGATCGTGACAGAGCCGACGCTTCCATCGCGGAGCCTTACCTTTCCGGCCCTCTCATAGAACTCGGCGATCCTTGACTCAAGATACGCAGGGAATGCCTCGTCTCCAGGGATCTCCTCCAGCCTTCCGGACATCTCCCTCATCGCCTGCGCCCATCTTGATGTGCTGTCCGCGAGAAGAAGCACATCCAGCCCCATGTTCCTGTAATACTCCGCCATGGTCACGGCGGTGTATACGGAAGCCTCACGGGCAGCTACAGGCATCGAGGATGTATTGCAGATTATGATCGTACGCTCCATCAGGCTGCGCCCGGTCTTCGGATCGGTGAGCTCAGGGAACTCCTTGAGGATCTCAACGACCTCTCCGGCACGCTCTCCGCAGGCTGCGATGATGACTATATCAACATCGGCGTTCCTTGACGTGAGGTGCTGCAGAACGGTCTTTCCAGCGCCGAACGGGCCAGGGATACAGTATGTTCCACCCTTAGCGACAGGAAGGAACGTATCGATGAGCCTGATCTTCGTGACCATGGGCTCATCAGGCATCAGCCTCTCCTCATAGCTCTTTATCGCGACCTTGACAGGCTGCGTGATTATCATTGAAAGGTCCTTGGTCTCTCCCTTTCCGTTCTCTATCGTGCAGACAGTGGAGCGGCTGCGGTGCATGCCTTTCTCGGCGATGCTCCTGATCTTCCACTCGCCCTGAAGTGAGAACGGCACCGTTATGCGGTGCGTGAAGATACCCTCAGGGACAGTGCCGAAGCAGTCTCCCGCGACGACTGTATCCCCGGCTTTCCTGGTGGGGGTGAAATCCCACTCCTTATCCGGGAGAGGAGTGAGGTAGACACCTCTATCGAGGAAGAACCCGCACTTCTCCGCAAGGTCCGGAAGAGGATTCTGCAGGCCATCGAAGACCTGCGTCAGAAGCCCTGGTCCCAGCTCCACGGAAAGAAGCTCGCCTGTGAACTCAACCTCATCACCGACCTTGATGCCGCCAGTCATCTCATAGACCTGCATGGATGCTATCCCGTCGGTTATGCGGATTATCTCGCTCTTGAGCCTTGTATCGCCGACTTTTATGTAGCCTACTTCATTCTTGATGACACGATCGCTGAAGCGGACGTTTACCATGTTTCCGTTGACACCGGTAACGTGGCCGATTGCGCTTGTTGCCATATACACTCCTTATCGGAAAATATCCGTCTCTATCTCTTTGTAGAGCCTATCGAACTCCGCCTGCCCCTTCTCCTGCGAGAATGCGGCTGCCCTCTCCATAAGCTGAAGCTTCAGCGCGTAAATCATGAGCGTCTCCGTGCTGAAAGGCGATCCACCTGCGCGGGAAGAGAGGAAATCGAAATACATGGAAAGGATAGCCTTCTCAGCCTCAAGCGGATCCATATCGTTCACTATCGAATGGATGCGCTCGCGAAGGGCCTTGTCCTCTCCCTCGCTCTTGCCATATCCCTCAAAGCCAAGCACCGCAGCGCGTTCCTGGACAATGAGCTCCTCGATCCTGTCATGGAACTCCTTCCATTCCCTCGCGACGCGAGAAGACGGGTTCGAGGAAAACGAAACAGCGGAAAGCGAAGAAAGGCTCTCGTAATCCTTCTTCGAAAGATACCGCTTGGCGCTCCTCATGAACTCATCGTAGCTTATCGGGCACTCCCGCCCCATGACCAGCATGGGAAGGGTCGTTGCGAAGTAGTAGTACTCAGCCATCATCACCCCTCGATCAAGGCCTTAAGCGATGATGAAAGATATGGGGCAAGGAGCTCAGCGCTCTCATCCCCTGTCATGTCTATGTATCCAGATCCATCCTTCTCGGCGATCCTGAAGCCGGAGGATACGCGGGATGATGGCTTGAATTCCAGGCCGTTCCTGATCTCCTCGGCAAAAGCTGCGGAAAGAGAGGATGAGAGAGCCTTCATGTCCTCTTCGGATATCTCGACTGTCTTTCCGCTGAACTCGCCGGAAATGACGGCCTTGAGGATAGAGAGAAGAGCGTCGCCATGCATGGCGCTGCCGCAGCCGGCCTTGAGGATCCTCGTATAGGCATCCTCTATGCTCTTCTTCAGAGAAAGAGACACATCGCGGGCAGCCTGCTTGATTGAAGCCTCCGCTGACGCCCTTTCCGTATCGATCGAGGATGCAGCGCCAGCAAGGAGCTTCTCCTTCTCCTTCTCAGCGTCCTCGATTATGGCCTTGGCCCTTGCCTCTGCCTCGCTGATGATCTTGTCAGCATCGAGCCTCGCCTTATCGATCCCTTCCTTGCGGATCGAATCCACTAGATCCTGAATCTGCTGTTCCATTGAAACCTTCCTGATATGAAAGTGCTGTATTGACTATAACCCTTCTAGATGAAAAATACAAAGACAAACTGTGTAGAATGGATATATTATGCCTATCTGTCTAAAGATTCCCGTAAATTGCACAAAAGGCCGTTTTGCACGATAATCCAGCCAATGAACGATAGCAATTACGGGATATTCGCGCGCCCGGATAAGGTCAGGGGCATCATAGCCATAAGGAATCTCAAAAGCGGAAGAGCGCTTCTGGAGAAGACAGAGGATGCGGTAAAGGCATTCAAGGATGAGCGCTTCAGGCTTGATCTGGGCCTGCATGGCTCGAAGGAGCTCCAGGCTGAGTACACGGCCATAGGGCTTGAGCTTTTCTCGATCGACCTTATAAGGGAGTGCGGCAAGGATGAGGACATCGATGCCGCGCTCTCTGAATGCGAAGAGGAATACAGGAAGGAAGGGATCAGCCTCTACGATCGCGGATGATCAGATTCCTTATCGCCTCTATGGCTGTCTTTATCGCCCTGTCCGTATTGTGGAACTTCGGATTGTCCATTCCCAGAAGCTCGCGCTCCTGGTTCCCGACAGTGAAGAGAACAGTGCCGGCGCGGGCACGAAGCCTTGCCGCTACCGTGAAGAGCGCGGCTGATTCCATCTCGGAGGCAAGCACGCCAAGCTTCTTCCAGGCGTCCCACTTTGCCTGGAGCTCATAGGAAACAGGCATCGACGCGGGATCATGCTGGCCATAGAATGAATCCTTGCACTGCACCACGCCCGTATGATACCTGAGCCCAAGCTTCCCGGCAGCCTCGCATAGCGCGGAAACGACCGTGAAGTCCGCGACCGCAGGAAACTCTATAGGAGCATACTCACGGCTTGTCCCTTCCATCCTCACAGCCCCTGTCGCGATGACTATATCGCTGCCGATGACAGGGATCGCGATGCCGCCGCATGTACCTACGCGGATGAATGTATCCGTGCCGGAGAGGAACAGCTCCTCCATGGCGATCGCGGCAGATGGCCCTCCTATGCCTGTGGAAGTCACCGAGACCTTCTCCCCCTCAAGATATCCCGTATAAGTGAGGAACTCACGATTGTCAGCCACCTTCTCGGCCTTATCAAGGTAAGCCGCGATAAGAGGAACCCGCTTCGGATCCCCTGGAAGTATCGCATAGCGTCCGACATCCCCTTTCTTGGTGTGGATATGATACTGAATGCCCGTTCCATCCATATAATCTGTCATAAAGGCCTCCGATTGGATTATCGCATATCAGCATAGCCGATGCAAAGGGAACTCTGCCGAATCCAAAACATCGTTCTTACATCGCCTTTCTCCCGAAGTTGGTCAAAAAACGGACTTAGAGCGTATACAATAGTATGAAGAAAATTCTATTACCCCCATTTGAATGCGGATCGGTTCTCCTTGGAGAGAAAGAGCAGCCATACGGCCCGGACTATACTATCGATGAGATGAGAGAGATAACCACCGATATCTTCAGCTTCGAGTCGATCAGGAAGAACGACAT
>CALXLT010000057.1 GCA_944389275.1 uncultured Spirochaetaceae bacterium
GGCTGGAAGAAGGTAGGGGACTGGAGGCGCATGAGCCGCACGGAGAAGGTGTATGTCCGCCATATCTTCATAGCCCGCGATAAGCTTGCCCGCCGCTTCAATGTCCCTGCCGTGCAGGTCATGGAGAAGCGCTTCATACCATCCCTTGCCGCCAATCCTCCCGAGTCAATCGAGAGGCTCTCATCTATCCTGAGAGGGCAGAATCCGAGATTCCTGAAGCTTCTTGTCCCGGCTGTTTGGGAGGCTTTGGAGGAGGCGAAGGCTGAGTGCGGCAGACAGTAGGCTAGGTAATTGGATAATATCATACAGAATGTATGGTAAATGCCGAATGTAACACTTTCTAATGTGATTTATCCTTTTATCGGGCTGAAAACATGCAATATTTTTGAAAAACATCGTAGTTTTCATTTGCTTTATCGGAAATGCTGTGAGACAATCATAAAGGTCAGGAGGCTGATAGACCTTGCAGATCCTGGCTTCTCTCATAAAGCGAAAAAAGGGAACTAGGAGGTTGCCGCTGGTTAAGCCAGCGGTTTTTTAATCGATCTGTGTCTTTAGTTGCATTTTGCCGGTGTTGTACCTGAGGAGGAATTCTGATGGCTGATAAGAAATTCGAAGCGATTCTTGCCCTGATAATCCCACAGGTTGTTAATCTGATTGTTAGGAATCATCAGATCAGTGAGACGGAAGCATAAAGGAACAGCAGGCCATGATGGCGAAGCATCCTTGAGAAGCGGCAGAGCCTTTTCCTGTCTGTTTTCTTTCCCTGATAGCGTAAAATGTAACAATTCCTATATAATGTTGTTTGATAAATGCTATGAGAAGGGCCTTCATCGCGGCAGCCATCATCATATCCTTTGCTCTCACCTCCTGCATAACAGGAGGCAATACATTCTCTGCTGAGAGCAGCGGATCGCTGCTTCTTGACGCTCTCAGCTCAAGCCCTACCAGGGCAAGGGCGGAAGAGCGGCCTATAGAGGAGGTTCTCGCTCCTGCGGCGGCAGAGGAAGAGGAGATGCTTCCTGAGGTGCTTCCATCCGCTGTTTCTGAAGAGGCGGAGGAGAGTGTTCCCGAGGCTGAGGCCGAGGATACGGAACCGGATGTCGTGTTCGTCCCGGCTGTTGTCTATTCCGGCATTGATGGCGATGCCATCCCTCCTTCAGAGGATGATGCGTCCACGGAGCCTGCGCTTCCGGCAAAGGAAGCTGAGGCGGATGTTGCCGTTGCCGCTTCGGAGCCACGTGTGATCGTTGTCGAGAAGGAAAGGGAAGAGGAGCTCATGCATTACAGCATCGATGGCTGGATGCTCCGATTGATGGTCGTCTCCATCGTCTCCGTCATATTGTTCACGGCGGCCACGGCTATCAGGAGCGGCGCGAAGAGGGCGCTGCCACGCGTCGCGGCCGTGCT
Source organism: uncultured Spirochaetaceae bacterium (assembly GCA_944389275.1). Lineage (GTDB taxonomy): Bacteria > Spirochaetota > Spirochaetia > Sphaerochaetales > Sphaerochaetaceae > Ornithospirochaeta. Next base: position 1,411 of record CALXLT010000057.1, read on the forward strand.
TCTCTCCGCGGCTTTCACAGCGATCCCCTGGATAGCCACCGCGGCCATAGCAGGAGGCTCCCCTCTATGGTGCATATACCTTATCCTGCTCCTGACCTATATCATATTCCGTTCGGAAAATCGGAAGAGAGGCTCTCGATAGAGGAAAGCTTCGTCAAAAGCCTCGTATGATAGAAGAACTCATCGAGGGCGAGTATCGCCGCACCTTCCCTCGCGCCTTTGTCCCCGCTTTTTGATCTCTCCACCGGCACATGCCGTGATGGAGGAAGGGCTGAGTCAACAAGAGCCTGCAGGTGCTCGAAGACGCTATCCGGAAGCGCAGAGAGTTCTCCCGTGATGACAACCTTCGATGCTGAGAGGGCCTGGACCGCCATCGAGAGCGCCGCGGCCATCGGCCTGAGGCTCTCTCGCACGGCCTCGAGTCCCGCAGGATTTGAGACAAGCTCCCTGTATCCTTTCATCCCGGATTTCCTCAGAAGCGCTGTCCCTGAGGCTGCGGTGCATAGGCAACCCTTGCCGCCGCAGCTGCACTCTCCGTCCCTCTGAGCCCTTATGTGCGGGAACTGGGGAAGGGGGATGAAGCCTTCATGGTAGAACACCGCTTCGATATCATCGGACCAGGATAGGAAGAGCGTGTCATCGGCTCTTTCCATCCTCGCCATCTCGCTCGCGCTCTCCGCCTCGATGCGAGAAAGGACCACCTTCGGCGCGTCTATGATCCCAGATAGGTCTATGTCCTCGTTGACGATGGCTGTCCCGTATATCCTCACGTCGTCATTGCCCCTCATCTTCCTTATCGTCCTGTCCAGATCCTCCCGGAAGGACTCGGTGCGGGGAAAGCGCTCGAAGCGCAGTATCCTGCCAAGCGCGTCAGATACCGATACCGATACCGCCTTCTTCCTCATGTCTATGGAGAGCACCCTGCCGGAGTTCGCCTTGATCGACAGGAGCATCGCCGGACGGCCTGATGAGTAGGCTGCCTTGCCGGCCTCCTCCAGGAGCCCTTCCTTGACCATTATGTCGATGATCTCGCCGATCGAGACCTTGTTTATCCCGAGCCTCCTTGAGATCTCGGCCTTGGAAAGTTCCTCATGCCTGAGCGCGGAGAGGACCTTGAGCCTGTTTATCTTCCTTGCATTGTCCGGTCTAGAGAAATCCATGTGTCCATTTTAACACAAAGGCCGAGCATGTCTCTAGGAAGAGACTTTGCTGTTGCCGATTTCCTTCCTCGTTTGTATGTTTTGAAAGGGAGAAAAGAAATGTCTGCAACTAGGAAATTCAAGACTGAGGTGGCGGATCTGCTGCACCTCATAATACATTCGCTTTACTCTAACAAGGAGATCTTCCTCCGTGAGCTTATCTCGAACGCCTCGGATGCGATCGACAAGCTGAGATACCTAACCCTTACCGATGAGTCCCTCAAGGGCTTCGCCTTCGATCCGAGGATCGATATCACATTCACGGAAGGGACCGGACGCACGCTGACTATATCAGATAACGGCATCGGCATGGATGAGGATGACCTGAACAATAACCTCGGAACGATCGCGAGCTCAGGCACGAAGAAGTTCCTCGCATCCCTTTCAGAGGACCAGAAGAAGGATTCCAACCTCATCGGCCAGTTCGGCGTCGGCTTCTATTCAGCCTTCATGGTCGCTAGCCGTATCACCGTCATCTCGCGCAAGGCCGGCTCTGATAAAGCCTATAAGTGGACGAGCACCGGCGAGAGCTCGTACTCGATAGAGGAGGCCGAGAGGGACGGGCAGGGAACCACCATCATCCTCACGCTCAATGAGGAGGGGGAGCAGTTCGCCAACCGCTGGACGCTTGAGAACCTGATCAAGAAGTACTCGGATAACATCGCCTATCCTATATTCCTCACCTATGACCAGACCCATTACGACAATGAGAAGAAGGATGCGAATGGCGAGCCAGAGAAGACTGTCGAGAGGAAGACCGAGCAGATCAACAGCGCCTCCGCGCTCTGGAAGAGAAGCAAGAGCGGCATAAAGGATGAGGAGTACAAGGAGTTCTACAAGAACACCTTCTATGACAGCGAGGATCCTCTCTTCTACATCCACACGCAGGCTGAGGGCGCGACTGAGTACACGACGCTCTTCTTCGTCCCTGCCACCGCTCCTTTCGACATGTACTATGCCGACTACCGCCCGGGCGTGAAGCTTTACGTGAAGCGCGTGTATATCACGGATGATGACAAGGATCTTCTGCCGTCATACCTCAGGTTCGTGCGCGGCATCATAGACAGCGAGGACCTGCCTCTCAATGTCTCCCGTGAGATACTCCAGGAGAACAAGGTGATGATGAGCATCAGGAACGCGTCTGTGAAGAAGCTCCTGGGAGAGTTCAGGAAGATCGCGGAGAACAATCCCGAGCTCTACGCGAAGTTCATAGCGCAGTATGGCAGGCCGCTCAAGGAAGGCCTCTATTCTGATTACGCGAACAGGGACGCGCTTCTCGAGCTTGTCCGCTACAAGTCCAGCGAGAGCGATGGCTATGTCTCCCTCAAGGAATACAAGGAGAGGATGAAGGATGGGCAGAAGGCCATCTACTACATCACGGGAGGCAAGGAGGATGTCCTAAGGACGTCTCCTCTCGTGGCCGCGTACAGGGAGAAGGGCTATGAGGTCCTCATAATGGGCGATGATATCGACGAGATCGTCGTGGGCATGATCGGAAGCTACCAGGACGTGCCTCTCAAGGCCATCAACAAGGAAGAGTCCATCGATGACCTCAAGAGCGACGAGGACAAGAAGAAGGAGGAGGACAAGAAGGGTGTCGCGGAGAAGATCAAGGCCGCCCTTGGCGACAGGGTCAAGGATGTCCGCGTGTCATCGCGTCTTTCCGATTCCCCTGCAGCTGTCATCCTCAGCAACGAGGACATGTCCATCCAGATGCAGAGGATGATGAGACAGCTTGGACGCTCTGATCTGCCTGAGGTGAAGCCTCTTCTGGAGATCAACCCCGATTCGGCTGTGATAAGGAAGATCGAGGAGAGCGGCGATGATGAGTTCGTGAAGGCCCTATCCTCCGTCATTCTCGATCAGGCGCTCCTCGCTGAAGGTGTCATGCCTTCCGATTCCGCGGATTTCGTCAGGAATCTCACGAGAATCCTTTCAGTTTGAAGGATTTGATGTTATCGTAGATGGGCGGTACTGTACCGCCCATCTTCTTTTTTCAGGAGTAGCCAATGCCCGCATTAACAGCAACAGCCGCATCAGCAAGCAGTACGGATGCTGCCGTGGATATGGAGAATATCGTGGAATCCATCGCGGAGGGAACCCGTATCCCAGGCTTCGTGGTCTCGATCATCCTCTCCGTCCTCATATTCGCCGCCGCCAAGGTGATATCCTATCTTATCCGTAGGTTCTTCAAGCGTCTCTCCGAAAGGAATCCGAAGTTCTCTGTACTGATGGCCTCCCTTCTCTGGCGTATATGCTCCGTTCTCGTCTGGATGATCGCCATCCTCTCGATCCTTGCGGTATGGGGAATAGATCTCACTCCTCTTATCGCGGGCCTCGGGGTTACCGGCGTGGTGCTTGGCTTCGCGCTCCAGGAATCAATCGGATCGCTCTTCAGCGGCTTCATGATCGCTGTGAACAATCCGTTCAGGGTAGGTGACTGGGTCGAGATAGGGCAGGACGGGGTTGCTGGGACAGTCATCGCCATGGACCTCATGTGCGTCACACTCGCGACAGGGGACAATAAGAAATACACGGTCAACAACAAGTATGTCTGGAGCAACACGATCCTCAATTACTCATACATCGAGAGGCGGCGTATCGATATGTCCATCGACATCGGATACTCTATGGATACGGAGAAGGCGAGGAAGGTCCTCTTCGATCTTGTCTCGTCATATCCCGAGGTCCTCTCAGATCCCGCTCCTGTGGTTGAGGTCAATAAATACGGGGCAAGCGGCATAACGCTTATCGTCAGGCCGTGGGTGAAGCCTTCCGATTACTGGAATATCTACTGGAGATTCAACGGGGAGGTCCTTTCCGCTCTTCGCGCTAATGGACTGGACATGCCGTTCAATCAGCTTGATGTGCATATCATCAAGGAAGAATAGGTAGATGGAAGGCTGCAGGACGCAGCCTTCTGCTTTCAGAGGATCTCTTCCCTGTAATCCGTAATCCTTCTCTCCTCGGAGGAGAAGTCCACTCCTATGAGGATGATCCTCTTGCCCTCTTTCCGGGCTCTCTCCATGTATTTATCGGCGTATCCCTTCTCCTTTATCTGCCTCAGCGCCTCGTCTGCTGATTTATCCACCTTGAGCTCGAAAACGTAGATCGCCCTTTCCCTCTCATATACCTCATCGGCCCTTCCTATCCTCCCTGCATCCTCTGCATACGCCCTTCCTCCCAGCGCGACGAGGTATGAGTGGAATATGAGATGGAATGTCCTCTCAT